>JAZRFZ010000068.1:0-3394 GCA_045643925.1 Acutalibacteraceae bacterium | reverse complement strand
AAAAATAAAATAAGAGAATCTTGTTTTTGGTTGTTCGGGATGGTACAATGGTTGTAACAGATAAGTATTTTAAAGAGGACTGATTATTTATGCACAAAAAACTTGCTCTTACTCCACCCATGGGATGGAACAGTTGGGACTGCTATGGTGCGGCTGTTAACGAAGAACAGCTTCTTGCCAATGCAGATTATATGGCAAAGCATCTTAAGGACTTTGGTTGGGAATATGTTGTTTGCGACATTCAGTGGTCCGAGCCAACTGCAAACAGCTTTTACTACAACTATTTTGCTCCACTCTGTATGGATGAATATTCACGTCTTATTCCGTCAGTTGAAAGATTCCCCTCCTCTGCAGGTGGAAAAGGCTTCAAGCCTATTGCAGATTACATACATTCCCTCGGTCTTAAATTCGGTATTCACATTATGAGAGGTATTCCACGACAGGCAGCACACCAGAACACAAAAATAAAGTGTGAGGGCGTTACTGCCAAAGATATTGCAAATCCCACCTCAATTTGCAAGTGGAACCCTGATATGTATGGTCTTTATCCCGACAATAAAGGTGCACAGGAATATTACGATTCAATATTCGAGCTTTATGCATCTTGGGATGTGGACTACATCAAGTGCGACGATATTGCCAACACAGAGATGTACCCCGATAACCCTTATTCTGCAAGAAGAGAAATTGAAATGCTCAGAAAAGCTATCGACAAATGCGGTAGAGATATGGTTCTCAGTCTTTCTCCCGGCCCTGCACCCGTATGGGAACACGAGCACCTTGCAGCACACGCAAATATGTGGCGTATGACAGGCGACTTTTGGGACGAATGGAGTAAGCTTCACGCTATGTTTGAGCGTTGCTATGCTTGGCAGGAATATGTTCAGCCCGGTGCTTGGCCCGATTGCGATATGCTCCCCTTGGGCAGGATTCAGATTACCGAAGAACTTCCCCAATACAGAAATCGTTATACAAGATTTACCCACGACGAGCAGATAACAATGATGACCCTTTGGGGTATCTTCCGTTCCCCTCTTATGATGGGTGGTGAAATGCGTGAGAACGATGAATTCACCCTTTCACTTCTTCAGAACAGAGAGCTTATTGATATGCTTAAGAACTCAAGCGGTGCAAGACAGTTCAAGCGTGAAGAAACCGACGGCAAAGGTGAAATTATCTGGACATCTAATGGTGAGAACTGCAAATATGTTGCTCTCTTTAACACAGATGACGAAGAACGAGAAATCAGCTTCGATATTACCGATATTTCAATCGGCGGTGTTAAATACAGCGTCTGGGATATGTGGGCACACGAGGAATACACAGTAACTGAAGGCGAATTTTCGGCAAAGGTTAATTCACACGGAGCAAGACTTTTTAAAATTACTGTAAAATAAATACACAAACAGTATAATTGTATAAAATAAGTTTATAATTTGACAGAGGTGATTTTCTCTTGAATATAAAACTAATCGGCTCACAAAAGGTTGTTATGACAAATACTGAGAGCCACCACGCATATTTTGCGTGGCCTACTATCGCAAAACTTCAGAACGGTAGAATCTGCGTTGGTGCATCAGGTTACCGAGTAGAGCATATCTGTCCTTTTGGCAAGGGCGTTTTAGCATTTAGTGACGATAATGGCGAAACATACGGAAAGCCCGTACCTGTTTTTGATACTGTGCTTGATGACCGTGATGTTGGGCTTTGCGTTTTCGGTGAAGGTGGTCTTATTGCAACAACCTTTAACAACACGCTTGAATTTCAAAGAGAAAATATGCCACAGACCCAGGAATGCTTTGACTACATAAACGCTATTTCTCCCGAAGATGAGGCAGAGGCTCTTGGTATCAGTTTCAGAATAAGTAAGGACTGTGGCGAAACCTTTGGCAGGATATACAAATCACCTGTTTCATCACCGCACGGACCCACTGTGCTTAATGATGGCACTGTTTTGTGGGTTGGCAGAAGACTTGGCATACACAACCACATCGAAGCACACGTAATCAATACCGAAACCGGAGAAATGACATTACGTGGTGAATTGGGTATATATAAATACGAAGAATTCAAAGACCTTTACTTCTACGAGCCACACGCACTTCAGCTTGATGACGGAAGAATAATCTGCCACTTACGTGCAGAAAATGCAGAAGAAACTATATTCACCCTTTACCAGTCAGTATCACTTGATAATGGCGTAACCTGGAGCAAGCCTCGACAGATTGTACGCGATGATAGCGGTGCCCCCGGTCACTTGTTTATGCATTCATCAGGTACGTTGATTTCAACATTTTCACACAGAAAAAGACCTTACGGAATATGGGCGGTTTTCAGCACCGACGGCGGTGAAACCTGGAGCGATGAAAGCATTATACACCACGGATATGATACTGACGATTTGGGCTACCCCTCAACAATCGAACTCCCCGACGGCAGTTTGATCACCGCATTCTATACAAGAGAAAGCGACTATGTACCCGCACTTATAATGCAACAAAAATGGGCTTTCGAGGAATAAAACAATAACACACAAAACAACTCCTACCTACCCTTTGGTAAGCGGGAGTTGTTATTTGAATCGAAAAAAACAAGAAGAAATTATTTGATGGATTTATATCAATCATTGAAACATCTTCAGATATATGCTATCATACCAATATACTCTTCGAAAGCAGGTATTCTTATGAATTATCTTAAGTATGTTAATATTAAGCAGGGCTCACAATCTCTGCATCGTTTTTCACAGGGTAACACATTACCCCTTGTTCAAAGACCCTTTGGTTTTGCGGCTTTTAGTCTGCAGACCGAAACATCAAGGGGCAGCTGGTACTATCACCCCGGTGACCGCTCGGTTGAGGGTATTAGACTTACCCGTCAGCCAAGCCCGTGGATCAGTGAGCACAGTGCATTTACTATGATGCCACAGATAGAAAAGCCCTATGTAGCGTTTGAGGATTGTTGGTCAGGCTATGACCCCGAAAAAGCAATTTTGCAGCCCCACTACCTTAAGTGTTATCTCAAAAGATCTTTCTGCGATTTTGAACTTACACCCACAGAATATGGTGCTTGTGTAAGATTAAGCTTCAAGAAGGATTTTGACCGCTATATTTCAGTTTTGCCTGTTAAATACAACTGCGAATATGAGTACGATAAAGAGAATAACCGCCTCTATTGTTGGACTGATTGCAACCAAAGCAAAAGAACTCACGACAAAGGTAAGCTTAAGGGTTACTATGTTTTCCAGTTTGATGCAGATTCTGTTGATGTGGACAAGATTCTCACAGGCAACAGAGATACCTGTGATACCGAGCACAGTTTACATATTGAAGGCGAAGGCACAGGTATTCATATCGCACTCAAGAAAAAGGATGTTACCTTCACTGTTGCAACA
>JAZRFZ010000067.1:0-2934 GCA_045643925.1 Acutalibacteraceae bacterium | reverse complement strand
GAATTTCTGCATTTGCAGGGTTTTCGAACTGCTGGGGAACAAATACTTTTTCATCTTCCTCTTGCATTTTAAGTGCCAACTGTAAGCACTCGTCAATACATTTGCCGATGTTACCTGCATCGTGTACAAGTATAACCTCTGCGCCATAGTGTTTAACAAGCTTGCGACGTTCCTCACTTACTGAGTCGGGCATAATTATGATTGTTTTGTAGCCCTTTACCGCACCCACCAGAGCAAGACCAATGCCCTGATTACCGCTTGTAGGCTCAACTATTATAGAATCCTTGTTGATTTTGCCTTCTTCTTCGGCTCTGAGTATCATATTGTAAGCTGTACGGGTTTTGATGGAACCGCCAACGTTAAGACCCTCGAATTTAACAAGTATCTCTGCGCTGTCATCATCCACCATTTTGTTAAGGCGGATAATGGGTGTGTTACCCATAGCATCTAAAATATTGTTGTGAATCATTTTGTGCACCTCAATGATGTGAAATCTGTTACATAATATACTATGCAACAGGAAAATATAGGTTACAAGTTTAGCATATTTTTGTTTTTATTTCAAGTGTAAATTTATATTGAGTGAAGCGGATAGCAAGTAGCTGACAGCAAACAGCGGTTAGCAATTTGCAGAGTGGGATGATTATAAGTAAATGAAAGCAAATGCTAGCAAGTTCTATCAAATCTAGCTGATAATGAGAATGACATAGAGGATATTTACCCGAACATACTCATCAAAACAACTATTTAAAAACGGTGTCACCAAAAGGCAACACCGTTTACAATAATTAAAATCAAATATTAAAGAACACCCTGAGCAATCATAGCGTCTGCAACCTTGATAAAGCCTGCAATGTTTGCACCTGCAACAAGGTCATAGCCAAGGCCATATTCCTCTGCAGCTGCAGCTGAGTTATCGTGGATTTCCTTCATGATCTGCTGGAGCTTGAGGTCAACCTCTTCTGCGGTCCAGCTGTATCTCATTGAGTTCTGACCCATTTCAAGAGCAGAAACTGCAACACCACCTGCGTTAACAGCCTTTGAGGGAGCAACAACCTTAACATTCTCTTTGAGGTATTCAAGAGCGTCGTTTGTTGTGGGCATGTTAGCAACCTCGATGTAGTACTGAACACCGTTTGCAACAAGCTTCTTTGCTTCGTCCATATTGATTTCGTTCTGTGTAGCACAAGGCATAGCTACATCAACCTTAACGCCCCAGGGCTTTTCGCCGGGGTGGAATTCTGCACCGAACTTGTCAGCATAATCCTGAACCTTATCACGGCCTGATGCACGCATTTCAAGAAGATACTCAATCTTTTCGTCTGTTGTGATGCCGTCTTTATCGTAAACATATCCGTCAGGACCAGAGATTGTAAGAACCTTACCGCCAAGCTCTGCAATCTTCTTTGCGGCGCCCCATGCAACGTTACCGAAGCCTGAGAGAGCAAATGTCTTGCCCTTGATATCTTCACCGAAGTGCTTGAAAACTTCACAAGCATAGTATGTAGCACCGTAGCCTGTAGCCTCGGGTCTGATAAGTGAGCCACCGTATGAAAGGCCTTTACCTGTAAGAACACCATTCTGGAAAGCACCTCTGATACGTCTGTACTGACCATAAAGGTAACCAATTTCACGAGCACCAACACCGATATCACCTGCGGGAACGTCAACGTCGGGGCCGATGTGTCTGTAAAGCTCTGTCATGAAGCACTGGCAGAAACGGAGAATGTCCATATCGCTCTTGCCACGGGGGTCAAAGTCAGAACCACCCTTACCGCCACCGATGGGGAGACCTGTAAGGCTGTTTTTGAATGTCTGCTCAAAAGCAAGGAACTTCATAATACCGGAATAAACAGAGGGATGGAAACGAAGACCGCCCTTGTAAGGACCGATAGCACCGTTGAACTGAACACGGTAGCCTGTATTAACGTGAACTTTACCCTGGTCATCTGTCCAGGAAACACGGAATGTGATCTGTCTTTCGGGTTCAACAATTCTCTCGAGGAGAGCACATCTCTCATATTCGGGATGCTGTTCGATAACAGGTGCAAGTGACTCAAGAACTTCAGTAACAGTCTGAACGAACTCGGGCTCGTTAGCGTGCTTTCTTGCAACGTCATCAATAACGTTTTTGATATAACTCATTAGTAACACTCCTTTAGTTACGTGAATAGGTTCAATGAACCTTTTAAAAATACGCTAATCATTTTATACCACACAATATGAAATTGCAATAAATTTATGACTCGTTTTCTAAATATTGTAAGTATCGACAAAAATGGGTAATTTGCATAAATCATTTTTTTGCAAAATAATATCAAAAAATGTCGCAAACCGCGGTGAATAGCGGTTCACCGCCATTTTGAGTTGTCAAAAAACGCGAGAAAATTCCGGAAAGTTATGGCGAAGCTGAGGTTGATTTACAGATTTATTGATTTGTGTTGAAATAGGTTGCTAAATTATGGTATAATTTCAAAAAATCTCTTGGGGTGGTTTGTTATGCAGAAATATCTTATAAATCCAAATCAAAAAATTGCGAAAATTAACAAGGATATATATGGTACATTTTCCGAACATCTTGGCAGATGTATCTATGATGGCACCTTTGTCGGGGAGGATTCACCCATTCCTAATGTGAATGGTATGCGTAAGGATGTTGTCGAAGCTCTTAAGGAAATGGGTCTTCCTGTTCTTCGTTGGCCGGGTGGTTGCTTTGCTGATGAATATCATTGGAAAGATGGTATTGGCCCAAAGGAAAATCGTAAGAAGATGATAAATACCCATTGGGGCGGCGTTGTTGAGGACAACTCCTTCGGCACACACGAGTATTTTGAGCTTTGCCGTCAGTTGGGTTGTGATTCTTATGTTAACGGCAATCTTGGTAGTGGTACAGTTCAGGAGATGAGCGAATGGGTTGAATATATGACCTTTGAC
>JAZRFZ010000066.1:0-12223 GCA_045643925.1 Acutalibacteraceae bacterium | reverse complement strand
AGGAGCATAATAATAAAGGATTATTGTATCTTTTGCAGAAAGTCTGCCATCACCGGAAATCTCTGCCCAATCACCTGTCTCCGGATCTTCGTAAGCCACACGATAAACTCTGTTTTCATCCTTGGAATCATCAGCTTTTTTGGCAGCTTCCTTCTTGATTTTTTTGAAGCCTAAATCCTTAAGTTCTTGCTCGGCATTATCAACCTTTTCGCCCTCAAGGTCAGGCACAGAAATACCATTACTAATCGTAAGTTTAATTGTAATAAGGTCCTCAGAGGTTATTTCTCTACCTGCAGCTTTGTCCTGTGAAATAACAGTACCGCGTTCCTCTGTGCTGTCCTCATACTCTGTTTTAAAGATAAATACGCCCTTATAATCCTCATTATTCTTGATATCGTCGTACTTTTCACCATAGAAATCGGGTACACGAACAGAAATAATATCTGTAAGCTCTTCTGTTGTATCCGCTTCGGTGCTATCTTCCATAACATCAGAAATTTCATCAGTTGAAAGGTCAGTATTCTCACCATCATTTTTAGAACCTAAGCCCACAAGAACGGTAATGAGAATGGCAAGGAAGAGAATTCCGCTGATAACAAGAACTGCGATTGAGCTCTTCTTAACAGGTTGAGGCTGATTCTGATACTCCTCAAACTCCTCATCCACTTCATCAAAGGGTTCAAGCGTTGACATTGACTCAGAGTAAATATCATCGAGAGAAGCATAAGCAGATGAATAAGCCTCCGCTGCTGTACCCGCAGCTGCAGGTGACGCAGAAAGCTCATCTCTCAACTGTTCTGCAGTTGCAGTTCTGTCCTGAGGAAGAATCTGCAAAGCATTAACAAGAGCGTTTATAACATAAGCCGGTAATTGCTCGGCAAATTTGCCGGGAATCATAAGCTTATCATTTGTAAGTCTTGAGGCGGCACTCATAGGTGTACTGCCGATAAGTGCTCTGTAAAGAACTGCAGCAAAAGCATAAATATCTGTGTATGCTCCGGGACCTGCACTCATACCATACTGTTCCACAGCGGCATATCCGTCGAAAAGCTCACTTTCCATAGAAGTCTTTTCGGTACGCATTGCCGGAATGCAGTAGCCGGTAATCCTCAACTTACCGTTAGCATCAATAACAAGTGTTGTGGGAGAAATACCTCCGTGAACAATGCCTGCAGCATGGAGCTCACCAAGAGCAGAAAGCACGGGCATAAACAGAACACGTGCCTCCTCCCAGGAGATATAACCCTGTTCTTTATTGAGGAGATACTCACGAAGAGTCTGCCCCTCACCAAGGAACTCGGTTACGGCATAAACCGTACCCAAATCCTCAAAAACATCTGATGCAGGAGTAAGCGCCTTGTAACCTGTAAGGGTGGAAAGTTTGCGCCAGAGTTTAACGAAGTCATCCTTAGCATCAATAAACTCTGAAGCCTTACCCACATTCACGAGGCAATAGTTACCCTCACCCCTTGTAAGCAATCCCTTAGGATAAAGCTCACGGAGTGTAACGGGACGCTTTGTCTCCATATCGAAGGCGTTATATGTAGAGCCTTCACCGTTAGAGTCAACAACCTTACCGATAAGGTAACGACCGCCCACAACGGTTTTAAGGGGAAGATAAGGCTCCTTCTGAGGGGCACTTTTTTCATTGCGGCAATAGGGACAAACACTACTGCTGCCAATCTTCCTCATACAGCGTAAACATAACTTTTCTTTTTCCATTATGCAAAGTCACCTTAATTATTCGTCAAATTTGGGCTTTGATGAACCTGCGTTCTGTGAAAGAGCATCTCTAACGCTCTGACGAAGCTTTCTTACCTCGTTAACGCTCTTTGTGAGTGTTTCATCAGTATCTCTGATAATTGTTTCAACATAAGAGCTTGCGCTTCTGCGGATATCGTCAGACCATCTCTCAGCCTTATCCATAATCTCGCGAGCGTGAGTCTTAGCCTCTGCACGAACTGCAGCAGCCTCGTCTCTTGCCTGCTGGAGAATACCGTCAGCGGCAGCCTTTGCCTCTTTGGTAATCTGATGCTGTTCAATCATAATATCTGCTCTCTGACGAGCCTTATCAATGATTTCCTCTGCGTGTGCTTCAGCATCATTGAGGATGTCGCGTCTTTCCTGAGCAATTTTCTTCGCCTGTGTGATTTCAACAGGCATATTGAGGCGGATATCCTCAACAAGTCTTGAGAGTTCTTCCTCATCAATAAGAAGCTTTGTTGAGAAAGGCATTGCCTTTGCTTCAGCAAGGATTCTGTCAATATTTTCAAGTGATGTTTCGATGTTGCTCATTATAATCGTTCCTTTCTTATATAGATTATTACTTGCCTAATCGTTTTTTTATATCGTCACAAATTTCGGGGGGGACAAAATCTGTTATATCTCCACCTAATTTGCAAACATCCTTAACTACGCTTGAGCTCAAGAACATGTGCTCAGCATTTGAAACCATAAAGATGGTTTCCATCTCCGGGTTAAGCTTCTGGTTGGTGAGAGCCTGACGAAATTCATCATCATAGTCAGAAATGGCTCTCAAGCCCTTCACTACTGCAGATGCACCCTTAAGACGGGCATAATCTGCAAGAAGTCCTGCGTAAGTATCAACCTCAACGTTAGGTAAATCTGTTGTACAACGTCTGATGAAATCAACTCTCTCCTCCGTTGTAAAACTACCAATATTCTTACTGAGGTTGCGCATCACCACAACGATAACCTTATCGAAGATTTTTGATGACCTTTTGATAATGTCAAGATGACCTATTGTAAGGGGGTCAAAGCTACCCGGGCATATAACCGTCTTACCCATATCAAGCACCCTTTCTGTATATTGTAAGCGCAATCTTGCCGTACTTATACCTCTTTGAAGTAAAGCCATCAATATCCTCGGGAAGAACCTCGTGTGAATCAGTTTCACAGACAATGATACCACCGTCAGCAATGTGAAGCCTTACTCTCTCAATAGCATCCTCCATAATCCCTGCTCTGTAGGGCGGGTCAAGGAATGCAATGTCATAAACTTCAGATGTTCTGTCAAGATATGACAGAGAATCTGTCACAACTGTTTTGGCAACATTGCGGAAGCCGGTGTGCTCAAGGTTTTCTTCCGTCACAGCAACAGACTGTCTTGAAATATCCGTGAACACGGCAAACTCTGCACCTCGGCTGAGAGCCTCAATGCCAAGCTGACCGCAACCGCAGAACATATCAAGCACCCTTGCGCCCTCAACATCGAACTGGATGATGTTGAATATAGACTCTTTAACTTTGTCGGTTGTGGGACGTACACTGTCACCCTCAAGGGTTCTGAGTCGTCTGCCCCTTGCCGAGCCTGTTATAACTCGCATTTAAAAACAACTCTCTTTCATACAAACATAAGTTGGCAAAAATATGCATTGAAAAATATTAAGAACTATCCTCACCAACATATATATGAAATCATTTTATTATTACATTAAAAGGGTGTATTTGTCAAGTTTTTTGCACCTTTTAAACGACTAAAAATGACTTTTTTATTTATTTTTTTACAAAATTACTCACCATGAAAAGATTTTTTAATTTCTTTCACATTTTCAGCAGTAATACCCTTCACACTGAGGAGCTCGTCCTCGGTTGCATTACCTATTCTCTCCAATGTACCGAACTTTATCATAAGAGCTTTTGCCTTTGCAGGACCAATACCCTTTATCTCCGTAAGCGTTGCGGAAAGTGCTGATTTAGTGTGCTTTTTTCTGTGGTAAGCAACAGCATATCTGTGAACCTCATCCTGTATATTTGTCACAAGCTGAAACGCCTTTTTACGGACATTGAAATCGATTCTTCCGCCACCTGTGGAAATAGCCGAAGTACGATGTTTACTGTCCTTCACCATACCGAATAAGGGCACATTCAGACCATGTGATGTCATTACAGGAAGCACCGCATTAACCTGGCCCTTACCACCGTCAAGGAGTATAAGGTCGGGAAGTCTGCCAAAGCCGTCATTCTTCCCTTCTTCACTATGTTTTTTATATTCATTGAAGCGTCTGTCAAGAACCTCGGCCATTGAGCGGTAATCATCCTGACCCGAAAAACCTTTCACAGAAAATCTACGATAGGCGCTCTTCAAGGGTTTACCGTTTTCAAACACAACCATACCCGCAACATTGTTACTGCCACCTGTATGTGAAATGTCATAAGCCTCGATATAGCGCGGTGTTTCCTTAAGACCAAGCATCATAGCCAGCTCTTCAAGTGCTTCTTTGCCTTTGTCCTTACCGAGATATTTTTCTGACAATTTCTGCATAGCATTTGACTTGCACATCTCCGTAAGACGTGCTTGTTCACCTTTTTGCGGCACAACTATCGTCACATTTGAACCTCGTTTTTCAGACAAATATCTTACAATATTTTCCTTGTCCTCAATCTCGCCGTCAAGTTCAATTCTCGGAGGAATTTTTCTATCCATTGAATAGTATGACACAAGAAATTCTGCCCTCATACTCTCAACTGAACCCGTTTCGTCAGCAAAAAAATGTTCCGAGTCAAAAAGACTGTGGTCACCGAAACGCAAAACCGCAAAACAAGCCTTTCCTTCCATTATGTTAAGGGCAAAAACATCCTGCTCCTTATAGGTGGAAGAAACAACCTTCTGACTACTGCCCACCTTTTCAATACTTCGTATAGTGTCCCTTATATTTGCCGCTTTTTCAAACTCAAGGTTCTCTGCAGCCTGTTCCATTTCTTCCGTAAGTTTCTTTATGGTTTCCTTACCGCCGAACTTAAGAAAATCAAGGGCACCATCAACTCTTTTGAGATATTCACCCAACGAAACTTTTCCCGAGCATGGTGCACAACACAGACCAAGATGATAGTTAAGACAAGGTCTGCCTTTACCTGCATCACGAGGAAAAACCTTGTTACAGGTAGGCAATTTATATATCTTCTTTGCCTGTTCAACCGCCTTGGTTACAGAGTAACCTGCGGTGTATGGACCCAGGTAATCTGCTTCCGCATCATCCTGTTGAAGAACCGCATAAATATTGCGCCATCCACGGGTAATTTTAATGTAACTGAAGCCCTTATCGTCCTTTAGAAGAATGTTATATTTCGGTGCATTTTGCTTGATAAGACTACATTCAAGGACAAGTGCCTCAAACTCGCTATCGGTAAGTATATAGTCAAAATCCTGCACATTTTCAACCATTCGGCGCACCTTTGTGAGATGCTTTTCCTGAGAGCCAAAATACTGGCTCACACGATTTTTCAGCGCCTTTGCCTTGCCGATATAAATGATATTGCCATCCTTGTCCTTCATAATATACACACCCGGTGTAAGGGGCAATTTATTGGCTTTATCCTTCAATCTTCGCAATCTTTGTTCCATATACTCACCTACTTTTATACAATTTAAAAATAAAAAGCGGCAAAGGTTTTCCTTTACCGCTCCGTAATCAACAGTTTAATTATTCTGCAAAGCCGCTTTCAACAAGTGCTACGAGAGCGTTAACTGCCTGCTCCTCATCAACACCGCCTGCAATGATGCGAATCTCTGTACCACCCATAATACCGAGTGAAAGTACACCGAGAAGGCTCTTTGCATTAACACGTCTTTCCTCTTTCTCAAGCCAGATTGATGATTTGAACTCATTTGCCTTCTGGATGAAGAAAGTTGCAGGACGAGCGTGAAGACCAACCTGATTCTGAACTGTTACATCTTTAACGTACATAATAATTCTCCCACATTCAAATTATTTGATTATAGTCCAACTGTCGTAAAAAGCATATTTTATATGCATATCACTTACTACATTATATCACTTTTTAACTTTAAGTCAACGAAATTGGGTTAACATTTTACCAACGCAACCATAATTCGGTTATAACGCTAAAGCTTAGCAAAAAACATATTTCCTATTTGTGCAAATTAACAATAAATGTAGAAACATATTATTGAACATAACCAATAAACAGGTGAATACTCATTCACGTGGTATATTTATTGTATTTTTGCATAAAAAAAGAGCTGTTTTCAAACAGCCAACATATCAAGTATATCAAAGTGTTAAAAATTTGTCAATGCTTTTTGGAAAGATCGAAAAAAGTTCTGTGTTTTGCATAAAAACAGGATTTTACATTCATAAAATCTGCGAATTGAAACAGGATAAAATCCGTGCTACTATATAGGTGAAGAAAGGGTGATACCGGTGTACAAGTAAAAACGCAAAATAAATTAAAGGCGTGATTCCAATGGCACATACAAAACGCAAATAAAAAAACGAAAGTGTGGTACCGATGTACAACTAAAGTTAAAACAGAATGCGTTTTAGGTGTTAAACCTGAAGGATAGAACTTTCGGTAAACGATTACATAAGGAATAAAGGAAAATCCCCCCTAAGGGAATAAAAAGTAAGATGTGTATTCAGTAGATGTAAAAACGAAGCGGAAGGGAAATCCTAAACTACGAAAGAGAGGTATACAAAATGATGCTAGATACTAAAATCGAACATAAGTAACCCTTGACAGGCAATAGTCGGTCAAGGGTTACTTTTTTAATGCAAAATTCAAAATGCAGAATGCAAAATTATTGGGGCTACGCCGATTATATTGCTCTCGCAAAGTTGAAGTGACACGAAGCCTTATAATTGCAAACACAGTTCCAAAATTTTAAATTTACAATTTATAATTTATCAGTCTGCAGTTCCTTAAGGAACTCTGTTTCTTTTTTTGTCAGCTCTGCGTTTTCAAGCAATTCGGGACGACGCTCGAGGGTACGCTCTATTGCCCTTTCGCGTTGCCATTTTTTTATGTTTGCATGGTGCCCCGATGACAAAACCTCGGGCACTGCCATATCGTGCCATACAGGTGGCTTTGTATACTGAGGATATTCAAGGAGTGATGAATAGTGGCTCTCCCCCATATATCCTTCGGGCTGTGAAAGCACACCGGGAAGCATACGTGAAACTGCATCGGCAAGAATCATTGCAGGCATTTCACCGCCTGTAACTACGTAATCACCGATTGAGATTTCCTCGTCAACTATTTCGTCAATCACTCTCTGGTCAACACCCTCGTATCTGCCACAGAGAATGGCAATATTGGGCATTTCTGCCAATTCCTTAACCCTCTCTTGTGTAAGGGTTTTGCCACAGGGTGACATATAGATAAAGTGAGGTCTTGTTTCAGCCTCATTACACACCTTCATAAAGCAATCGTATATTGGCTGTGCCATCATAAGCATACCTGCACCGCCGCCATAAGGTGTATCATCCACCTGATTGTGTTTGTTAATTGCAAACTCACGAATCTGATGGAAATTGATTTCCACCTTACCAGCCTGACGGGCTCTACCGATAATACTTTCGCCCATAACTGCTTCACACATTTCGGGAAAAAGTGTCAGAATATCAATCCTCATCGAAAAGCCCCCTTAACGGACGGATATATACCCTGTTATTTTCAACGTCGCAGTTTATAACAACGTCCTTGATGGCAGGTATAAGCACCTCGTTGCCATCATCAGTTTTTATATACCACACGTCATTTGCAAGACCCGAATCCACATCGGTAATAACACCGTATTCAACAGTATTATCATCTGCATCAATAACACGACAGTCAATAAGCTCTGAAATGAACCACTTACCCTGAGGAAGATTCACATCTGCCCTTTTCATATAAAGAACCTTATTCTTAAGTGCCTTTGCCTGTTCAACAGTATCAACACCCTCAAGCTTCACAACGGCGATGTTGCCGTGAGGACGACAGGAAAGCACCTTAAAGAAAGACTCTCCCTTATCATCACGGTAGAGAGTTTTGAACTTCTTAACAAATTCGGGACCGTCACACCAAGGATTCAGGCGTACCTCTCCCCTGATGCCGTGTGTACTTACTATCTGTCCAATTTCAAGATAATCTTTAATCATAAAATCAATCTTTCAAAAAATAAACTAAGGGGGATGGTTACCATCCCCCATTTGTTTTAGTCGATATCGACCTGTACCTTAACATCTTTACGGACAGCCGCCGCACGCATAACTGTACGGATAGCCTTAGCTATTCTGCCCTGTTTGCCGATAACTCTGCCCATATCGTCGGGACCGACATGAAGATGATAAACGACAACACCCTCTTCATTGGGTTCGTCAACAGTGACCTCGACTGCGTCGGGAGTCTCAACAAGACCCTTTGCGACTGTTTCGAGCAATTCTTTCATTATCGTCACCTAAATTACTTAATGATGTTCTGTTTTTTGAGAATATCACGAACTGTGTCAGTAGGCTGAGCACCGTTCTGAATCCACTTTGTAACCTTTTCTGCATCAATCTTGATTTCTGCAGGATTTGCTACGGGGTTGTAGTAACCAACTTCTTCAATGAAGCGGCCATCACGAGGATAACGTGAATCTGCTACAACTACACGATAGAAAGGTGCTTTCTTTGCGCCCATACGGCGAAGACGAATTTTTACTGCCATTTTAATTACCTCCGAAAAGTAAAATATAATAATAAACTGATTTATATTAAACACTGCTGTGTTTAAAGACTAATTATGGATGAAGTATTTCATAATGAGGTTGCGCTACGCGCAAATACAATGTAAAACGAGTTTTACATTGGGAATCCACCCATGCCACCCATGCCGGGCATTCCTCCGCCCATACCCATGCGCTGCATACGCTTCATCATTTTCTTTGAGCCCTTGCCGTTAAGCTGCTTGTAGAGCTTCTGCATTGAGCGGTACTGATTGAGAAGTCTGTTAACATCTTCAACCTGCATACCACAGCCTGCAGCAATTCGACGCTTACGAGATGGATTGATTATATCGGGATTCTCGCGTTCTTTCATAGTCATAGAACGGATAATCGCCATTGTATAGTCAATCTGCTTATCGTCAACATCGGTATCCTTAACCTTTTTGTTAAGACCGGGAATCATAGAGATAAGGTCTTTCATGGGACCCATCTTCTTCATTTCCTCAAACTGCATAAGCATATCGTTAAGGTCAAGCTTGTTCTGACGAAGCTTCTTTTCAAGCTCCTCGGCTTTCTTCTCATCAAGTGCGGTTTCAGCCTTTTCGATAAGTGAAAGCACATCACCCATACCCAGGATACGACCTGCCATTCTGTCGGGGTGGAAAACATCAAGGTCCTGAAGCTTTTCACCGACACCGACAAACTTAATGGGTTTGCCTGTAACTGCCCTTGCGGAAAGTGCAGCACCGCCTCGTGTGTCACCGTCAAGCTTTGTAAGAACAAGACCATCAATACCGAGTGCCTCATTAAAGGTTGAGGCAACAGTCACGGCATCCTGACCGAGCATTGAGTCGATAACAAGAAGAATCTCGTGGGGTTTAACGCTTGATTTAATATCCTTAAGCTCCTGCATAAGCTGTTCGTCAATATGCAAACGACCTGCAGTATCAAGGAAAACATAGTCATAACCGTTATCTTTAGCAAGCTTGATAGCCTCTGTTGCTATTTTAACGGGGTTTTCTGTGCCCATTTCAAAAACGGGAACATCAATCTGCTCACCCACAACCTGCAACTGTTTGATAGCAGCGGGACGATAGATATCACAAGCAACAAGGAGAGGTCTGTGACCCTGTTCCTTAAGCTTAAGAGCAATTTTAGCACTGTGAGTGGTTTTACCTGAACCCTGAAGACCACACATCATAACAACTGTTGGCGGATGCGGTGCAGACGCAAGTCTTGCCTGTGTGCCACCCATAAGGGCGGTAAGCTCCTCGTTAACTATTTTGATAACCATCTGTGCGGGAGTAAGGCTTTCCATAACCTTGGCACCAATAGCACGTTCTGTTACGGAATTTGTAAAATCCTTAGCAACCTTATAGTTAACGTCGGCTTCAAGAAGTGCAAGTCGCACCTCACGCATAGCCTCGCGTACATCGGATTCGGTAAGGGCACCCTTGCTTTTCAACTTTTTAAAGGCATTATCAAGTCTGTCGGAAAGTCCTTCAAAAGCCATGTTGGTTACCCCCCTTTATTCAGTAAGTGAATCGATAACGGATTTGATATCAACAACCGCATCGTTCACCTCGCGTGAAAGTGAAACATTCATATTATAATTGTTAATAACCTCGGTGCTTTCAATAATCTTATCAAGCGCCTCGTTAATTTTGTGGGTACGTGCTGCAAAACCCAACTTCTTTTCCATATCAAAAAGTTGATTTTCTGCACGCTTTACAGCGTCACGCACACCCTGCCTTGTGATGCCCTCATTCTGGGCAATTTCAGCAAGTGAAAGGTCGTCGTTATAGTAATACTCAATGAATTTACGCTGATTCTCGGTAAGCATTTCACCATAAAAATCCGCAAGTAAAACAACATCAAGATTCTTTGCCATAATGACCCTCCCCTCACAAGTGGTGTAAAGAACTTTAACTTTACAGGAGTGCATTATAACAGAGTAATCGCCGTTTGTCAAGGGATTTGTATTATAATTTTAAATGATAAACTTTAAATTTAAAATTTCTGGCGCAAGTGCGATTATAATTGCAACGCAGTTCCTTAATTTTAAATTTAAAGTTGAAAAAGCACTTCCACAGAAGTGCTTTTTATCATTCCATATTATCTAAAATAAATTCATCCACATATCGCCAATACTTTACAGAGTCAGTGTGCATACTACGGCAATGTGCTGCACCCGTCATATAAACATGGTCAGAGCCTTTTCCACGACAAGCTTCAAACATATCGTTACTCTGGTCAACAGGCACGATTTTATCGTCACCGCCGTGAATAAACAAAATCGGAATTTTGATTTTCTTCACACTTTCCTCCACCAAAGGAACATCATAACTCCAGCCCTTTGCAGACTCCACATAAACCTTTGCAATAGCAAGTGCGGGGAAACTGTTTTTATTATAAAGATTTTCAACATTGTGCTTGAACACGGCTTCAAGGTCATTGTAGCCGCTGTCCTCGATGACACCCTTAACATTAGAGGGCAACTGCTCCCCGGCGGCCACTGTAACCGCAGAGCCTCCCATACCTACACCATAAAGGAAAATAACCGCATCGGGGTCAAGGGCAATTATCTTATCCACCCACAAAGGCACATCTCGGGCATCATCGATACCAAATGTGATGTTATCCCCTTCACTTTCACCGCAACCACGGGCATCGGGAATTAAAATATTAAATCCCAAGTCATAAAAGTGGTATGCAAACTGTGCCATATCAATCGCACTACAGGTTGCTGGATGAAGCATTATTACATAACTGTGGGACTTTCCTTTATTCATCACACTGAGTGCATGAAGCTTGAGTCCATCATTCTCAATGTAATCATCTGACGCTTTTTCCTGGAGCCAATCCTTATACTGCTTTGATGAAAGGTCACTGATTATAATCTGCTTTGCCTGAGGTGAATTTGAAAGCTTATCCCAATCAAGCACCACCGAACACATCATAACAGTAGTCAAGCCTTGATAAAGAATTGCAACCACAACCACAAGCGCCACAATACTCCATATTTTTATCTTTTTTATAAATCCCCAAACAGGGTTTAATATATTTTTCACTTTATCCATTAAATTTTCACCTGTTTTATTATTATATATGGTATAATATCACACTCAGGCGTGTAAATCAATTATTAGTTGACATTCATAGTCTGCCATATTATAATTTTAATTCCTATGATAAATCGGAGGTGTCCTTTTTGGGAATTATTGAAACAGTCATCCTTGCCGTAAGTCTTTCTATGGATGCTTTTGCAGTTGCATTGTGCAAGGGCTTGTCACTTAAGAAAATAAATATTAAAAGTTGCCTTACCGTAGGCTTATGGTTTGGTGCTTTTCAGGGTCTTATGCCACTTCTTGGCTATCTCCTTGGCAGCACCTTCGCAGAGAAAATACAATCAATCGACCATTGGGTAGCCTTCATTTTACTGGCGCTCATCGGTGCAAATATGATAAAGGAATCCTTCGACAAAGAGGAAGAATGTGTTGACTGCTCACTTGGTTTCAAGGCTATGCTTCCTATGGCTATTGCCACAAGTATTGATGCACTTGCAGTCGGTGTCAGCTTTGCCTTTACAGACTTTAACCCCGATTGGTTTGTTTATGTAGCATTTGTGCTTATCGGTGTTATCACCTGTGGACTTTCCTCTATCGGTGTCAAGGTAGGCAACATCTTTGGCACAAAATACAAATCAAAAGCCGAATTTGTAGGCGGCGCTGTACTTATTATTTTGGGTCTTAAGATTTTGATTGAAGGCTT
>JAZRFZ010000065.1:0-1709 GCA_045643925.1 Acutalibacteraceae bacterium | reverse complement strand
ACTTTAAATTAAAAAGCGGTATAATTGAGGATAGAGAGTTTTTAACTTTTGAATAACCATAAAGGAGAATTTATGATGAAAAAAACTTTGTCTATGGTTTTGGCACTCGTAATGTTATTGAGTACCATTTCCTGCCTCGGCATTACAGCTTCTGCTGCAGCTGACGGCATCAAGTACTTCACCATGGAGTTCCTCATTGATGGTGAGCTTGTTGCAAACAAGAAACTCACCATTGATTATGCAAGTGAGGATTCTTACCGCAAACAGTGTGAAGACTATCTTTACGCTGAAGGTAACGTTTTAACAATGTACACCACAGAAGGTGATAAGGTTGTTTACGAAAGCGACGCTGATGGTGTTTATGTTGAAACTTCCGGTAGTGACGGCGACATTCTTTCAATGATTGCAGGTCTTTTCGGTGGAAGCTCAGACGGTAAGAAATTATATCGCGATGATGTTTTCGTTGATGAAATCAACATTGAGGGCGAAAAGAACGATTATTTTACAGTTGAGCTTACAAGCGGTCTCAAAACAGAGGTTTATGTTGACCTCGTTGGTTACCCTGTAAACTTCCCTGTTTCAATCGAGTATATTCCTGCTGTTGATTTAACAGTTGTTGAGAATTGCTGTGGCTATAATTCAGGTGCAAGATTCTTCTATAACGATGTTGTGCTCAACCAGCTCGGTGACAGACTCGTTCTCAACTATGTTGGTCAGCCTGATGTTGAATATGTATTTGAGGATGGCAAATATTACGATAATGATTACAATGCTCTCCCTGGTTCATTGACACTTGATGTTGATGCTACTGTTTCTTCACAGACTTTAAGACCTTGGACATTATCAGCGGCATACAAATGCTACGCAACTGTTATGTATTCTGCTGACGGACAGAGCGTTTCAGGCACTGTTCCTGTTAAGGTTGTTAAGAGTGATGTTAAGTCAATCGAATACGTTGAAAATACAGCACTCCAGGTTCTTGAGAACTCCTGCGGTGAGTGGGACGAGAACTTTGTGTACGATTTAGAGCACTTCAAAAAGGTTGTAGGTAACCAGATTATCGTTGGATCAGTTGACGGTGCAAAGGTTACATATACATCTGACAAGAACGGTGTGTTCAAGGCTAAAGACGGTGCTGTGCTTGATACAAATCACCTTTACTGGACAGATACACAAAGTGATGATGCTTGGACAATTTCTGACGGTGGTATTATAACAATTGCATATCGCGGTGCTAAAACTCAGGTAGAGGTTGATGTTCTCGAAAATCCCATTGCATCTGTTGAGTATAGCTCACCCGAAATCCTCAAGGTTAGAGAGGGTGTTGATGGTGAATGGTACACCAACAGAGATGGTGATAAGGAGTTCTACTACGCTTGTGACAAAGCATTCTATGTAAAAGGTTCTGCATTCACAGTTAACTACAAGGATGGCACAAGCTCTGTTTACAATTATGTAAGCGGTACAACCTTCAAGAATGACAAGGGCGAAGTTTTTGATATTGACCACGTTAAGGTTTCTGCTTATTCACAGGATAGCAAGGCTTGGGAAATCAACAATGTATATGATTTCCAGACTACATATCTTGGTGTAGCTTGTGATATTCCTGTTAAAGCTATCCCTGCAAAGGGTCCCGCAACTCCCAAGACAAGCGCTTCAAATGTAGCAAATGGTATCAAGGTTACTTGGAACACATTGCTTGAAGCAGA
>JAZRFZ010000064.1:0-12946 GCA_045643925.1 Acutalibacteraceae bacterium | reverse complement strand
GGCTTCGCCGAGAACCGGTTTGCGAAGCCAATCACGACGAAGTCGTGTATGTAATCCGTCGCAGATGGAATGTAATCATAAAGAAATTATGCATGTAATCAATACGAAGGCTACATACACCAGGGTGATTCCATACGCCTTCGGCAATTACATACACGCTGAAGCGTGATTACATACCAATCCTTCGGATTGAATAAAAACAAGACAGTCCGAAGACTGTCTTGTTTTCTGGTGCCGGTGACCGGACTTGATGGGCTCTGCCCATCATTTGCAAGTAAACTTGCGAACACCCGATTATGTTCGGCTTCGCCGAGGACCGGTTCAAGTCCTACTTGTTCATACAAAACGAAATAGAGAACCTACACAAAAAGTGTAAGTTCTCTATTTGGTGCCGGTGACCGGACTTGAACCGGTACGATGTTGCCACCGAGGGATTTTAAGTCCCTTGCGTCTGCCTATTCCGCCACACCGGCACATCCACTAAATTATAATCATTCTATCATTGAATGTCAAGTTATTTAATTAAAATTTAAGTGGTATTTTTAATTTAATTTTATACTATTGAATATGCATTGTGTTTATGTTTTACAACACATATTTCTCTTTATACTCGGTATAAAGTGTTTTGAATTCTTCGTTTTCGGTTTTCATATTGTTCAGGTATTGGTGGGGGTCAAAGCTGTCGGACTGACCTTCAATAACTGCAACACCGATATTTGAGCAGTGGTCAGAAATTCTTTCGCAGTTTGTTATAAGGTCGGAGAGCACAAATCCCATTTCGATTGTGCAATCGCCCTGCTGAAGTCTTGCGATATGCCTTGATTTGATTTTTGATGTAAGTTGGTCAATAACCTGTTCGAGGGGCTCGATTTTTGCTGCACCCTCAATGTCGTTTTTCTCATAGACGTTTGTTGTCATTATGATGATTTCTGTTACTGCCGCAACGAGCACTTCGATTTCCTTAACCGCTTCATCGGAGAAAATAACCTTTTTGTCGTGGATTTCCTCGGCAGTTTTCTTCAGGTTCAGTGCGTGGTCACCAAGTCGCTCAAAGTCACCGATTGAGTGAAGCATACGGGCAATTTTGTGACTTTCATCACCTGAAAGTGATAATGCGGAAAGCTTCACGAGATAAGTGCCAAGCTCGTCCTCGTACATATCAAGTGTGTTTTCGCATTCCACAATTTCCTTGGCATCTTCTTCGTTGTAGTTGAACAATAGCTTCATAGCCTTTTCAACTGTTTCCTTGGCAAGGAGAGCCATTTTGGTGGTGTAATTATCACATTCCATAATGGCAACTGCAGGGGAGTTGAAGAGTCTTTCGTCCAGATACGCTGCGCGTTTGGGTGCGCTTTCGTCTGTTTCTTTCTCTTTGATAAGCTTTTGTGCCAGCTTTGCAATCAATTTTGTGAAGGGGAGAAGTATCACTACTGTGGCAACATTAAATATGGTGTGTATCACCGCTATTGATGCAGGGTTTACAGGCGTGTTTGCGAGTGTAAAGTCCAAAGCCTTTGCGCCTATCAGATAAATCGGTAACAAAATAACTGTACCAATTATGTTAATCAATGTGTGTGAAAGTGCAACTCTTTTTGCATTTGCACTTGCACCGATACAGGAAATAAGACCTGTTACACAAGTACCGATATTCTGTCCCATAATGATGGGGATTGCCATATTATAGGTGATTGCGCCTGTCAGTGACAATGCCTGTAAAATACCAACAGATGCCGAAGATGATTGAATTACTGCGGTTACAACCGCACCTATAAGTATGCCAATAACGGGGTTATTAAACTTTGTGAGAAGACTTGCAAAGGCAGGTGAATCTGCCAATCCTCCGACTGCATCGGACATAATATCCATACCGTAAATGAGGACTGTGAAGCCTACGAAGATTGTTCCGAGAGTTTTCTTCTTTTCGCTCTTTGCCATCATTGTAAAGGCAATGCCGATGATTGCAAGGATGGGTGTAAAGTTTTGTGGCTTTACAAGTTGAACTATGAAAGAATTGCTTTCGAGACCGGAAAGTGATAGCAACCAGGCAGTGATTGTTGTACCGATATTGGCACCGAAAATAACCCCGAGGGTATTTGCAAAGCTCATTAACCCAGAGTTAACAAGACCCACGAGCATAACAGTTGTTGCTGATGACGATTGTATAACTGCGGTTATAGTCGCACCCACAAAAACACTCACCAAAAGGTTTGATGTCATTTTTTTGAGTATGACTTCAAGCTTACTGCCTGCGGCTTTTTCAAGGCCGTCTGACATAGTGCTCATACCAAACAAGAAAAAGCTCAGACCTGCCAACAGACTTAAAATGTCCCAAAATGTCATAATATCACCTTACCACATAAAGTATTATCACGTTTTCATAATATCATACCTAAAACAGGTATTCAATACAAAAATAACTCCTTTGCCAAAATTTAGCAAAGGAGTTATAACTTTTTAGAAATTTTCGAGACGTTCCTCATCAAGGAGTCTGATTCCCTGTTCGGCGAGTGCAGCAGTTGCAGCATTGTTGTCACGAACCTTAAGGATAACATAAGCGTGGTTTTTCTCTTTCTTGCCGAGGAATGCATACATATATTCAATGTTGATACCCACATCATCAAGAATGGAGAGCAATTTATTGATTCCGCCGGGGCAGTTGGGAACAGCCACACCAAGAACAGATGTTACGGAGTGAATGTAGCCTGCATCCTTAAGAACCGTTGTTGCATTATAAACATTATCAACGATGATACGAACAATACCGAAATCCTCTGTTTCCGCAAGGGAGAGGGCACGCATATTAACGTTGTTTTCTGCGAGAACTGCGGTCATGGCACTCATAGCACCGGGCTTGTTTTCAACAAAAACTGAAATCTGTTTGATACTCATAACAAAGTCCTCCCTTAAATTTTACGCTTGTCAATAACTCGGACTGCCTTACCCTCGCTGCGAACGATTGACTTGGGTGCAACAAGAGTAACCTTTGCGGAGATGCCAAGCATTGAGCGGAGACCGTTGACGATTTCCTTCTGTCTGCGGTCAATGTCACCGATGTTATCTGTGAACATTTCGGGTGTCATTTCAACCTGAACGTCAAGTGTATCTGTGTTGTTAACACGGTCAACAATAATCTGATAGTTAGCAGAATAACCCTGATTGATAAGCACAGTTTCAATCTGTGAGGGGAATACGTTAACACCGCGGATGATAAGCATATCGTCGCTTCTGCCCATAGGCTTGCACATCTTTACGAGTGTTCTGCCACAAGAACAGGGCTCGTAGTTAAGCTGACAAATGTCCTTTGTACGGTATCTGAGAATGGGGAAAGCTTCTTTGGTGATAGATGTGAAAACAAGCTCACCCTTTGAGCCGGGGGGTAATACTTCCTCTGTATCGGGGTCGATAATTTCTGCAATGAAGTGGTCTTCGTTAATGTGCATACCGTTTTGTGCGGAGCACTCAAATGAAACGCCGGGGCCTGAAAGCTCTGTGAGACCGTAAATATCATAAGCCTTGATACCAAGTGATTTCTCGATATCCTGACGCATTTCTTCACTCCATGCCTCTGCACCGAAGATACCTGCCTTAAGGGGAATCTGGTCAGGTGTAAGACCCATTTCCTTCATTGATTCAGCAAGATATAAAGCATAAGAAGGTGTACAGCAAAGAATTGTTGCGTTAAGGTCCTGAATGAACATTATCTGACGCTCTGTATTACCTGATGATGTGGGCACTGTAAGGCAACCAACCTTGTGGCTACCACCGTTAAGACCGGGGCCACCTGTGAAAAGGCCATATCCGTAAGAAACCTGACAAACGTCCTCATTAGTTGCACCAATTGCAGTAAGTGCACGTGCACAGCAATCCTCCCAAAGGTCAATGTCGTGCTGTGTGTAGAAAGCAACGACACGCTTTCCTGTTGTACCGGATGTGGACTGAATTCTCACACACTCGGAAAGGGGCTTTGCAAGAAGTCCGTAAGGATAGCACTCGCGCAAATCATCCTTAGTTACAAAGGGAAGCTTGTGCAAATCCTCAATGCCTTTGATATCATCGGGTGTAAGACCCTTAGCTTCCATCTTCTGACGGTAGTAGGGGACATTATCCCAGATGTTTTTAACTTGTTTTACGAGTCGTTCGCTCTGCCAAGCGGTGATTTGTTCGCGTGAGGCAGTTTCGATCTCTGGCTGATAATAACGTTCCATTAGGAAACCTCCTGAGTGTATAAAAATACAGTGAAATTACAATTAAATCAATATTTATAAAAAATATAGGTGTAATTATAATACTACAATATGTCAATGTCAACCAATAACTTGAATAAATTTGTTGTTATAAAAGAAAAAACGGATTGTTTCTCAGCTGAGAAACAATCCGTTCTGTTAATTTTTAGAAATCGTAGCCACTTGTAAAGAAAGCGTTTCCGGTATCTGTGCAGTAAAGGCAATATGCATTCAGGTAACCGCCTTCACTACCGCTATAATATCCTGCCCAAGCATATGCATCCTGGGGGAAATCACTCAAGGGAGTGTTGGGGGTATAGAGTATGTAATTCTTTCCACCATCGCCGATACCATAAGAGTCTGTGGTGATGTATCTGACACCATCTTCTATCCATGTCATATTGGGTTTGTTGTCTGTTTTGCATGAGTTCAGAGTGAGTGAATATTTGTAGTTGTTTATTTGCTTTGCATTTTTGAATTTACCTGTAAATGAACAGATGTAAACTGTACCATTGGGGTAATTGTAGCCTGAATCACCCATTTCACTGTCATGGAATGCTCCGATAAATGAAAGATCCTTGCGCAACTCAATTCCTGTTGCCCATCCACCTGCACCGGATGAAAAATACATTTCAAGTGGTAAATGGTTCTTGATAGGAATGCTGAATTTGATAACAGCACCTTCTGTGTAGAAATCGCTGTAAACGCTGCCGCGTGTTGCTCGTACTGTGTAGCGGTAATACTGATTTGCAACAACCTTTTTGTCAACGAAGGTGTTACCTGTGGTTGCACCAAGATAAGTCCAATATGTCTGTCCTGCACCGCGACGGTAAACCCTGTAGCCTGTGGCGCCGTTAATTTTTGCCCAGTTAATGTTTACAGCGTCGGTGCCAACGCTTGCTTTGATTGAGAAAGGATTTGCAAGGCGGATTGTGTAAAGTCCGTTTGTGTCAAATCCGCTGTAATAACCGTTACCTACCGCACGTACTGTGTAGCGCCAATAAGCACCGCTTGTTGCTTTGCCGTCTGTAAAGGTTGTGGATGTTGTTGTGCCAAGGTACAACCAACTTGATGAACCTGCGCCACGACGATATACACGATAGTTGTTTGCACCTGCTACTGCGTTCCATGTAACCTGAAGGCCGTTTGTGGTGTTTACAACCTTTGTGAGCTTGGGGACTTCAACACATTTTACTGTGTATGCCTTTGTGGTGTCAAATGCGCTGAATTCACCGGATTCTTCATACGCTCTAACAGAGTAAATGTAGAAATTGCCGCCCTCAACATCGGGGTCGATGAAGTTTGTCTTACTGTCAGTTGAGCCAACGAGAATCCAATTGCTTGAACCACCGATTCTGCGGTAAACATTGTACTTTACCGCACCGTCAACAGCGGTCCAATAAACATTGATACCACCACTTACGGCATTCGATGCTGTTACTGTGGGTGTTTCAATATCGGCAGCAAAAACACCAATATTCAAAATACCCATAAGCATAACAGCGGTAAGAATTATACTTAATGCTTTTTTCATAGAAATAACCTCCTTTTCTATAATCTAAATATATACCTCAACTCACTGTGAGTCAAATACAAGTTTCAAACATTTTTTTGTGTAATATAACCAAAAATTGTTCACTGCGCGAACCGTCGCATTTTATGTCTCTCGCGTCTCCGCCAAGGCGAACCGACACGAGATAATAAATCACACCGCAGGTGTGAATGTAATCGACACGAAGTGTTGTATGTAATCGCAACGAAAGTTGTGTATGTAATCAAGCCGAAGGAGTACCATTTATAGTGATAACATACACGCTAAAGCGTGATTACATTCCGCTAACGCGGATTACATACCAAGCCTTTGGCTTGAATAAAATTAAGACAGTCCAAAGACTGTCTTAATTTTTGGCCCGCCCGAAGGGATTCGAACCCCCGCTCTCCAGAATCGGAATCTGTTGCGTTATCCAACTGCGCCACGGACGGAAATATTACATAGATTATAACTGTGAATATTGTATTTTTCAAGTGTTTAATGTCAATGTTGTTAAAAAATATCAACTTATGTTTATAGCTCTCTTTGATGGGTAAATTATAATCACAAGGAGTGTTTGTATGATAAAAGAATTGTTGAAAAATGCACAGGATATGCAAAATGAGTTATTGGAGTATTATCGCTTTCTTCATAAGAATGCAGAGGTTGAGTTTGATTTAACGAAAACGGTAGGCTATATAAAACAAAAACTAATTGAAATGGGCGTAACTCCTGTTGATTGCGGTAAATGCGGTGTTACCGCCATTATCGGTGAGGGTGAAGGTAAATGTATTTTGCTTCGTGCGGATATGGACGCTCTTCCTGTAAAGGAGCAAACAGAGTTGGAGTTTGCTTGTGGGAATGGTAATATGCACGCTTGCGGTCACGATATGCACACCTCAATGCTTCTCGGTGCAGCAAAGCTACTCAAAGAAAATGAACAGTGCTTAAAGGGGTCTGTCAAGCTTATGTTTCAACCTGCCGAAGAAATTCTTGCAGGTGCTTATAACATGATTGACAACGGTGTTCTCAAAGACCCTGCGGTGACAGGTGCTATGATGATTCACGTGCTTACGGGAATTCCTGTAAAAACAGGTGCGTTCATTGTTTCGGGTGAGGGGGTGAGCGCCCCTGCTGCTGATTATTTCACTATAAATGTTCATGGCAAGGGGTGTCACGGCTCTACTCCACATCAGGGTGTTGACAGTATTACCGCCGCCGCACGTATTCTTCTTGCTTTGCAGGAAATATCTGCTCGTGAAATGAGTATTTCTGACGAGGGAATACTGACGGTGGGTTCATTTAATGGTGGTACATCAGGTAACGTTATTGCAGACAGTACTGTCCTTAAGGGTACGCTGAGAGCATTTGATGATTCCTTGCGGGAAAATATGAAAAAACGTATTGAGGAAATAGCCGTAAATGTGGGAAAGGCGCACAGGTGTAATGTTACTGTTTCCTTTGGTAACGGTTGTCCCACTTTGAAAAACGATGGTGATATGTCGGAATTTGCCCTCGGTGTTCTCACAGAGCTCTTCGGAAATGAGTATGTTATATCAGCTGCTGATATTCCCGGCGGTTTCCGTGGTGGTTCTGAGGATTTTTCATATATTTCACAAGAGGTTCCGTCTGTAATGTTGGGTCTTGGTGCAGGTGAGTCTGTGAATGGTTACACTCATCCGCAACACCACCCCAAGGCAACTTTCGATGACTCTGTTTTGTGGCGTGGTAGCGGAGCCTTGTGTTATTTTGCAATAAAATATCTGGAGAATAAATAAAAATCACTTTAAATTTGTTTTGTGCTGTGATATTATTTTATTGTAATAAACGAAGGAGGTAGTTTTATGCCTTATATTAACCTTAAAACAACTAAAAAAGTATCAGATGAAAAGTGCGTAGCTCTTAAATCTGCTTTCGGTAAAGCTATTGAGTGCTTCCCCGGTAAGAATGAAGCTTACCTTATGGTTTGCATTGAGGGTGAAAAGAAATTATGGTTTGCAGGTGACGATTCAAAAGATAGTGCCGTTGTTGATGTTCAGCTTCTTGGTGCGGTTAACCCCTCTGCAAGTAATGATATGACAGCCCAAATCTGCAATATTCTTGAAAATGAGCTTGGTATTTCACCCGCACGTATTTACGTGAAATACGAGGGTTATGATGACTGGGGCTGGAACGGCAGAAACTTCTGATGATATATTCATTAGGTATTGATATAGGCGGTACAAAGTGCGCAGTTGTTCTGGGCAAGGGCACTCTGGAGTGTATCGACGGATTTATTATTGATAAAATCAGTTTTCCCACCTGCGTTTCACGTGGGTGGCAACAGGTTTTGTCGGAAATAATGAGTAGGGCAGAGGAGCTTTTGTGCCGTAACGGCGTTGAACATAATCAGCTCATTGGTGTGGGTGTCAGTTGTGGTGGTCCTCTCGACAGCAAAAAGGGTGTTATAAATTGCCCGCCAAACCTGCCTGATTGGGACAATGTGCCCATTGTGAAAATTCTTTCTGAACACTTTGGCGTCAGGTGTGTTCTTCATAATGATGCCAATGCTTGTGCTGTCGCAGAATGGCGATTTGGTGCGGGTAGAGGCTACAATAATGTGGTATTTCTCACCTTTGGCACAGGTATGGGCGCAGGTCTTATACTTGACGGAAAATTATATAGCGGAACTAACGACGGAGCGGGTGAAGTGGGTCACATAAGACTCAGTGATGAGGGACCTGTGGGATATGGTAAAAATGGCTCCTTTGAGGGCTTTTGCTCAGGTGGTGGCATCAAAAATCTTGCTATCCTTATGGGTGAAAAATGGCTAAAAAATGGCAGGAAAAGTATGCTTTTTCAAAACGAAAGCGACCTCCTAAAACTGACTGCAAAAGCCATTGCTGAGGCTATGTATAAGGGCGATGATTTTGCCCTGTCTGTATATGAAAAGTGTGCCGAAAAACTGGGTCTGGGTCTGTCTGTTATTATCGATGTTCTTAACCCTGAAGCTATTGTTATCGGCAGTATTTTTGAACGAAATAAAGATTTCTTCTTGCCGAAAATTAAGGCGGTCATTGAATCTGAAGCCTTGCTTTGCAACAGTTCTGTCTGCAAGATTTTACCTGCCGAATTAGGTGACAGTATAGGTGATTACGCCGCTTTGGGCGTGCTGTTCTGAGGTGTTTTATGAAACATAGTGTACAAAAAATATTTGATGAATTATTTGATAATTATTCTGCACTTTCTGTATGTAAAAGTAGTCTTGAAAATGCATATAAAATCATTGAAAATACATACAAAAATGGCGGTAAAATCCTTGTTTGCGGTAATGGTGGAAGTGCAGCAGATTGTGAGCATATTGTAGGGGAACTGATGAAGGGATTTAAACTTCCCCGAACCTTAGAGAATGGCGATATTACGCCATTTTTACAGTATGAAGATGGTGAGAAAATTGCCAGTGGTCTGCAAAAAGGGTTGCCCGCAATATCCCTTGTTAGTCACACAGGTCTTATGACTGCTTTTCTTAATGATTGTGACCCCGATTTGGTTTTTGCACAACAGGTTTATGGATATATGAATGAGTGTGATACACTTATAGCACTGAGTACATCGGGTAACTCCAAAAATGTTGTGAATGCAGTTATAACTGCTAAAGCGAAAAATGGCAAAACGGTTGCCATTACAGGGGAATCGGGTGGGAGACTTCTCTCACTTTGTGATGAAACAATAAAATTACCCTCCTCGGACACCGCAAAAATACAGGAATACACCTTGCCTGTATATCACACATTGTGTGCAATGCTTGAGGAAGAGTTTTTTGGTAACTAACTTAAAATTAAGATTTTACAATCACCATCCGAAAAGACTGTTTTCGGATGGTTTTTTCTTTGTCAAAAAAGATTGTTTGTATTGACAATGCTCCCTTATTGTTATATATTATTATATAATACTATAATAGAGTTTTTACGATTTGTTTTCGGTTTATAAGGTGGTTTTGTTGCTATGTACAAAAAGTTCTTAAAAAGATTGATTGACGGAGTTGTTTCAGGGCTTATGCTTCTTATCCTTTGGCCTTTGTTTATTCTTGTTGCTGTTGCAATCAAGCTTGACTCCAAGGGTCCTGTTATTTTCAAGCAGACACGTCTCGGTGTTGGCGGAAAGGAATTCAAGATTTATAAATTCCGTACGATGGTTGTTGATGCGGAAAAGGGCGGAGTTTATTCCGATGATGATGACCCCCGAATCACAAGGGTAGGTAAGATTCTCCGCAAGACCTCTCTTGACGAGCTTTCACAGCTTGTAAATATCTTCAAGGGTGATATGAGCTTTGTTGGCCCCAGACCGCCCCTCACATACCATCCCTGGCCCATTGATGAATATTCCAAAGAGCAGTTGAGAATGTTTGAAGTAAGACCGGGTATTACAGGCTGGGCACAGATTAACGGCAGAAAGGCCGTTGAGTGGAATCACCGTATTGAACTCAATGTGTGGTACGTTGATAATTGCTCACTTCTTCTTGATATCAAGATTCTTCTTACAACAGTGCTTAAGGTGCTCAAAAACGAGGATAACGAAAATGTGGGTGCGACAGTAGTAAGTGCAGAAGATGTTTCTTCAACAACAAATGACGAATGAGGTAAAATATGGTATTTTTCATAACATTTTTAAGAGCGATTGCGGCTTGTCTTATAACCAACGCTCATTACACAGGTATTTACCCCACAGACCTTATTGCGAATGGCGGACTTATCGGTGACATCATCTTCTTTGCGGTTTCGGGTTATTGCCTTGCAAATATAAAATTGAACTTTCCGCGTTGGTATTCAAAGCGTGTTGTAAGGTGTTACTTACCGGTTATCATAATGACAGCGATTTATATGCTTATGGGTGAATATTCATTGGAGGCTCATCCATTAAACTGGTGGTTTATTTATCCTACATATTATCACTTTGTGGCATCTATAGTTGTGCTTTACATACCTTTCTATGCTGTGATGAAGATTGATGTGCTCAAGAAACATATCCCTGCGGTAATGGGTGTGATTGCACTTGTTTACCTCGTGGTTTACATCTTCTTCTATGATAAGAGTTATTACCACATTGATGTTGTACGAGAGCCTATGATTCGTTTCTTGTTTATGGAAAGTATGCTTCTTGGCGCATACTTTAAACTCAATGACGGTAAGTACAGAAATAATTTCAAGTGGTACAATTTTGTGGGAGTAGGCGTGTTCTTCCTGCTTTATTTTGCAAGCAAGCTTTTCTTCTCGCGTTCAGACAGCTTTATGTACTTGCAGGTTGTAAATCAGTTTGTGATTTTTGCACTTCTTTATTTTGTTTTCAAGTTTGTAATGGGTATAGATGCAAAGCTTGATAAATTACCTGAAATTATAAAGTCTGTTATCGGTTTTGTTGCGAAAATGACTCTTGAAATCTATGTTGTTCAGTATGTGATTATTGATTTTATCAGACCTTTGTTAGGCTTCCCGTTGAATTGGCTTTCAATTACAGGTCTTATTCTTGTTTCGGCAACAATACTTCACTTTGTTTGCGAGGGTATCCTTAAACTCTCTGACAAAGTTATTGCTAAGGTAAAAACAAAAAAAGCATAAGGTGTTTTAAATGAGAATTCTTGTTACAGGTGCATGGCAGTGCACCGAGGAACAATTAAATAATATCCGCGCTATGGGGCACGAGGTTGTTTTTATGCAGAATGAAAAAGACCCTTGCCCTGTGGAATATGAGTGGGTTGAAGGTGTTATCTGTAACGGATTGTTTCTTCAGCACGATATAAAGAAGTTTTCGAATCTTCGTTACATCCAACTTACAAGCGCAGGCTTTGACAGGGTAGATGTGGATTATATCAATGCTCACAACATTGCATTATACAATGCTCGTGGTGTGTATAGCGTGCCTATGGCGGAATATGCCCTTTGTGGTGTGCTTCAGCTTTTGAAAAATACACGTTTTTTTGAAAAAAATCAAAAAGAGCATTTGTGGGTTAAAAATCGCGAAATTATTGAACTCTGTGGCAAAAACGTGTGTGTAGTAGGTTGTGGCAACGTGGGTACAGAGTGCGCCAAGCGGTTTAAGGCGTTTGGTTGCAACGTTTTCGGTGTCGATTTATATCCGCGCCAGGATGAAAACTATTCAGTGATTTATCCCTTGTGCGATTTAAAAAGTGCAATGGCACAGACCTTGGTTACAGTGCTCACTTTACCACTTACGGATGATAGCCACCACATAATAAATGCAGATGTTTTATCATCACTTCCCGAAGGGGCAATCCTTGTGAATATTGCTCGTGGCGGTGTTGTTGACACAACCGCACTTGTTGATGCACTTTCGAAGGGCAAGCTTGGCGGGGCTGTGCTTGATGTTTTTGAGGAAGAGCCCTTGAGTGCAGATAGTCCCTTGTGGGGAATGGATAATGTTATTGTTACGCCCCACAACTCCTTTGTGGGTGACGGCAATGCACCAAGACTTGCCGATGTAATTATGGAGAACTTGAGGGGTAACCGATGAAAAAAGATGTTTTACTTATAGCCAACTATTGGCACTTTGAATTTGAAAAAAAGAGCAGTCGATACAGAACAATGGCAGACGTTTTGTGTGAGGGCGGTTATGATGTGGAGGTTATTTCATCAAGCTTCCGCCATCAGAATAAAACACAGCGTGATTTGGAGTTTATCAAAACTATCGACTCTCCTTATAAAATGACTCTTCTTAAAGAGCCTGATTATAAAAAGAATATTTCACTGCAGCGTATTTACAGTCACCATTGCTTTGCAAAAGAGGTTGTGAAGTATCTCGAAAGCAGAAAAAAGCCTGACCTCATTATTTGTAGCGTTCCCTCTTTGCCTGTAGGTAGTGCAGTAACAAAGTTTGCAAATGCAAATAATATCAAGGTGATTATTGACATTCAGGATTTGTGGCCCGAGGCATTCAAGATGGCACTTAATATTCCTGTTGTGTCAGATATTCTTTTTTCACCAATGATGATGCAAGCAAACAAAATATATGGCCGTGCTGACAGAGTTATGGCAGTATCACAGACCTACGTTGCCCGAGGTCTTTCGCAGAATAAAAATGATGACAAGGGTCTTGCTGTGTTTATCGGTACGGACTCAAAGCTTGTTGCAGAGGCAACAGAGGGCAAGTCTGTTGCAAAGCCCGAAAACGAATTCTGGGTTGGTTACATCGGTGCTCT
>JAZRFZ010000063.1:0-4062 GCA_045643925.1 Acutalibacteraceae bacterium | reverse complement strand
CAGAGGAAGTTTCTGATGAAGATGTAAGCTCTGTAACAGATTTCTTCAGCGAAGAGGGAGGTGAGGAAGAATGAAAGGTGCAAGCGTAGGTTATCTCACACGTGAGGGCTTCAGAAATATCTGGGTTAACAGATTACTCTCCCTTGCTACAATAGTAGTTCTTGTTTCCTGTCTCGTTATCGTAGGTAGCGGTGCTCTTATCTTCCTCAACATCAACTCTGTTCTTGACCTTATTGAGGATCAGAACGTTGTAATGGTTTACATTGAAGATACAGCAGATGAAACTGCTATTGATACCTTGAAGGTACAGTTACTTGCATTGGAAAATGTTGATGATATTCAGTTCGTTTCCCGTGAGGAGGCCTTTGAAAGACAAAAGGCAGCTTACGGTGATAAGGCATCACTTCTTGATGGTCTTACAGCTGAAATTCTTCCCCATGCTTATAAAGTAACAGTTAAAGATATTTCTTCATTTGATACAACAGTTGCTACTATTAAGCAGCTTGATAACGTTATTCAGATTCACGAAAACAGTGAACTTGCAGGTAAGCTTGCAAGCATCAGAAATGCCGTTTCATACATTTCACTTGGTGTTATTGCAATTCTGTTCTTTGTTTCGATGTTTATTGTGGCAAACACTATCCGTATTACAATATTCAACAGACGTCTTGAGATTAGCATTATGAAGGCTGTTGGTGCTACAAATTCTTTCATCCGTTGGCCCTTTATGGTTGAGGGTATTCTCCTCGGCTTATTCTCAGCGGTTCTCGGTCTTGGCATCGAGTATGGTGTTTACAGCGTTGCCTCCATCTGGCTTTCAGACGTTATGTCAATGCTCGGCGGTGACGTAGTTCCGTTTAACGAATATATCTGGCACATCTTCGGTATTTTCGTATTTATCGGCGTATTCATCGGTGCATTCGGTAGTATTCTTTCACTTAACAAATATTTAAAGGAGCACAATAATGTTGTTGAAAACCAATAATAAATTTAAAAGATTATTAAGTTTACTTATTGCAATTATAATGATTGTGGGAACTCTTTCTGTTTCTGCTTTTGCTACTTTAACTGATGAGGAACGTAAAGCAAAGGAAGAAGAAAAGAAACAGCTTCAGGCTGAAATTGCAGCCAATGAAGAAAAAATTAAAGAGTTGGAAGCAAAAGCGGCAGAGTATGACGACGATGTTTCTGCACTTCAAGAGAAGATTGACATTCTTCAGAGTCAGATTGATCTCCATAATAAAGAGATTGCTATTGTTGATGCTGATATTGAGAAAATTCAGCTTCAGATTAACGATATCAATACAGAAATCAAAAGTCTTCAGGGACAGATTACAAAGCTTGATAAGGAAATTGTTGAGCACGAGCAGGCAAAGGCTGATACATATAAGGTTCTCGGTGAACGAATCAGAGCATCCTATATGTCAGGCCCCAATACCTCTCTTGAATACCTTCTTACTTCAGACGAGTTTGAGTTCCAATCATACCTTGAGCGCGTAGAGCTTCTTCAGCGTATCGCAGAGAAGGATGATGAAACAGTTGAAAAGCTTGAAAACATCATCATCGCGCATACAGAAAAGATTGAAGAAATAGAGAACGTAAAGACTCGTCATCAGTCAAAGATTTCTGAGCTCGATGTTGCTAAAAAGGACTACGAAGCAAAGAAGCAGGAGAAGGTTGCTGCTCGTAAAATTGTTGAAGAATCTCAGGCAGAATTTGATGCAGACCTTAAGAAGATTCAGGCTGTCGTAGGTAAGTTTGCAGCTGAGAGTGATAAACTCAAGGCAGCTAATGACAAGCGCGATGAAACTATGATGAAGCTTGACGAAGAGCTTGCAGGTAAAAACCTTTATTATGGCTCCGGTAAAACCAATGGTAAAATGAGATGGCCCTTGCCCGGTGGTGATGTGTATATCTCATCAAGTTATAAATGGCGCTGGGGCAGAATGCACAATGGTATTGATACTTGTCGCTGGAGCGGTACAGAGGGTGCTGATGTTGTTTCCGTTGCTGACGGAAAAATTGAAAGTGCAGGTTGGAACGGTGGTTATGGTAACCTCATAATTGTTAACCATGGCGATGGTGTTCTTTCCTATTATGCTCATCTTTCAGGTTATAACTGTAGCGTAGGTCAGTCGGTTAAGGCAGGTCAGGTTATCGGCTATGCAGGTAACACAGGCTATTCCTTTGGTGCCCACCTTCACTTTGGTCTTATGATTAACGGTAGTTGGGTCGATCCTGTAGATTATCTTTACAGATATGATGACGATGGCGATTATATTCAGCATACCGACGCTGACGGACACTAATATTTTTCGTCCCTTATCCATATAATGGGTAAGGGGCGTTTTTTTGTTAATAATTAAATTGATTGATAAAAAAGATGACACAAGAAATTATTTTATGAAGCTGTTGTTGGGTAAAAAAAATGAAGTTACCAGGGATCACAAAGTTATAAGTAACAAGCATTTTGATATTATTTCAACGACATATGATGATTTAACTTCATCAGACATCCAAAGACTTCTGCGTATGAATAAAGGAAAGGTTCTTGAATCGCTTAACTTTGATTTGAATGATTTACTGTGTGAATACTTATTTGATAAAAATTCATATATTAAAAGAGCTATATTGTCATCGGTTAAAAATTTTATTAAACAATCGTGCGGACAAATATCTGTTATAGTGTATGAACGTTGCTTTTTGACTTGCAAGGAATATTATTCGTTGGCAGAGTCAGTGAAAGGTTTTACGCTTATAACCGAAAAAACATCCATAACAGATTCATTCGTCGAGGAGATTTATTATGAACTGGGATTAAAGGTTGTTGTTCAACAGAAAAATATTTCTTCAGAATGCGATTTAATTATCGATTTTTCTAGGATTGAAAAAGACGGCAGTCTTTTTGTGAATTTTAGGGGAGATAATGTTTTGATTTACCCTGACAATTCGTATTTTGAACCCGATGATGAAGTTCTTGCACTTATAGAATGTGGTGTTCCCATAAAATGTGCATGTGCAGTTATGAGGGATGTGTAATTATATGTCTTGACAATTCAGGTTGATTTCTATATAATATTGTGGTTATCTGTTTAGTCAATGTGGCTAAATACTTTTGAGAGGATGTTATTTTTAAATGGCACAGGATATTGTTTTAACCCAAGAAGGTTATGATGAACTCAAAGAAAAACTTCGTATTCTTAAATCAGAAGGTCGTTCTGAAATTGCTGAAAAGCTTAAGGTAGCTCGTTCATTTGGTGACCTTTCAGAAAATAGCGAGTACGACGAAGCAAAGTCCGAACAGGCAAAACTCGAAGCAGAGATTAACGATATTGAGGCTATGCTTTCACGCGCTTCAATCATTGATGCTGAAACTGCTAACTCTGAGGTTGTTCACCTTGGTTCAGTTGTTACAATCAAGGGTACTGCAAAGGGCTCCGCTGAGAGAACATATACAATCACAGGCTTTGCACAGGCAGACCCTCAGAAGGGCAGAATTTCCGACGAATCTCCCGTTGGTAAAGCACTTATGGGTCACAAGGTTGGTGACAAGGTTACTGTTGAAGCACCTCGTGGAGCAATGACATATAAAATTACTGCTCTTGATAATGCTAAAATCTAACAATAAAATTAAAATCTAACAATAAAATTAAAATCTCCTCTAAGGTTTGTTCTTAGAGGAGATTTTTTATTATTCGTGGTTTGTGTCATCTGCCATTACTGTACCGACCATTTCATTTTCTCTGAAAAGAAGTGAAATGCACCATATACCGGCCAATGCAATAATTACATATACGATTCTTGACATTATAGCTGCCTGACCGCCGAATAACCAGGCAACAAGGTCGAATTTGAATAAACCGATGCTACCCCAGTTAAGGGCACCGATTGTTACAAGTATCAATGCAATCCTGTCCAACATCTCGCATACTCCTTTCTTGTTTTACAAGTAGTATTTGCGGAAAAATATATTATATACAATTTCTGTTCCTTTCGTGGGACATAAAAATTTTTGAATTTCTTTATTTTTCATTTTTTATATGTTATTATATTTATAGTATT
>JAZRFZ010000062.1:0-7229 GCA_045643925.1 Acutalibacteraceae bacterium | reverse complement strand
TGGCCCTGCTCAACTCTTATAGCTTGTGCATGGGACCCCGACCTTGCGTTTGAGGTAGGTGTAGGCGGCGGCTCCGAAATCCGTGAAAACAATATCGGTATATGGCTTTCACCTGCACTTAATATCCACAGAAATCCCCTTTGTGGCAGAAACTTTGAATATCTGTCCGAGGACCCAATTATTTCGGGTAAAATTGCAGCGGCACAGATGCGCGGTGTACAGTCACAGAAGGTTGCCGTTTCAATGAAGCACTTTGCATGCAATAACAAAGAGGCTAATCGTATGGGCTGTGACTCACGTCTTTCCGAAAGAGCACTCCGTGAGATTTACCTTAAGGGCTTTGAAATCTGTGTCAAAGAGGCAGACCCATGGACAGTTATGTCATCATACAACCTCATCAATGGTCAGCATACATCTGAGAGCTACGAGCTCCTTACAGGTATTCTCCGCGATGAATGGGGCTTCAAGAATATGGTTACAACTGACTGGGGCGTAAAAAATGACCCCGTTAAAGAGGTCAGAGCAGGTAACGATATGAAGATGCACGTTGGCTACCCCGAGGACCTTATGGAAGGCTACAAGGCAGGGGAGTTGACAAGGGCAGACCTTGAGCTGTGCGTAAAAAGAATTCTCGAAATGACCCTCAAAATGGCGGAATAATTAGGAATGAGGAATTAGGAATTTCGGGGCTGCGCCGATTGTAATTTTAAATGATAAATTCTAAATTTAAAATTTCGGAACTGCGTTGGCTATTATAAGGCTTCGCATCACTTTAAGTTTGCGACAGCTTTATAATAGCGTCGCAGACCCAATAATTTTGCATTCTGTATTTTGCATTTTGCATTTTAAAAAAGACCGCTTCACGCGGTCTTTTTGTCATATAAACATTTTTTTCGCAAGCCAGGCGCGGACTTTTTTGCTTTTGTTGGCATACATCCAAAAGAAAACAAGTGCCAGGCAGCATATATCGCAGATGAAAACGATTTCACCGCCTACGATATGATTGTTGAGCATAAGGACCGTACCTGTTACAGTAAGGCATATTACAAGGTCAACGAATATGTGAAGCACAAAGGATGTCCAATGACGCTTTCTTTGCCTTGCCCAATACAGGAAGTAAAGTGCACAGGCAGACACAATGGAAATGGTGGGAAGCGCAATGCCGACATACCATTTTTCACCACCCATACCGGTTGCGTAGAAAACAAGCACATAAAGGGCGGTTGCGATTGTGTTGAATGCCCACATCAGATAGGGTCGAGGCTTTTTCGTGATGAAGGGAAAGACGAAAACAACCCAAGCCAAAGCACTTGCAGACAACACGTGCACAAACCACAGCTTGTCCTCTGTAAAAAACAGACCCAGGAATGTGCAGACGATGTTGGGTATAAGCATTATGTAGGTTACAATAATTGCAACAAACTTTTTCTTGACTGCATCAACCTTTATTGGTGTAACGGCAAAGGGTGTGGGAGCAGATGTATCGATTGCTTCGTTGGGATTGTGAATCGGTGTGTTGCAGAGCACACATTTTGTGGCACTCTTGTCCAGCTCCACACCGCAATTAACGCAGTATGACATAATAATCTCCTAGTATAGTTTCGGGATAAAATCTATTCTCTGTTACTTTCGATTTTTACGTGTATGCCCATCTTCACAAGGGCGGTGAAAAATTCGCGTTCAATGTCCGCTTCCTGCAAAATATTTGCAAAGGTGAACACAAGGTTGTCACCAAGGGTAGCCATTCCGCATCGGGCGGCGGTGTGAAGACCGGGGCCGGGTGTAAAAATGATTTTTTCCATATGGGGTAACATTTCCTCGGGTAATTTCACGGGACCTAAGTTTGAAAGGTATGCGGATGTCATTTTCTCTGCTGTCAGAACAGTTGCAATGGTAAGTGCAAAGTCCTTTATGGGCAGGGGCATAACCCTCAATATGGGGTTCTTTTCAAAATGCAGATTTTTTGTGATAGTTGCATTTATTTTTTTCTCATCACGGGCGAGTCGCAGTTGTAATGCAGACTGCTGCAGAAGCTCCTCAAATGAATATTCACCCAATCTGGGGTCAACTGTTACCTTAAGGCAGATTGAGAAGTTTCTGAGTGTTTCCGTGGGATAAACATTTCTTAAATTTATGGGAACCTGTACGGCAACGGGTTTCAGTCGTTTGCCTTCCTTTAACTGTCTTTTGCAGTGGATGTCAAGAAGCAAAGCAGTAAAAAACTCCGTAACGGTTACTCCATAGGATTTTGCTAATTTATGTACCGCCGCAAAGGACATTGTACCCGAGGTAAGGTTTACATTGTGCTTGGGTACTCGTGTGCCTGAGGGGATATATGTACGCGGGTCAACTACGGATGCGTTACCCTTTGAGGTTGCAAACTTGGGGAAAGCATCCTCAAGCTCTTTTTTGGGCGGTGCTTCGTGAATATCCTTGACGATGCCGCCGTGGGGGATATGGTGACCCTTGAGCCTCAGGTATTCCGCCACAAGGGTAAAGGTGAGTGTAGCATTGCCGAAGCCGTCTGTTATAGCATGGAAAAGGTCAACGGCAATTCGTTTGCCGTGATAATACACTCTGAAAAGAAAACGGTCAGATTCCTTGTACTTGACTCTGTAACAGGGGTTCTGAATATCTGCCCTTACTGTGGGGGCAGGCAATGGGTTTTTCTCAAGGAAATACCAGAATATGCCGTGGCGCATCCTTACCCCCAATCCGGGGAAGCGGGGCATAACATTGTTTAGCGCCTGCTGTAATATTTCGGGGTCAACATCCTCCTTAAGCTCTATGGAGCAACGGAAAATATTGGACCATTTACCGCTGTTCTGACCGGGGAACAGGATACCTGCGTTGTCAAGCTTTAACCATTCGGGTGGTTGGAAATTTTTCTTTTCCGCCAATCAGAACACCTCTTTTCTTTATCTGCGGGTCAATCATAATAATTATACACATTATAGCCATACTTTGCAATAACTATATAGAATTAAAAATTTGGTCGTAAAACTTTTGTGAGCTTATGCCATATGGTCTGTTGAATCTGCCCAGGTTGTAAAGTGAGCCGTCAGGCGTCAGTTTGTTCACGAATTCCCGGCAGGTGAGGGTAACCGTGAAGCCATTATTTTTAATTATTCTGTCACACAGATTATTCTTTATGCCGTATGGGTAAGCAAAGATTGTAGGTGCTTTGCCTTTAAGCTTGGTGAATAAGGTGTTGAATTTTTCAAGGTCGCGATTGATTAAAATGCTATAAGCCTCGTCGCTTTCCCCGTAAAGCTGGGAAACACCACGACGGCTTGTAAGTGAATGTAGGTTATGGGTGTGACAACCAATTTCAACAAGGGGGTTTTCATTCAGGATTTTTATATCATTTTCTGATAGGTAAGCATAGGCGTCATTTGTTTCACCATTTTTTGTGTACATCTCCACAAGTGAGCCGATAATGTTCACATTAGCAGGGTAGTTGTACTCTTCCAACAATGGCACAACCTTGGTGAGAAAGCTTTTTTCACCATCATCAAAGGTTATAACAATAGGTTTTGGCGGTAGTGGCGTACCCTTTTCTACATAATCACGGAGCATTGCAAAAGAAACAGGTTGTATATCATTCTTTTTGAAATATTCAAAATCATCCTGCAGGGTTGATAAGGGAATTATATAATCACCACAATTTCTGACACCCGAGTGCACCTGATGGTACATTATTATTGGCACACTAGCCTGTGATTGTGATATTGCGGTTACATAAGGAGATACCGCATTAAGACAAGCCCCCATAAGCATTATACTGCACAGAAAAAACGAGATAATTGCAAGCTGTCGGAAACGAAGAATTCTGAACATATACATCACCCAACTAACTATATGAAAAAAATCTCATCTTTTTGCAAACAAATGTTTGCTTTTTTCGAAAAAGTGTGATATTATATTTAAAAAATAGAGAAAATTTGTTCGGAAGGTGATTTTGTGGAACCTATTAACGATACACAAAAGCGTATATATGAATTTCTTGTAGAGCGTTCTCAGGATGGTGTACCACCCTCAGTCCGTGAGATTGGTGCTGCGGTGGGTCTTAAGTCCACTTCGTCTGTTCAGGCGAATCTTGATGCACTTGAAAAAGCAGGCTACATTATGCGTGACCCGATGCTCAAGCGCTCCATAAGAATTCTTGGTCAGGCGGAGAATATCACTCATGTACCGCTTCTCGGTACTGTTACTGCAGGCTTACCCATTCTTGCTGTTGAGCAGATTGAGGGATACATTCCCTACACAGGCAGAGTGTCAAGGGACAAGCCACTGTTTGCACTTACTGTTAAGGGTGAAAGTATGCTGTGGGCAGGTATTCTCAACGGTGACATTGTCATCGCGGAGAAAACCCCTTATGCCGCCAACGGTGAAATTGTTGTGGCGATGATTGAGGACGAAGCAACCGTTAAAAGATTTTATAAGGAAAACGGACATTTCAGACTCCAACCGGAGAATGACGAGTTTGAGCCTATCATAACAGATGAGGTTGTAATCCTCGGCAAGGTTGTTGCTTTGTTTAGACAATATTGATATAAAAAGGCAGTTTATTTTTTCATAAACTGCCTTTTCTATTGATAAACAAAATAAATTTTGATATAATTACCACATATTTAATAGTGAGGTACAGGTATGATATTTTTTATAATCATTCTCATTGCTATAATAGTCAGCGGAATGACCGCTGCTAAAAAGGGCGAGTTTTTTGAGGATTATTGTTCACCTCGTAACACAGGTACAATAAACGGTATTTTTTCCATTCTTATCATCCTCAGCCATGCAGTTACTTATGTAAAGCTTGACGGTGTGTGGGATGAGCCCTATTTTGCTATGAGGTCTTTCCTTGGTCAGCTTATTGTTGTTACCTATCTGTTCTATTCGGGCTTTGGTATTATGGAGTCCTATAAGAAAAAGGGTACACCCTATATCAAGGCTATGCCTGTCCACAGACTTTTCAAGACATGGTATCACTTTGCCATTGTTATAGTTATGTATGCCTTTGTTTCAATAGGTATCAGAGGTCTTGAGTATTCACCAAAGGAGATTATCCTTGCCTTTACAGGATTTACAACACTCGGTAACAGTAACTGGTATATGTTTGTTACCTTTGTTCTGTATATAATTGTTGTGGCATCCTTCCTGTTACTTCGCAAGTCAAAGGTTCTCAGTGTTGCGGCTGTCTGCATCCTTACAGCTCTGTTCGCATATTGGGAGATTAAAATCGGATTGGCATCTCAATGGTACAACACGGTTCTCTGCTTCCCAGCAGGTATGATTTTCTCCTTGGTTAAACCCTATGTTGACAAGGTGCTTATGAAAAACGACCTTCTGTGGTTTGGTGGCTTTACGGCAGTTTTTGTTCTGTTCGGCTTGTTCTCACAGAACAGAGGCGAGACAGTAATTCATCACAGCCTGTTTGCGATTTTCTTTGCACTTACAGTTACTGTAATGATGATGAAGGTGCAAATCAGAAGCACAATTCTCGACTGGTTCTCGGAGCATATTTTCTCATTCTTTATTCTTCAGCGAATCCCCATGCTTGTGTTACGCCACTACGGTTTTGCAAAAGAACCTTATTTCTACATTATAATGAGCTTCTTCCTTACAGTTGTTATGTCAATGCTCTTTGACGCGGCTATGGATAAGCTTGATTCAGTTATCTTTAAACCCCGCAAGAAAAAAGTAATAGCAGAAAAATAAAAGCAGAACCCGTTCATCCGGAAGGATGGACGGGTTTGTGTTTCTAAAAGCTTTATCTTATGTACTAATTATAGCATAAAAAAGTTTTAAAAACAAGACTTGATAAACAAATGATGGTGTAGTAAAATTGCAGGTACTGATGTATAGTGAGGAGATTTTGCTTTGTTTTTAAAAGATATGTATCCTGAACAAGTCAAATACTATGGTGTGCGCGAGTTTCTTGATAGTGAGATTCAGCGCCTTACTGCCCTTATAAAAGAATATAAGGACGATATTAAGGAGCAGGGCGGAGAATTTAATCGCGACAACCCCATCGGTGGTATGTATTCGGGAATGGAGCTTACAGAAATCCATTATGAAATGGAGAAAAAGATGCTCTATTCACAAGAGGCAAGTAACGACATCTATTTTTATAACAAGCTCCGACTTGCACCGTATTTTGCAAGGGTGGATTTCAAAGCAGATGGTGCTCTCAAGGAGAAAACCGTCTATATCGGTCTGCGTACACTTCAGAACCCTGACACTTTTGAGATGTATGTGTGTGACTGGCGCGCACCTATTGCATCACTTTTTTATGAGGATTTTGACGGCAAGGCAAGTTTTGATGCACCCCGTGGCAAAATGTATGGTGATTTACTCCTTAAAAGGCAGTATAAATTTGAAAACGGAGAACTGAAATACTACGTTGACAGTGATATAAAGATTGACGATGATATTCTCCGTGAGGTTTTGTCATCTTCATCGGGTGAGCATCTTAAGGTTATTGTTAACTCCATTCAGCGCGAGCAGAACAAGGTTGTTCGTTATTCAGACGGTGAAAATCTTCTTGTACTCGGTCCTGCAGGTAGTGGTAAGACCTCTGTGGGCTTCCACAGACTTGCATATCTGCTTTATCGCAACAGAACAGAGCTTGCATCATCGGAAATTATAATGTTCTCAAATAATGATATTTTCTCAAGCTATGTTGCAGACATTATACCCGAGCTTGGTGAAATGCCCATAAACTACGCTTCATTTTACAGTATTTTTGCCGCAGAGCTTCCTACGCTCAATGTGGGGGATTATTATGCTCTTGCAGACGATATTATAAGCGGTAACAAAGACCGACTTTCCTCAGCTTCCATAAAAATGAGCGAGGATTTTCTCAGCTTCCTTGATTGCGGAGCAAGTACAGTTGAGCCCGAATTCTCTGATGTGACTGTTCACAACAAAACTGTGATTTCTGCAGAGCAGTTGTTGCAGAGATTTTTACAGGATGATGAAAATTCTCCCAAGGCACGAGGTGAGCGCCTTGCCTCATTCATACAGGGTGTTATTGATGAATTCTTTATGGAAAACCAAAAGGAGATTTACAAGGCTATCGATGAAGAAACCTCCATCGATGAGGATACCTCAAAGCTTGTGAAGAAATTGCGCCGTGAGATAAAAGCACAGGCAGTTGAAATGATAAAAAATGCAGTTCTTACAGACCCCTGGAAGATTTATATAAAGCTTCTTCACGAATATGC
>JAZRFZ010000061.1:0-13818 GCA_045643925.1 Acutalibacteraceae bacterium | reverse complement strand
AAGGACGTGATTTTTTGAGTAATGCTATCAAGCAGAAAAACGGTAACGGATACGTTGCAACCAATGAATTTATATTCTACCTTGCAGCAATCTTCTTTTACACAATGATGACAGGTATTGTTGGTTCTTACAGGCAGGACTACCTCGTTAATGTACTCCGCCTCACAGATGACCAGACATCATTTTACAACTCATTCTTAAGCGTAGCGGGATTTGTGCTCAGCTTCTTCTACGCTATGGTTATTGACAACCACAAGATTACCAAAAAAGGTAAATTCGTTCCCATTGTAAATGCAGTTGCCATACCTATGGCTATTGTAACACTCCTTATGTTTGTTACACCCAAGGGTCTTACAGGCGCAATCCTTATGATTTACCTTCTTACAATCGGTCTTTTACACGGTGCATGTTGTAGCTTTGGTAATGCAATCAACCTTGTTTCATTTGTCATGTCACCCGACAACAAGGAGCGTGACAAGGTTATTTCATTCCGCAGTATTTCAAGTGCAGTAGGTAACTCTGCTCCCCTCGTTGTTACACTTGTTATCGGCATTTTTATTAAAGACAAGGCTATGCTCTTTGTTCTTTCAACAGCACTTATCTGTGTGGTAGGTACATTTATCACACTTATGGGTATGCGCTTTGTTAAAGAGCGTATCGAATATACCCAGGAAAAGAAAAATCCCCTTATTGGTTTCATTGACGTTATCAAGAACAAATATGCCTGGGTAATTATCATCAGTGAAACACTCAAAAACTTCCGTCAGATTGCTACATATATGGGCGTTTTCCTTGCGGCAGCACTCCTTGGCAGTACAAGTAAATTCCTTCTTTTTGGTCTTCCCACAGGTATTGGTACCGCGGTTGGTATGCTCGTTATCAACTTCCTTCTTAAGAAGTTCAATGCAAAGGTGCTTTACATTGCATCAGGTATTTACTCAATCATTGCAAACTCTGCCGCCTTTACAGTAGGCTATGCTTACTTTAAAACTGAATCTCCTGCTTTGCAGATTATTTTCATTATCTTCTTGTTCCTTATCGGTCTTCAGTTCGGTGCATCAAACCTTCTGCCCTCAATGTTCCAGGCAGACGTGCTTGAATCAATCGAGCTTCAGACAAAGGGCAAACGTCTTGACGCCGCACTTCCCTTTGTTATCGGTATCGGCACAATGATTAGTGGTACTATTGCATCTGCACTTTCACCCAAGATTCTCTACGGTGAAGGCTCAATTATCGGTTATGTTCAGCCCACAGATGCAGTTCCCGAACCCACACAAAGCCTTGAAACCAAGATTATGATGTTGTTCTTCTACACCATATTCCACGGTATTATGATGTTCCTTGCAGGTGTGCCCTTCTTCTTCTACAAGCTGACAGGCAAAACCAAGGACGATATTCACAACCAGGTACTTGCAAACCGTGAAGCATTGGAAAAATAAAGCATTGACAAAAATTTGAAATTGTGATATTTTTATTACATATAAGAAGTAATTAAGGAGGCGAAAATCGATGGGTTCAATTCTCGGTATTATCTTCAATCTTTTTGAGGGTCTTGATTTATCAATGATTCTTGATTCAATCGAGGGCTCACTTGTTGAGTACGACGTAAGCTCAGTTCTTGACACTTTTGCAAGCTTCTACGGTGGCTTGTTCAACTAATTTTCACAAAATTACCACTCTCCCACATGGGAGAGTGTTTTTTTGTGCCCTTATTTATCTTTATTTAGTTGACTATAAGTAAAATAAAGTGTAAAATATATAATTAGTGAATTTTCGGTTAAAATCATTTATCTTATTCACTCTACATTAAACAGGAGGCTGTTAAATGTCTATTATAACTGTTGACGGTCTTACCAAGTCTTACGGCTCACACACCGTTCTCAACGACATTTCCTTTACCCTGCCACAGGGTGAGGTTATCGGTCTGTTTGGTCCCAACGGTTGCGGTAAAACCACACTTATGAAAATTCTGACAGGTCTTATCCACGACTACAAGGGTCAGGTGCTCATTGACGGCAAAACCCCGGGTGAAAAGACAAAGGCAATCACTGCATATCTCCCTGAGCAGACCTTTGTGCACGATTGGATGCGCAACATTGACGCGGTCAATTACTTTGCCGACTTCTATGACGACTTTGACAAGGAAAAGGCTCTTGATATGTTAAACCGCTTCGGTCTTAACCTTAAGCAGAAGTCAAAGACAATGTCAAAGGGTATGCAGGAAAAACTCCTTCTCTCCCTTGTTATGTCACGTGAGGCAGACCTTTACATTCTGGACGAGCCTATGGGCGGTGTTGACCCTGCCACAAGGTCATCCATCCTTGATTTCATTATGCAGAACTATGCACAGAAATCAACGCTTCTCATTTCCACACACCTTATAAACGACCTTGAGTCTGTTTTCACTCACGCTCTGTTTATCGGTGGCGGTAAGGTGCTCCTCAATGACAGTGTTGCCGAAATTACAAAGGACGGCAAACACATTGAAGATGTTTTCAAGGAGGTTTTCAGCAATGTTTGGTAAGCTTCTTAAAAACGACCTTAAGGCACAGTGGCACTCAGTCAATATCATTCTTCTGTGCCTTGCCATTATCTGCGTAGCCGCAGAGATTTTTGCAATGGTAAGCAAAAACGATATGCTCAGCGTACTTGCGGGACTCCTCGTTTTTGTTGTTCTTGTTTTTGCCTGTATCGTTATGGTTATTGCGGTTTCAATGCTCTTTTCCAAAACGGTTTTCGGCAGAGCTGGTTATCTGACACTTACAATACCTGCCAAAACACGTGATTTGGTATGGTCAAAAACAATTTCAGGCTTAATCTGGATTTTCTCCGTTTTCACACTTATGATTGGCTCAATGTTTTTGTGGGTTTCACAGGTGGACAAGCGCTTCGGCAGTGAAATCGAGGCCGCTGCAGAGCTTCTTTCACTTTTCGGTGCACCTTCATTCTCAGTTGTGTTTGTAATTATTGCAATTTACACCACAGTTTTTGCAGTTCTTATACTCCTGACGGTGCAGTGCATTTACCTTGGTATTACACTTTCAAACGTTACACCCTTCTCAAAGCTTGGTAACTTCGGCGCGGTGGTTGTAACCTTTGTAGGCATCTGGGCTATTGTTACAGTTACCGGTGCTATTGGTGACCTCCTCCCCATGGGTATTGTGCTGACAGAAAACAGAATATTATTTACATCAGATTTTGCAAATGCTGTTAAAACCTTTGGTGATAACATTATTTTCAGACAAAATCTGACAGGCATTATCTTAAGCCTTGCAGGTGCTTTGGCTCTTAACGTGCCCATTACAAGCCTTATTAAAAATAAGGTAAATATTAAGTAATTTCCCTCTTGAATATTAAGTAATTTCCCTTTTGAAAGGATTGACAGATATGGATAATATGAACGGACTCAAAAGAACCGTTTATTGCGGTGACCTCCGCGCCGAAAATATCGGTGAAGAAGTAACCGTTTGCGGTTGGGTTGCAAAGCAGCGTGACCTTGGCGCACTTATTTTCATTGACCTGCGTGACAGAACAGGTATTGTTCAGCTTGCATTTGACGAAACTACCGCAAAGGATATTTTCGACAAGGCATTTGCAGTACGCAGTGAATATGTACTTATGGCAAAGGGTGTTGTTCGTGAGCGTTCCTCAAAGAACAGTGAAATCCCCACAGGTGACATCGAAATCGACGTAAAGGATTTGAGAGTTCTCTCCAAGAGTGAAACTCCCCCCTTTGATATTGTTGAAAACTGTCAGACTGCCGAGCTTACAAGGCTCAAGTACCGTTACCTTGACCTTCGCAGACCTGACCTTCAGCAGAACATTCTCTTCCGTCACAAGGTAACAAAGATTACACGTGACTACTTCGATGAAAACGGCTTTATCGAGATTGAGACACCTATGCTCATCAAGTCCACACCCGAGGGTGCACGTGACTTCCTCGTTCCCAGCCGTATTCACCAGGGCAGCTTCTATGCTCTCCCTCAGTCACCTCAGCTTTACAAGCAGCTTTCAATGGTGGCAGGCTTTGACCGCTATATGCAGATTGCACGTTGCTTCCGCGACGAGGACCTTCGTGCAGACAGACAGCCCGAATTCACACAGATCGACCTTGAAATGTCCTTCGTAACAATGGAAGACGTGCTTTCAATCGGTGAGGGCTACATCGCAAGAGTATTCAAAGAGGCTCTCGGTGTTGATATTCCCCTTCCCCTTCCCCGCCTTACTTACAAAGAGGCAATGGAGCGTTACGGCTCAGACAAGCCTGACACTCGTTTCGGCATGGAAATCTTCGACCTTACCGATATTGTTAAGGATTGTGGCTTCGGTGTATTCTCAGGCGCAGTTTCAGGTGGCGGTTCAGTACGCGGTATCACTGCAAAGGGCGCTGTAAACACATATACACGTAAAGAGGTTGACAAATTAACCGAGTTTGCAAGGGGTATCGGTGCAAAGGGTCTTGCTTGGATAAGACTTACAGATGATGGTATTGCATCAAGCTTTGCAAAGTTTATGACAGAGGATGAAATGAACGCTATTCTCGAAAGAGCCGGTGCCGAAAAGGGCGACGTTGTGTTCATTATTGCTGACACAAAGAACAGCTCTGTGCTTTCAACCCTCGGTTCAATCCGTAACGAGGCTGCAAAGAAGCTTGACATCATCGGTGACGGCTTCAACCTTCTTTGGATTGTTGAATTCCCCTTCTTTGATTGGGACGAGGATACACAGCAGTTCGTTGCGATGCACCATCCCTTCACATCACCTCTCCCCGAGTGCCTTCCCTACCTTGAAACAGACAAGGCATCCGTTCGTGCAGAGGCTTATGACCTTGTACTCAATGGTGTTGAGCTTTCTTCAGGTTCAATCCGTATCACAGACTCTGACCTTCAGGACAGAATCTTCAAGCTCCTTGGACTTTCAGACGAGGAAGCACAGCAGAAGTTCGGCTATCTCCTTGATGCCTTCAAATTCGGTCCTCCCCCTCACGGCGGTATGGGTATCGGTCTTGACAGACTCATTATGCAGCTTCTCAGAGTTGATTCACTCCGTGATGTTATTGCATTCCCCAAGGTGCAGAATGCAAGTGAGCCTATGACAGAATGTCCCTCACGTGTTGATGCACTTCAGCTTGAGGAGCTTGGTATCGACCTCAGTACAGACAAAGAGGAAGAAAACTGAGCAATTTATAAGCATTTGACAAGCAAAATGCAAAAAACACTTGAAAATAATGCTGATTTAGTATAAAATTATTATGTTAAGATATGAATTCATATTTGGAGGATTTTATTTATGGTAACAGCAGGCGATTTTAAAAACGGCGTTACATTTGAAATGGACGGCAAGGTTTACTCAATCATTGAGTTCCAGCACGTTAAACCCGGTAAGGGCGCAGCTTTTGTACGTACAAAAATCAGAGACGTAATCAACGGCAGCGTTGTTGAAAAAACATTCAGCCCCACAGACAAATACCCCACAGCCTTCATCGAGAGAAAGGATATGGAATTCTCTTATGAAGATGGCGGTCTCTACTACTTCATGGACTCTGAAACTTACGATATGATTCCCGTTGATGCATCAAACCTCAGCGACAACTTCAAGTTCGTTAAGGAGAACATGACTTGTAAGATTCTTTCATACAAGGGTAACGTTTTCGGTGTTGAACCCCCCACATTCGTAACTCTTAAGGTTACACAGACTGACCCCGGCTTTGCAGGTAACACAGCTACTAACGCTACAAAACCCGCTACTCTTGAAACCGGCGCAGAAATCAAGGTTCCCCTTTTCATCGATGAAGGTGAAGAAATCAACATCGACACAAGAACAGGCGAATACCTTTCAAGAGCATAATTAAACTAAAAATATTTTTCAGGAGGTCACTACCATGACACTTACAGAAAAAGTTGCATATCTCAAAGGCCTTGCAGAGGGTCTTGACCTTGATAAAGACACAAAGGAAGCAAAAATCTTCGAAGCAATGTTTGACATTCTTGAGGATATGGCTCTCACAGTAACTGATATTGATGAGGACCTCAGCGCAGTTGAAGACCTTGTTGACGCTATCGACGAGGACCTTGATGAGCTTGAAGAATACATCTTCGACGATGAAGATATGTTCGATGACGACTGCGATTGCTGCTGTTGTGATGATGACGAGCTTTATGAAGTTGAATGCCCCCTTTGCGGTGAGGAAATTCTCCTCGACGACGAGATGCTCGATGAAGAAGTTATCGAGTGCCCCGGCTGTGGCGAAAAGCTTGAGCTTGACATCGACTTTGACGATTGTGACTGTGATTGCGATTGCGGTTGCTGCGACGAAGACTAATAGAAAAGACACCCGTCAGGGTGTCTTTTTTTAATGCAAAATGCAAAATGCAGAATGCAAAATTATCGGGGAAGCTTCGCTTCCAAATATCATAAGCTATCGCAAACAATAAACTAATAGTAGTGAACGCATAAATGCGTTCACTACTATTGCTCTATCTAATAGAAGGCTATCATTTAGTGGAACTACCCACCACCACGCCAAAGGCGTGGTCCCCCTCCCTAGGGTTAGGGAGGTAAAGCTTCGCACTACCTTTATTTTATCGTGATTTGTTGAACGCGTAAACGCGTTCACTACGATAGCTTTATTGCTCGCGACAGCATTATTATAATCGCAACGCAGTTCCGAAATTTTAAATTTTAAATTTATCATTTAAAATTATAATCAACGCGCAGCGTTCCTTTAATTCTGCATTCTGCATTTTGAATTCTGCATTCTGCATTTTTTACCGGTCGCTCTGCAATTTCATAGCCAACCGATGTAACAATAAATGTCACAACGAAAAGCAGTAATACAAGTACTGCAATTATTATACCGCGGATTGCATCACGGCGCTTCTGTGAAACGCTGTCACCGATAGCATAGCTTTTTGACCCGATTTTACCGGGATAATAGCGGGCAAAACCATAATAGCTTTTACGCTTTTTTACATATTCTTTATTTTGCCTTGCCATAATTATTCTTCCTCAATAACGGGTTCGGGAATATCCTCTCCACCACCATCGGAGCCTGAATCAACTGAACCCGAATTATCTGAACTGCCATTGTCAGAGCCTGTATCCGATGAACCGCTATCCTCTGCTCCGGTATCTGAAGAACCGTTCTCATCCGATGAGCCGGAATCGTTGTTATTCTCAGTAGGCTCAGGTGGAGCTACAGTCGTATCGCTACTGTTGTTTTCTGTTTCATCATTGTTCTGATTGTCAGAGTTGTCGGAATTATTCTGTGCCTGTGTTTCTTCATCCACATAATCACTGTTATCATTATAATCGTTATAATCGTTGTCATTATAGGATGAATCGTCATCATCGGCAGAGTTATCGTTCACTTCATTACTGTCAGAACCGCTGTAATTTGCACCGTTGTAAACATCGATAAGTGTTGTTCTGCCCTCTTCAATGGGAATGTTTGATTGACCGTAAAGAGCCATCTGCAAATCATGTGCCGCTTTGTGGTAGTCAACAACCCAAATCCACATATCTGCACTACCCTGCTGACAATCATCATCTGACGGAACCTGCAATGAGCTACGCTCATAGCCTGCCCAGCCACCCATAATTGCCTTTGTACCAAGGGAAATAATCTCGCTCTTTGTAAAGCCTGTCATAACATGAGGCATAAGTATATCTATGTACTTATTAAGCTCACTTACAGATGCAGATTTCACCTTATTCATAATACTGTTGATAACAGTACGCTGATTTTGGCTTCTTCTGATGTCACCCTCACCGTAACAGCTTCTGTTACGTACGAAGCAAAGTGCCTCGGCACCGTCAAGTGTAACATTTTCACCAACAGGTAATGGAATACCATGCTTTTTAACATTGTAATCTGACTCAAACTGCTCAATTTTGGGAACTTCCACGCCGCCCATTTCGTCAATAATCTTCTCAAAGGTTTTGAAATTAACCATAACATAGTTATCAATCTCTATTTTATAGTTATTTTCTATTGTCTGAATAAGACATTCGGGACCACCCATACTGAAAGCAGCATTGAGCTTTGTGCAATAGTCGTGATTGTCACCGTCAACATAAAGGTAACTGTCCCTGAGGAATGATGCAATAGTAATTTTCTTTGTCTTTCTGTTAAGTGACAAAAGCATCATAACATCAGTATTACCTGTGTTGGTACCATTACGGCTATCCGCACCGATAAGCAAAACGTTGATTACATTTTTGCTTGACATTTTCTTATCGTTATTTGTTGTAGCCCAGTCAATAAGTGCCTGTTTGAAGCCTGCTGAACCAATATCCACTTCGATTTCATCAAAAACAGGGTCCTGATAAACCTGGTCAAGGTCACTCATCTCATTACCGTCAATCATTTTGTCAACCTTACTGTAAAGGAAAATTCCCAAAACTGCGGTAAGTGTAATGATGATTGAAAGTAAAATGGCAATAACGCTTACAATAATTTTCTTTTTCTTTGGTAAATTATTATACCAATTTGAAAGCCTTTTAAAGGGATTCTTTTCTTCCTTTGCAGGAGGCTCGATAAATGCAGGTGGACTAACGCTGAAGCTTGTCGATTCAACATCACCTTCATCCTCAAAGTAAAAACTAACATCGTCAGGTGAAAGTATATCGTCCTCCAGAGTGTAAACATCGTCTGCATCCACAGTTTCTGTCTGAGCCGGTGCTTCTAACTCTTCAAAGAGATGACTATCTTCAATTTTTTTATCTTCCTGCTCTCTGAGTATCTCATAACCATTGGTGCTTTTTTTTGAGTAAGCATCTAACAGGTCAAGATAATCCTGCAAATCGTCGTTACGATTATTTCTGTCAGACATAAGTTATTCCTCCGTGGTATTGTCTACAGTAACATCGGGCTCGTCACCGGATGTATCTCCTTCGCCTTCATTTGCAGTACCATCGTCCTCAACAGTACCGTTAACTTGTTCCTCGTCGTGCTCTGTTGTAGAAAGTGTAACAACCTTGTCACCCTCACCTAATCTCATAACACGAACACCCTTTGAAGGACGGGCACATACTCTTACTGCACTTGCAGGGATTCTGATAATAATGCCATCCTGTGAAATAAGGATAATATCCTCTTCCTCATCAATAGTGCTGATGGCAGCAACATCACCATATTTTGCAACATGATAGTTCTTAAGACCCTTACCGCCTCGTGACTGAACACGGTAATTGTCATTTTCACTGATTCTGCCGTAGCCTGTTTCACTTACGGTAAGGAGCTTTCCGCCCTCACCCATAATTGCCATACCTACGACCTCGTCACCCTCATTAAGAGTGATAGCCTTAACACCACTTGCAGTTCTGCCCAGAGGACGTGCATCATTTTCATTGAAGCAGATACACATACCCTTCTTGGTCGCAACAAGGAGATTATCGTTACCTGATGTGAGTTTAACCCAGGCAAGCTCGTCATCCTCACGAAGACTTACTGCAATAATACCGTTTCGACGAGTGTTGCGGTAAATATCAAGTGATGAACGCTTGATAAGACCCTTACGTGTTACCATACAAAGGTACATACCCTCGTCATCCTTAGGCAACTGAATCATTGCAGAAACCTTTTCACCTGCTTCAAGGGGAAGGATGTTAACAATATTTGTACCTCTGCTTGTCTTGCTGCCTTCAGGAATTTCATATCCCTTAAGCTTATATGCTCTGCCGCGGGTGGTATAGAACATAATAAAATCATGTGAAGATGCAACGAACATTGTTTCCGCATAGTCATCCTCACGGCGGTTCATACCCTTGACACCTCTGCCACCGCGGTTCTGTGTGGAGAACACTTCAACAGGCTGACGCTTGATATAACCCATATTTGTGTATGTATAAACACACTTTTCCTCGGGGATAAGGTCCTCAATATCAACCTCACCGCTTACGTTTTCAATAGCGGTACGTCTGGGGTCAGAATATTTATCGCTGATTGCCTTAAGCTCTGTCTTAACAATTTCAAGAACTCGGCTATGTGATGCAAGAATATCCTCATAATCCTTGATTTTTTCTCTCAATTCATTGAGTTCGTTTGTGATTTTGAGAATTTCAAGACCTGCCAACTGACCTAAGCGGAAGGCAACGATTGCTGCTGCCTGAACGTCGTCAAAGTCAAATTTTTCCATAATGGCAACCTTTGCCTCTGCCTGACCGCCCTTACAAGCACGGATTGTAGCAATAATATCATCAACAATATCGATTGCCTTTGCAAGACCATCAAGGATATGAGCTCTTTCCTGTGCTTTTTTAAGGTCAAACTGTGTTCTTCTGACGATAATTTCGCACTGGTGGTCAATATATTTCTGCAAAATCTCCTTAAGATTAAGGATTTTGGGCTGACCCGCATCAAGTGCAAGTAAAATTACACCGCAGGTTGACTGAAGCTGTGTATATGAGAACAGCTTGTTGAGAACAACCTGAGGGTTGGCATCACGCTTGAGCTCAATCTCAATGTGCATACCTGTTTTATCAGATGAATAGTCATTGATATCATCAATGCCTTCAACTCTTTTTTCCTTGGCAAGGTCAGCAATGGACTCAATAAGTCTTGCCTTGTTTACCATATAAGGAATTTCTGTAACAATAATTTTGAATTTGTTGTTCTTGCCTTCAACAATATCTGTCTTTGCGCGGACAATTATCTTTGCACGGCCTGTGGCATAAGCAGCTCTGATACCTGCTCTGCCCATAATGATACCGCCTGTGGGGAAGTCGGGACCCTGAATATGCTCCATAAGGTCTTCGAGCTCTGCCTCGGGGTTATCAATAAGACACTCAATAGCACCGCAAACCTCTGAGAGGTTGTGAGGAGGAATGTTGGTAGCCATACCAACCGCAATACCCTGTGAACCGTTAACAAGAAGGTTGGGAAAACGAGAGGGTAAAACTGTGGGCTCTTTAAGTCGGTCATCGTAGTTGGGAACAAAGTCAACAGTATTTTTCTCAATATCTGTGAGCATTTCAAGTGACATCTTGCTCATACGTGACTCTGTGTAACGGTATGCAGCAGGGGGGTCACCGTCGATTGAACCGAAGTTACCATGACCGTCAACCAGCATATATCTCATTGAGAAATCCTGTGCAAGACGAACCATTGCATCATAAACAGATGCGTCACCGTGGGGATGATATCTACCAAGAACTGAACCGACTGTATCGGCACACTTACGGTGAGGCTTGTCGGGATAAAGACTGTTCTCATACATAGTGTAGAGAATACGTCTGTGAACGGGCTTAAGACCGTCGCGCACATCGGGGAGTGCACGGGCAGTAATAACAGACATTGAATAATCAAGGAATGCCGTTCTTACTTCCTTGTTGATTTCAACGTTTACAATTTTCTGATTTGCATAAGGATCAGGAAGATTATTAACGCCCTGAGTTACGCCTTCATTTTTTTCATTGAATTCGTCCATTTTCTAATCCTCCCTTTCTTAAATATCAAGATTTTTAACATATTTAGCATTTTTCTCAATAAATTCTCTTCTGGGTTCAACCTTATCACCCATAAGAATTGAGAATGTTTCATCTGCTTTTTCTGCATCTTCAACTGTAACTCTGAGCATAACTCTTGTTTCAGGATTCATAGTTGTTTCCCAAAGCTGTGAGGGGTCCATTTCACCGAGACCTTTATAACGCTGAATTGATACACCTGTTCCGATTCCAGCCATTATTTTATCTCTTTCTTCATCAGAATAAGCATAATGATGCTTTTGACCTTTACTGATTCTGTAAAGAGGGGGCTGAGCAAGGTAAACGTGACCTGTTGTAATAAGCTCAGGCATATAACGGAAGAAGAATGTAAGAAGAAGTGTTCTGATATGAGCACCGTCAACGTCAGCATCGGCCATAATAATAATTTTATCATAACGAAGCTTATTAATATGAAAATCTTCGCCTATACCTGTACCAAGAGCAAGAACAACGGGTGTAAGCTTATCATTACCGATAACTTTATCAAGTCTTGCTTTTTCAACGTTAAGCATTTTACCCCAGAGAGGAAGAATTGCCTGGAACATTCTGTCTCGGCCAAGCTTTGCAGAACCGCCCGCAGAATCACCCTCGACGATATAAACTTCAGTTCTTACATTATCTTTTTCGATACAGTCTGCGAGTTTACCGGGAAGACTATTACTTTCAAGAACGGATTTTCTACGAGCATTATCTCTTGCTTTACGAGCAGCTTCTCTTGCTCTCGAAGCATCAAGAGCTTTACTGAAAATTGCCTTTGCTTCAGCAGGATTTTCTTCAAAATAAGTAGAAAGCTTTTCATAAACGCATTTTGAAACAAGAGGAGTAATATCGGTATTACCTAATTTACCCTTTGTCTGTCCTTCAAACTGTGCTTCTGTAAGCTTAACACTAATAACAGCAGTAAGACCTTCACGAACATCGTCACCTGAAAGGTTTTTATCATTATCTTTTAATAATTTATATTTTCTTCCATATTCATTAAATACTCTTGTTAACGCAGTTTTAAAACCATTTTCGTGAGTACCACCATCAATAGTTCTAACATTGTTAGCGAAACTCAAAATCAATTCATTGTAGCTGTCGTTATACATAAGAGAAATATTAGCTTCTCTGTCACCACTTACAGCAGAAAAATGAATTGGTTTTTCATGAAGAGGAGTAAGTCCTCGTTTATTAGTTTCAAATTCTACGAAGGATGAAATACCGCCTTCAAAGCAGTAAACCTCCTTTACTTCATCAACATCACGTTTATCAGTAAGAGAAATTGAAAGGCCTGCATTAAGGAAAGCCTGTTCTCTTAATCTTCTTTCAAGAGTTTCAAACTCATAAACAGTTGTTTCGGTAAATATTTCAGCGTCAGCTTTAAATCGGATAAGAGTACCTGTTTCATTTGTATCGCCGATAACCTTAAGGTCACAAGTAGGATTACCTCTTTCAAAGCGTTGATAATGAACATGACCATCCTGAGAAACTTCAACTTCAAACCATTCAGAAAGAGCGTTAACAACAGATGAACCAACACCGTGAAGACCGCCGGAAACTTTATAACCGCTACCACCAAATTTACCACCTGCATGGAGCACAGTAAGAACAACGGTAACAGCAGGAAGACCCTGTTGCTCATTTATACCAACAGGAATACCACGGCCGTTATCGCGAACGGTTATAATATTATCAGGAAGAATTTCAACCTCAATATGAGTACAGAAACCGGCAAGAGCCTCGTCTATGGAGTTGTCAACAATCTCATAAACAAGGTGGAGAAGTCCTTTAGGTCCTGTTGAACCTATGTACATACCGGGTCTTTTTCTTACCGCTTCAAGTCCTTCAAGATCCTGAATTGCACTTGCGTCGTATTTTTCGGTAACAACAGTATCAATTTCTGCGTTCTCATCAAGAACTACTTCGTTTTCTTTAGCTTCTTCGCGAAGCTCCTCTTCGGTTTTAATAATGTTTTCGTCCAAAATACTAACCTCCGTAGAAGATTCAAAATAAATATATGTATATAATTTATTTACATAATTAATGTGGGTTGCCTGATTCTATTCTTCGTAAAATAGTTCCCACGGAAACGGGAGAAATATAAATCCTTTTACCTTTTGGAGTCTGGCAAACAATAAAGGATTTAGGAAGTTCAAAAGGTGCAACATTTATTACACTTTTTTCTTTCTCCGCATTATTAAGATAATCTATTGTTTTTTTCATAACAGTTGTGTTATCCATATCAAAAATACCGATAATTTCTTTATCAATAACAACTGTATCTTGACCTATATGAATAAACATTAAATTATCTCACCGCCCTTAATAAGAAAGGACTTACCGCCACAT
>JAZRFZ010000060.1:0-2825 GCA_045643925.1 Acutalibacteraceae bacterium | reverse complement strand
AAGATTAAAGATGTTTATGGTATCATTAAAAAACATCTTTTTGCTTTTATAGAAATATGACAGGCGTAATTGCTGTTGTCGGTAAGGCTAAGAGTTTAAATGAAAATAACCACCCGGAAAGGTTTATATCTAAATGAAAGTGTTCAAAGGAATATTCAATATATTTGTCAGTCTTGCCGTGCTTTGTGCTTCGGTGTTATCGCTTTATACCTGCGTAGGTGCGGTTGACGGCGGAACATGTCACGTAAGTGGATGTACAGGCACGTTTTCAAACGGATTTTGCTCTGCTAACGGTAGTCACTACGAAATACCGTCTGCAGATTCAAACAATGTTTATCTGATAGGTAATGCAGGGCAGCTTTATTGGTTTGCAGACTATGTAAATGACGGTAATAATTCTGCAAAGGCTGTTCTTACGGCAGATATTACGGATAATACAGGGGTTCTTGATGGTAACAAGAATCTTAACGGAGATGGCAGTTCGTTCCGTACCTGGACACCCATAGGTACATATTCATATTTGTCATTTATCAGCAGTAAGGCATACGAAGGCACATTTGACGGTCAGGGTTATACTATCAGCGGTCTTTATAACGATAACTCTGACAGTTATGTAGGCTTGTTTGGTTGTATTGATGGTTGCACCATTCAGAATGTGGGTGTAATTGACTCGTATTTTACAGGTAGCTACCTGGGTGGTATTGTAGGCTATAATGATGGCGGAACGGTTAAAAACTGTTACAACAAAGCTGCCCTTGACGGCAGTCAACGTGTTGGTGGTATTGTAGGTTATAATGCATCGGGCACAGTTACAAATTGCTACAGCTCGGGAAAAATTGAGGGTAGCTCATATTGCGGTGCAATTGTGGGCAGAAACTCCTCGGGTACAATCGGCAACTGCTTTTATTTAAGCGGAAGTGCAAGCGGTGGAGTAAACTCAAGCGATACTGCAGGACAGACCGATGTTAAAACAGCGGAGCAGTTTGCAACGGGTGAGGTTGCCTATCGTTTGCAAAAAGGCAATACTGACCTTACATGGGGTCAGATGAGCAACACAGCAGGTTCAGAGCCAATTCTTACAAGCAACGAGCTTTATGCGGTTGCCAAGTTTGGTGATGACAGTTTAAGTGATTTAGGCTATTCGGTTGCAAGTATAGGTGATGTAACCAACGACAGGTTTATTGATATAAATGATTATCAGGCAATAGTCAACACTATTCTTAGCAAAAATAATACCGATGAAACCGCACCTGACAGAATAATACATGTTCGCAGTGATATTAACGGTGACGGGGTGGTAGATGCCCTTGATGCTACTAAAATATGGAGTGCCTACTTTGGTTGGCAGAAAATACATATAAACGCACCTTGGGATTTTGATGGTGATGGTATGGTTGAGGATTCTGACAGAGTAAGTATTCGTCAGTACGTTTCAAATAAATATAACCTTACTAAAGCACAGCGTTTTGCCTGTGATATTAACAGTGACACTTACCAGAATGACATTGATTTAGAACAAGGCTTTGGTGTGTCTGCAAGCAAAAACCATGTTTTCTTTGATACAGTTTATGGTGAGCACGAGCGCAATAGGTTTGATATGTATATACCCAAAAACAAAACCAAAGTGGGTGTTGTGCTTATGATACACGGTGGTGCATGGATTGGTGGTGACAAGTCTGAATATTACGGCAGACTTGAAGAATTTGCTGCCAAGGGCTATGCAGGTATCGGTTTGAATTATCGCTATATTTCTGAAAATGTAAACCTTAATGATTTGATGGATGATATTGAAAATGCGGTTGCCCTTGCAAAGCAGATGGGTGAAAACCTTGGTGTGGATTTATCGGGCTTTGTGTCAACGGGTGGCTCTGCAGGTGGGCACCTTGCACTTCTCTATGCTTATTCAAGGGCAGAAACCTCTGCAATTAAGCCCAAGGCAGTTGTAAGCTTTTGTGGACCTACCGATTTATCAGATGATTATTATTTTTATAATGACGAGTTAGGGTGCTATAACGGAATCAGTCCTGGGGGATATGATACAACTGAGGAGATTTTGTCATATGCATGTGGACAGAGCTTCACATATGAAACACGCGCTGATGCAGCAGAGGCGCTCAGGTTTGTTTCACCCTTGTATTATGTGAATGAAAATACCGTGCCCACAGTAATAAATCACGGTATGGTTGATGATATTGTACCCTTCAGAAATGCAACAGCCCTTGCTGCAAAGCTTCAGGAGTATGGCGTAACATATGTTGAAAATTATTACCCAAATTCAGGGCACGGACTTAATGCGGATGCAGAAAATATGGCTCGTGCAGAAGAGCTTTTTCAGGAGTATGTTGTAACGTATCTTGATAGCGAATAAAAAAGAAATCCGATGCTTACGTCAAAAAGTGAGCATCGGATTTTGTTCATTTTGCAATAAGTTTTTATATCGACCAGCAGCTGTCTGTGAAACGTGTTACGCGGTGAGGGAATGCGCGGAAGAAATTATCTGTATTGCCTTTTAGTTCAACGCCATCTATATAAACAGCCGTATCGGCTGTGTGACCTTCACCTGCAAGGAGCAGTCTTGCCGCTGCAGGGGGTGTGAGTGAAATATCGTAATCACCATCAGCCCTTTGTGTGACAGTAGCCTTGCCGTTCTCATATTCAACGTCAAATATGCCTTTATTCTGCGGGAGGTCATCAAGGCTTAATATGCTGAATTTGCCGTGCTTTTCGGGATATACGTTGTTTTCGAGTAGTTTTTTCAGGTTGTATATTCTGCCTGCATATCCGCCGTCGCCCTCATATTTAACATTATCAATTCTGTCAACAAG
>JAZRFZ010000059.1:0-9276 GCA_045643925.1 Acutalibacteraceae bacterium | reverse complement strand
CTGCCTATTCCAAAGGCGGTTATTGGCTCTCCGACCCCGATGTTATTGAAATGTGGTACAACAAAAACCTTAATGTTACAGTTGAAATCACAGAGCCGGGCAAGGATGTGGTGAAAAACAATTCGGTTTTCTTCACTGACAGATTGTCAGAGAGTGACAAATACCCTGTTTACCTTGACGGCAATCATTCTCTTACTAAAATTACAAACTCCGATGCAAAGGGTGGCAAAATCCTCGTAATAAAAGACTCCTTTGCCCATTGCTTTACAGGCTTCCTTGCGGAGCAGTATTCCGAAATCTATATGGTTGATATGCGCTATTACCGCACTCCCGTTTCCGAATTGGTAAAAGAAAATGGCATTACCGAGGTGCTGTACCTTTACGGAACAGAAAGTATTGGGACCGATACAAATTCTAGTTGGTTAAGTTAATTAGGAATTAGGAATTTCGGGTCTGCGACGCTATTATAAAACTGTCGCAAACTTGAAGTGAAAATGATACAATAAAGTAGTTGGTGGTCCTACCTCTCTTAAACCAGAGAGGTAGAACCACCATCAAATTCGTTTTTCTGTTTTAGTTTATTGTTTGCAATAACATTATAATCGCGTCGCAGACCCTTAATTTATCATTTTAAATTTTAAATTTTAAATTTAATTTTATTTATCAACCTTAAACATCGAAATCATAAAACGGAACTCATCTTCATAGCCGTCCTTGTCGGCAGGGTACTGATATTTGATTTCAATACTGCCGCCGTTGCCGTCGTCTATACAGAAAACAGTTGTTTTGATATGGTCGTTTTCAGATGAATAGCAGGTGTTGGCATTTGCAATCTGTAATCTTCTGTCGCTTATAGGTGCACCGTTGTCTGCATTTGCCTGATTGCAAAGGTCGGTATATGTTACGTTGGCTTTTGGTGTGACAGTCATTTTCACATTTTCATCATCCTTGGCAACGGCAGTTGTAACGCCATTTTCCTCGGAGTAATTGAATTTATATGAATTGATGAACACGCTGTAATTCTTCAAGGGATTTTCAACAGGCTGTGTGGGTTGAGGCACTGAAACTGACACAGATGGTGCTATGTTTGTTGTACCCTCTGCAGCATCGGTTTCTGTTTCTGCCTTTGTTTCAGGAACAAAGGGCTCTGTTTCAACACCACCGGGTATTGTTTCCACAATGTCTGCCGCTGTGGTTGATACTTCTTCCTTACCCATAAGGCGTTTGCCGAATGGAGATATAAGCACCATCACCGCCAAGGAAGCAACTGCCAACACACCGAACAGTATGCGGACAATAAGACGTGTTTTGTTGTTTGTTGTTTTTTTCTGTTCTGACATATTTATCACTCTGAAAAATTATTCTAAAAAAGCCGTACGTCACATGGCGTACGGCTCTGTTTTTTTGAATTAAGCCTTGTCCTTTGAGCCGAAGAGTTCAATCTTCTCACGAACAGTTTCCTTAATTGCCTCGCAACCGGGAGCAAGAAGCTTTCTGGGGTCGAAGCCCTTACCCTGAAGGTCCTTACCAGCTTCGATGTACTTTCTTGTTGCTTCCTGGAATGCAAGCTGACACTCTGTGTTAACGTTGATTTTTGAAACGCCGAGTGTGATAGCCTTCTTAACCATTTCAGCGGGGATACCTGTACCACCGTGAAGAACGAGGGGCATTGTGCCTGTCTTCTCCTGAACTGCTGCAAGAGTCTCAAATGAAAGACCTGCCCAGTTTTCGGGGTATTTACCGTGGATGTTACCGATACCTGCTGCAAGCATTGTAACACCAAGGTCTGCAATCATCTTGCACTCGTCGGGGTCTGCACATTCGCCTGCACCAACAACGCCGTCTTCTTCGCCGCCGATTGAGCCAACCTCAGCCTCGATTGAAAGACCCTTCTCCTCGCAGATAGCAACGAGCTCTTTTGTCTTTGCAATGTTTTCGTCGATGGGGTAGTGTGAACCGTCGAACATGATTGATGAGAAGCCTGCTTCGATACAAGCCTTTGCACCTTCGTATGAACCGTGGTCAAGGTGAAGTGCAACAGGAACAGTAATGCCGAGGTCATCGATCATAGCGCTAACCATATTAGCAACTGTCTTGAAGCCGCACATATACTTACCTGCGCCCTCAGATACACCGAGGATAACGGGAGAATTCATCTCCTGTGCGGTAAGAAGAATAGACTTTGTCCATTCAAGGTTGTTGATGTTGAACTGACCAACTGCATAGTGGCCTGCTTTTGCTTTTGTGAGCATGTCTTTTGCGTTAACTAAAGCCATTTTTAACACTCCTATGTAAAAATTATTTTATAAAAAATTATTATAAACCGAAATTAAACGTTTTCTTCCCTCAGGTCAAGGACAAGCTCCTTGCTTTCGGGAACCAAGTGTGTGTATTTCACACCTGCTGCATCAAACATACGCTTGGATGCTCTTGTTGAGGATGTGTCCGCATATTTGTCGGAGAGATAAATAACCTCGGAAATACCGCTCTGTATAATTGCCTTAGCACATTCGTTGCAGGGGAAGAGTGCAACATAAATGCGACTTCCTGCTAAATTACCGCCACGGTAGTTGAGGATTGCATTAAGCTCCGCGTGACAAACGTAGGGGTACTTGGTGTCGTAAGAATCGTCGGCACTTCTGTCCCAGGGGAAGGTGTCGTCGTTACAACCGGAGGGAAAACCGTTATAGCCAACGGAAAGTATGCGGTTTTCACCGTTTACGATACAGGCACCCACCTGTGTGTTAGGGTCCTTACTGCGCTTTGCACAGAGGACTGCTGCGCCCATAAAGAACTCGTCCCACGAGATATAGCCTTCGCGCTTTGCCATAGTTTCATCTCCTTAAAACCTCAATCTATCTCATTATACATATTTGTTGCACCATTTTCAATATGAAATGCAAATAAATTAAAGTTACTGTGACAAATTTACCAAAAATGGTAAAACAATATTGTCAAAAAACACCAAAGAACTTTGCAAGTAATAAATAGTTATTGATTATTGACCAAAAAGGATATATAATCAATGTGTATAATTATAAGGAGGCTTTCCTATGAGCAAAAAGGTATTGGCAGTTATACTGTCACTTATACTTTGTTTCTCGGCAGTTGCAGTTCCTGTTGGTGCTGCTGACATTTCACTCCCTGAAACAAGTGTTGAAAACGTACTTAATTATTTCATCGACAGAATTATTCATTTCGTTCTGTCATACCTCAATATGTATTGGCCCGGCTATGAAGGCGGATGGGATACTGAAGAGGACTATCAGGCAGAGAATTTCTACACAGGTGACACAGAGTTTGATTACGACGTGAAGGGTGCATCAGAGTGGAATCTCGGCTATGCAGGTGTATCACTCCTTGACGGCGTTAACGTTATGAATGGCAAGTTCTTCCTTGCAGGTTCACTTGAAATTGCCGCAGGTCGTGTACCCTCACAGGTTCTTGATGATCAGCGTGTTCGCGTTTACGCTCTTAATGACGGAGTTGGCGGCACAGTTGTTCACGCAGTTATCGACGGCTTCGGTCTTCCCCGTGGTGACGTTGAGGAAATCCGTGCAAGACTTGCTGAGTTTGCAGCTGCAAACAACATCGTATCACTTAACATTTCAGTTCTTCATCAGCACTCAGCTATTGACACATTGGGTATGAATATTCCCCTTCTCCAGGGTCTTCTTGCTAACACAGGTAATGCTGCTTCAGGCAACCTTATCGAGAGCATGAAGGTTCAGAAGAATGCGGAATTTATGGAGAACCTTTACAACAAGACAGTTTTCGCAATCAAGAAGGCTGTTAAGTCTATGGAGCCCGGTGCTCTCTACTACGGTACAGCAGATGTTTCTGATTATATCAGAGATAAGCGTGATCCTCAGGCATTTGACCCCAACATTCACAGACTTCGTTTCGTACCTGATAATGAAGCTTCTGCTGAAACATGGATTCTTGAAGGTGCTATCCACTGTACAGGTAACGGTGCAGGTGGCGACGTTCTTACTGCTGACTATCCCTATTACATTGAAAAAGCAATCAGCGAAAAGGTTGGCGCAAATGTAGTTTACATTCTCGGTGCAGAGCTTGCTATCTCAATGCGTACAGTTCGTCTTTGCCTTGAGTGTCAGGAAGTTGCAGAGATTTCTAAGCCTGCAACAGAAGACGGTATCTATGAAATCAGCTGTCCTTCTTGTGGTAAGAAGACTGTTGCTGACGACGATAGCGATTTCACAACAGAGGATGCACAGGATTATATTGCAACTGTTGACGAGTGGTACAGAATGAACACTCCCGAAAACACAAAGAATGACTTTGACCTTAAGGACTATGGTTATTCAGTTGCAAAGAGAGTTATGGATATTGATCCTGCTACCGAAATTGAGCTTGACCCCGTACTTAACATTGCTCACAAGGAAGTAGCAATTGACGTTGAGAACCAGATTCTCACACTTGCAGCACGTGAGGATATCCTCAATGCAGTTATCGTTAAGTCCGGCACCGGTTACAAGTTGATTACTGAAATCGGTTATATGGAATTGGGTACTGATGATAACAACGTTGGTATATTCCTTTGCCCCGGTGAGTTTGACCCCATTCTCATCTTCGGCGGTCCCGAATCAGGTGAAGCAGGTTGGGTTGGCGACGATTGGTCAATGCCCGCACTTAAGGATGTTACAGACTGCGAAACAGTTCTTGCATTCGGTCTTATGAATGACCAGGCAGGTTACGTTCTCCGTGACAATGAGTATCACTCACTCCTTTCAGAGAACGAAGAGGTTAACGTACTCACACCCTCTGCAGGTTCAACATTCGTTGGTGCGTTTATGGACCTCCTTGCTGAAATCAAAAACGGCTAAGAATAAGGTCGTATAAAACAGGGATTTAATATTTTCCGTTAATACTTTATAAAAACACACCGTAAGGCATATAGCCTTGCGGTGTGTTTGTCATTTTGTCTAAACAACAACTATTTTAATTTAAACTGCTCTGCACCTTAAATCGATCCATATTAGATACAGAGCAATATAAAAAATATGTTTGATTATTTAAGGCTATTAAATACCTATTTTACACTCCCTAAAAACTCGAGGTAAGTTGAACTCGATTTTTGAACATTGTAATAAAAAAATGTCAACAAATTTATTCAATTTGTTTATTGAATTTATTTTGGTAAAGTATTACAATAATATAAACTACTATCATTATGTGGTAGTATCTCTTTTGTTGAAAGGTAGATAGTAATGAAAAAGACAAGAAAGCTTATAGCAATCATCTGCACAGTTGCTATTCTTGCAGGTATTGTATCAACAATGGGTCTTGCCGCAAGTGCTGACATTGACTACACCATCACCAGTCCCTATGAAAATGTTGATTGGTCATGGACTCAGTACAAGGCAGATTTACATACCCACACAACTGCATCTGACGGTGACGATTCACTCAAAAAGATGATTGAAACAAACTATGACTATGGCTTTGATATTTATGCGGTTTCTGACCATGGTACAGTAAACTACAGTTGGACAGAGCAGGCTATTGTGCCTGAGCTCAGACTTTTCCTTGGTCTTAAGAATCCCGATGCCGAAATCATTGACCTTGACAACACAGGTCTTACATTCGAGGGACTTGAGTATAACCTTGTTAACGAAAACGGCGACGACTACTATTATCAGGTAGCTGAGGATGGCACAGTGGGTCAGAAGATGCTCCGTGTACCTTATGCTATTGAGAACAACCCCACATCACTTAACAATGCTCACGTAAACAGCTGGTTTGCAGATTACGGTCACGGTATTGTTGGCGGTACAAGTGACTATGAAACACCCATCAAGGCAGTTGATGAGCTTGGCGGTCTTTCAGTTATCAACCACCCCGGTGAATATACAAACGCACGTGATGAGAAGTACACCGAAGATGCTTACGGTGAGGGCTACGAGTATTATATCGACAAGTTCGAGAACCTTATCAAGAAATACCCCTCTTGCATCGGTATTGACATCAACTCAAAGGGTGACTCAAGAACACGTCACGACAGAAAGCTTTGGGACATTATGCTTATGGACCTTACTCCTGCAGGCGAGAATGTTTTTGCAATCGCAACAAGTGACGCTCACAGAGCAACAGCGGCTTACACAGGCTACACAAGAATGCTTATGCCTGCTAACACATCAGAGAATCTTAAGGCTTGTATGCAGAACGGTGAATTCTTTGCTGCAAGCAGATGCCTTGGCAACCACAACGAGCTTCAGGAATATGCAAACTATCTCCTTGAGAACGGCTCTGCAGAAGCACAGGCAGTGGCACAGGATATCCTCGACAGACAGGCAGAGGATTATGATGCAAAGTACGAAGCAGACTATGATGTTGATGCACCTATGGTGAACTCTGTTATCGTTGACGAGGATAACGATGCTATCGTGCTCGATGTTGAAAACGAATACTGTGTTCGTTGGATTTCCAACGGCAAGACAATCGCATGGGGCGACACAATCGACCTTGACGATTACAGTGATGATATCGGTACTTATGTCCGTGCAGAAATTTTCGGTGAGGGCGGTATAGTATATACACAGGCTATGCTCCTTGAGTATGAGGACTCTCCCGAAAGTGAAGCAAAACAGGCAAAGGATTTCTGGTGGATTCTCAGCATCATTCCGGACACAATCGTTAAGTTCCTTATGGATCTTGATATTTTCGGTTTCCTTTATGGAGAACTCAACTAATTGAATTATAATCGGGGCAGAAATGCCCCGATTATTTTTTGTCTATTTATTGTATTATGGGATTTAATGTGCTAAAATAATTTAAATATGTTATAAAAGAGGTAATCTTAATGAATGCGATTATTACAGTTGTTGGCAAAGATAAGGTCGGCATTATGGCAGGTGTGTGCAACACTCTGCAGAGGGTTAATGTCAACATCCTTGACATCAGCCAGACAGTTTTACATAACAATATTTTCACAATGAATATGCTCGTTGATATATCCTGCGCAAACGTGGGCTATGACAAGATTGTTGATGCTCTCAACGATGAGGGTGAGCGTCTCGGTGTCAGCATCCGTATTCAGCGTGAAGAAGTATTTGATGCAATGCACAAAATCTGAGGTGGACTATGATTAACCAACGCGAAATTTTAGAAACCCTTAATATGATAGATAATCAGCATCTTGATATCCGTACTATAACTATGGGTATCTCATTGCGCTCCTGCGCACACCCTGACCCCAAAATCTGTGCAGGGAAGATGTATGATAAAATCACAAAATATGCGGAAAATCTCGTAAAAACAGGTGAGGACCTGGAGCGTGAAATGGGTATCCCCATTATCAACAAACGAATTTCCGTAACCCCCATTGCCATTGCGGCAGAGGCTTGTGAAACAGAGGATTACTCAATCTTTGCCCGTGCTATGGACGATGCGGCAAAGGCTTGTGGTGTTAACTTTATCGGTGGCTTTTCTGCCCTGGTGCAAAAGGGATTTACCATCGGTGACCGCAGACTTATTGCATCTATCCCAGAGGCACTTGCCACAACGGATTTCGTTTGCTCCTCCGTTAACGTAGGCTCAACAAAGGCAGGTATAAATATGGATGCGGTTAAGCTTATGGGTGAAACCATTAAAAAGACCGCTCATATCACAAGGGACAGAGATGGCTTCGGCTGTGCAAAGCTTGTTGTTTTCTGCAATGCAGTTGAGGATAACCCCTTTATGGCAGGTGCATTCCACGGTGTGGGTGAGCCTGAGTGCGCTATTAACGTTGGTGTATCAGGTCCCGGTGTTGTTTATAACGCTCTCAAAGAGGTGAAGGGTGAGCCCTTCCACGTTGTATCGGAAACAATCAAGAAAACTGCCTTCAAGATTACACGTATGGGTCAGCTTATGGCAAGTGAAGCTTCAAAGAGACTGGGCGCAGAGTTCGGTATCGTTGACCTTAGCCTTGCACCCACTCCTGCAGTCGGTGACTCCGTTGCACGTATTCTTGAGGAAATGGGTCTTGAGGTTTGTGGTACTCACGGTACTACTGCTGCACTTGCACTTCTTAACGATGCAGTTAAAAAGGGCGGTGTTATGGCATCATCAAGCGTTGGCGGTCTTTCAGGCGCATTTATTCCCGTGTCTGAGGACGAGGGTATGATTGCCGCCGCAGAAAAAGGTGTGCTGACACTTGATAAGCTTGAGGCTATGACCTGTGTTTGCTCAGTTGGTCTTGATATGATTGCCGTGCCCGGAGATACATCGGCAGAGACAATCTCCGCAATCATTGCAGACGAAGCAGCAATCGGTATGATAAATAATAAAACAACCGCAGTAAGAATTATTCCCGCACCCGGCAAAAGTGTGGGTGACTCAATCGAAATGGGCGGACTTCTGGGTACTGCACCCGTTATGCCTGTCCACGGAGAGGGTAGTGTTGATTTTATAAACAGAGGTGGCAGAATCCCTGCACCCCTTAACAGTCTTAGAAACTAAAGGAGAAACCGTAATGAGTTACTTGAACGAACATTTTTATTTATTCTGCAAAAAGCTTGATTTACCTCAGGAGGCAGTAACAGTATTCGAGGATACCGTTAAGGCAATCGAGGGTAACGCTGAATATCTTGAGAAATTCAATAAGATTTATAAGGATTATATGTTCCCCAAGGCACACGATATTGGTGAGCGTCTTGATGAGCTTACAGCACTTGCAAATGAAATGGGTATCAGTGAGTACACACTCCACTTCGTATTCTTTATGATTTGCAGTGAGGTTCTCCTTGAGCGTTACAGGGAAGAAAACATCAGCGAGGACATTTATTGGGAATCAATGATGGATATGAAATACAAGTTCAACGAGTGCCTTGACTGTAAGGGTGTTTACGGCTCCTTCGTTGCAGGTTGGTTTGACGGCTTCTTCCGTATGATGAGATACAGTATGGGTCGTTTCCAGTTTGAGTATTCTGACTTTGACCGCGAGGACTACACAACCGAAAGCGGTATCACAATCAAAAAGGATGAGGAGGTTCTCGGCTTCCATATCCCTTGGTCAGGTGTTTCACTTACAGATGATGTTCGTATTGATTCTTATAAAAAGGCTTACGAATTCTTCAAAGAGCACCGCAGACCCGACGGTCTTATGATTTTCAAGTGTGGTTCATGGCTCCTTTACAAGGGTCACTATGACTTCCTTCCTGAAAAATCCAATGTTCTTCGCTTTATGGATGACTTCATCATCCTGGAAAGCAACGAAAAGGAAGAATTCAACGATGCTTGGCGTCTTTACGGTGGCGCAGGCTACAAAAAGCC
>JAZRFZ010000058.1:0-1723 GCA_045643925.1 Acutalibacteraceae bacterium | reverse complement strand
ATTTCCTGACCGATAATACCCTGCTCTTTCTGTACTGTTTCTTCCGTGAAATACGGATGTCTTACAAAATCAAGCAATATCTCAAAATTCTCTTTAAAATTACCTGTGCAGGTAAAAAGATAACAGGTTCTGTCAAAGCTTGTATATGCATTGGCTGAAGCGCCTGTTTTAGCATAACGCTGAAAAGCATCAAGCTCCTCGCTCTCAAAGAGCTTGTGTTCAAGGAAATGTGCTGTTCCTTCGGGAATCTCAATGAAATCTGCCTTATCACTACGCTTGAAGCGAGTGTCAATGGAGCCGTATTTTGTACCGAAAACCGCATAGGTAGAAGTATATTCTGCTTTGGGATAAACGTAAATTTTCAAGCCCGACTTGTGGTCTATTGCATAATAGCCTTCTTCAAGAATTTCATTCTCAACAAAAGTTACTTTATTCTCACTCATCAGACTCACCGCCTTCCGCAGTACCTTCAAGCATAAACACTGTATCAAGTGTAACCTGCTTTGCGGTCTCAATTATTTCATCACGCGTAACAGATTTGAAGCCGTCAATAAAGTACTCCGGCTTGTTATATGCACCGGAAACACACTGTGCCATAAACCATGCATCAAGTGATTCAGGGCTATCGGACACACTCTTAAAGCTGTCTTCAAGAGCCTTTACTGATGCTTCAACATCTTCATCCTTAAAATTGCCGTTTTTAATATCATCAAGCTGGTCAAGAATTGCCTGACGTGCTTTTTCTTCATTTTCGCTTTCAATACCACTCTGAACAAACATCACACCCTTGGGTCGATGAAGTCGTGCAGAACAATAGTAACAAAGGCTCATCTTTTCACGGACAACAGTGAAAAGCTTTGAATGAGGACTGCCACCGAAAAGGTCGGACATTACACGACGGGCAAAATACATATCATCGGCATTTTCCATACCCATTCTGAAGCCCATAACAAGCTTACCCTGTTTTACTGCCTCTTGCTCTTTTTCATATTTCACTTCTTTGGCAGATTCCACAAAAACGGTTTTATTTGTAACAGGGGTTCGTTTTAAGTCGGATGTATATTTCACGAGATATTCTCTTACAAGGTCAAGATCTGCATTTCCGCTGACACAAACAACGATTTTGGATTGAGAAAGCAACTCATTATATGCCTCGAAAAGAGATTCGGGAGTAGCCTCAGCAATAGCCTGTGCAGTACCAAAACGGTGAATACCGTAAACATCACCGCTAAACATAATTTCCTCACAACGGTTTTTTGCATAGGCTCTTTTATCACTGTTCTCGGAAGCAAGACGCTCTGACAAAAGTCTTTTTTCACTCTCCACATCATCTGCAGAGAAAACCCCGTCAACAATGCGCGGATTAAAGAGAAGTTCAAACAACAGTTTACTGCACTCTGCGGTAATACTCTCCCCATCAAATGCAAAGCGGTCATCAATACAAGAAACGCCAATTTTAAGCACCTGATGGTCACCTGATTTTGAAACATCTACAACCAGCTCCGCACCATAAAGCTGAGCAAGCTTACGCTCAATACTGGTAAGGTCGGGATACTTCGCTGATGAGCGTGCAAGTACATTGGGCACAAGGGCATAAGCCGACGCTTTTTCACACAAAGGCATTACAAAGCTGACTGTTACACAGGCAGATTTGAACCCCTTTGCAGAAATATTGCAAAGTTCAATTCCCTCTGATATATTTTCTTTTTGGAAAGTGTATTCC
>JAZRFZ010000057.1:0-15249 GCA_045643925.1 Acutalibacteraceae bacterium | reverse complement strand
TTAACTGCCGCCTGTGAAAATGCGGTGGAAAACTCTGCGCCCAAATCATCAATAATGATAAGGTCGTTATTGAACAATTCTTCCTCGATGGTGTCAGCACTTCTGCCGAAGCGCTCTTTTTCCATCTGCTTAAGCAGACTTCCTGCAGAGGAATAATATACGCTGTAGCCCCTTTGTGTAAGGCGGTTAAGCACCGCAAGTGCCAGGTGTGTTTTACCAAGACCTGTGCCACCGCTGAAGAAAAAGCTACCGCTTCGGGGTGTGAAATTCTCCGCATAATCCTTAAGCATTGCAAGGCAACCGCCCATATAATCACGGGGGGAATATCCTGTGCGCGGGTCCTTGATGTCGCTGTAATAATTCACATCAAATGTATTGAAGGTGGAGCCTGCAAGCATTGGACTACAAGCCAGTTCACCAACAGAAAGCTGTTGGAGTAAAGAGAGGTGACATTCACAAAGCTTGCCGTTCAGAATACCCGAATCCTTACAAAGCTTGCAGGAATAAGGGATATCAAGATAATCCTCGGGGTAGCCTGCAGCAACAATAAGCTCCTTACGAGCCTTCTGAGCTTCAAGGTTACGTTTTGCAATAGCAGAAATATCCACACTCTTACCATTGGCACCCACACTTCTGATTACCTCAAGCGCGGCATTTTTCATTTCTTCCTCAATGGTAGCAAGCTCCGGATTTTTGCCGAGAAATTCTTTACGGCGCATATCTGCAAGGCGCTCTGCCTGGTCACGTCTGTTTTTAAGCTCTGCTTCTGCCTTCTGATAAATTATTTCTGAAAATTTCAAATGTTATCCTCCCCTTCTGCATACTTTTTAGCCCAGTCAAGGACACTGTTTCTGCCCACCTTGTCGGTGGTATATGATTTTTCAACCTTTTTAGGAAGTAATTTTTTCTCTTTTTCCTGTACCTGCTCGGGCTCGGTGATGCCGGAAGCAACCCATTTTTTGAGAAGCTTGTTGGCGTCGGACATTGTTTTGTTGCTCTGTGCAAGGGCATAGCACACAAGTCGTGGTGTGCATTCCCAATTTACCGCCCAATCACGCAGGAATTTTGCAACTCTGGGTGTAGGAACAGCAGAGTCAAGACCTGCATCCCCTTTGATTTGGTTATACATTTCCCTTATCTTTTCAAGGGAAAGTAATTCCTTTTCCACAAGCTCAAGGGTATCAATGCCTCTTTTTGCCCAGTCCTCTGCCCTTGATTTGATGGCGGCAGACGAAGTCTTGCCCTCGCACTTCTGGTGTTGCAAAAGTGTGATTATAACCTCAGGGGGAAAACCGTAGTAGTCATATATCATAAGTATAAGTGCCTGTGTGTCATAACCGAATGTACCCAGAATACCCTGTGCCTCGTTATAAATTATGGTAAGCTCTGGCTCTTCCTTAAGCCTCATGGCAATTTCGCGGGGTGTAGGCTTCTTCACAGGCAAGGATTTTACGGGTGCAGGCTTGGTAGTCTGTGCAACCTCTACCTCACAGGGACTTTTAGCATTGGCAGATGCTTCCTGTGCCTTTTCGTGATTTTGTGTACCGTCAATTCTTATAACATCATAGGACTGCCAATACATAAGACAGTCACTTACTTCACCCTCAGGCAGACCTGTACAGGCAGCAATCTGCTCAGCACTTTCCGCGCCATCGGGATTTCTGAGAATAAAAAGCAAAACCTTAAAGCTTGCCACGGGAGCAAGCTTTAAGTGTTTATCAATAATATCTGTAGGAACGGCAACTGCGCCGTTAAGGTAATCGCAATTTAATTTTATCATATTATTCAGGGAATTTTGCAATAACGCCTACGGACAAGCCGTTAACATACTGCGCAATACCTACCATATCTATATTTTTGGAAAGTGTACGACCTGCTATAAGATAGCCGCCCTTGGGTGATAAGCAGATATCGTTGGCACTTTCATCATTTGTACCGCCAAATGAACGAGCCCATGTAAGGTCACCGCGTTTATCAAATGATGCAATAACGATGTCATCACCGCCACGGGTTGTGATACCCTTAAGGTCACGAGTTGAAGAGTTTGAACAGCCTGTTGCAACATATGTGCCGTCTTCTTTTTCCACAACAGCAACAAGGTCATCGTCATACTGACCGCGCAAGGGTCTTGCAAACACTACATCAAGTGAATCCTTGAATTTCATAATATATGCATCGTAGCCACCGCGTGAAGCAAGCTCACCCGAGAATATACTGTTGTGATTTTCTTTATCTGCGGAATTTGACTTACCTACAACTACAACTCCGCCATCTGCACAGGATGTAATACCCTGGAAGGACTCATTACCTGTACCTGCAATGATTGCAACATCGATATATTTACCGTTGCTGTCAAACTTGCATACACCGCTGTCGGTCATACCTACAACAGGGAAAAGCTCACCTGATGCAAAGTTGCCCACAGCAAAGATGTTGCCCTGGTCATTTATTGCAACGCCCTTGAAGCTATCTCCGTTACCACCGATAATGTTTTTCCATATGACATTTCCGTTGGGGTCATATTTGACAATAGCAGCAGCAGACTTGTTCGCGGGCTTGTTGAAACCGGCTGCATCCTTATCATTTGAACCAACGGAGCCGACACAAACAATGTTGCCGTCCTTGTCGAGAGCAGCAGAATAGAACACATCAACTGTACTTGTACCGAAGGTTTTATACCATATTACATTACCGTTCTTATCAAATTTGTAAATAGCGGCATCATAGTAGCCCTTACCTGTCACACCGCCGATGCCTTTACCGTAGCCGACTGCATAGAAGGTTCCATCATCACAGGTAATAACATCAACAAGATTTGTATTACCTTTTTTGCTACCGATAGGTTTACGCCATTCGATGTTACCCTTATCATCATATTTTGAAACGACAGTATAAGGAGTCTGGAAGCCTGCGCTCTTGAACTCCGACATATTGCCGTCCTTAGAGTTTGTTACATTAAGTGCAATGTAATCACCATTCTTGAATGCATCAACTGCAGAGAAGAAGTCTGCCTGTGTACCACCCTGTGATGATTTCCATTCAATCTCCGCAGGTTTAACCGCAACAGGATTACTTGTAAGCTCAACAATAGTTGTGAATACATTACCCTGATTGTCAACGGCGGTTTGACCCTTACCATCTGTAACGGGAACTGCCACTGTACCGAAAACAACATTACCTGTCTGTTCATTAGGATCTTGCATTATTTCTACAACGGTTGTAACAACATCACCGTTTTTGTCGGTAACCTCTTCACCGTTTTTATCAGTAACAGGCACAGGAACTGTAACCTTAACCTCTTTGTAAACAACCTTTGTAACAGTCTTACCATCGGCATCTGTTTCTTTGATAACCTGTGTTTCAGGCTCAATAGTAACAGCAAGACCTTCGGCATCAGTAACAGCAAGACCGTTGGTGTCGGTTACAACAACAATTCTTGTATCTGTTGTGCTGACCTCCGCTTTTTTGGCGGGTTTGTGATTCTTAAGCGTAACTGCAAGTACAACCGCCGCAATAATCATAACAATTATAACGGGAATAAGCACTGCTATTTTTTTCGCCTTAGGGCTCAGGGGCTTTTTAGCCTTAGGAGCTGCAGCAACCGCTCCTGCGGCACCCTCCTTTTCCTGTTTCTTTTGTTCTGCCTGTTTTTTTGCCATTTCCTCACGGGCAATGAGAACCGCCTTGGGTACATTGTCGGATGATTTCTTGGCAGCACCCTTCTTGCCGTCCACCATAGGTGGCGGAGCAGGTCTCTTTTCAGGCTGTGGAGCTTTGTTCTTGTTATCGTCCATTTCTATATAACCTCCGATAAGGGATAGATTTCATTCGTATTTCCTCATTATGAGCATACATACTCATTCTATCTTATATTATCATATAGTTTTGTAATTTTCAATTATAAAATCTTAACAATAATATTTTCATTACATATTACCTAAAAAACAGGGTGAGTTATTATGAAATATCAATAATTTTTGCATTTTACTCAAAAAAATCATTGAAAACGCGAAATTTATGTGCTAAAATAACAAACTATAGTAGCCAAATTGTATTCAAAAACATTTGAGTTACCATATTTGAGGCAGAAAATGCCTCATTACATAATAATCTGCAATGCCATGAAGCATTGTTCAGGGAGGAATTTTTTTGAAAGCATACACTACAGAAAACATCCGCAACGTCGTAATTGCAGGACACGGCGGCAGAGGTAAAACTACTCTTGCTGAAGCTATGCTTTATATTTCCGGTGCATCTGACAGACTCGGTAAGGTCGCAGACGGCAATACAGTTATGGACTTTGACGCCGAAGAAAAGAAAAGAAAAGTTTCTGTTTCATCAGCGGTTGCAAACCTTGAATGGAACAATAAAAAGATAAATATTATCGACACTCCCGGCCTTTTCGACTTTGAAGGTGGCAGAAGTGAGGGTATCCGCGCAGCAGAGGCAGCAGTTGTTGTTCTTTCTGCAAGCCACGGTGTTGACGTTGGCGCAGAAAAAGCTCTTCGTGCAGCAGGCAGACGTGGTCTTTCCAAGTTCATCGCAGTTTCAAAGTGCGACGGCGAGGACCGCGACTTCTACAAGACACTTAATGCTTTAAAAGAAAAATACAGTACCGCAATCTGTCCCGTTGTTATCCCCTATATGGTAGGCGGCAAGGTTGATTGCTACGTTAACTTCCTTCAGAACAAAGCATTTACATATGATAACGGCAAGCCCACACAGGTTGATATGCCCTCTGACCCTGTTATCGACGATATTCACGCCGCATTTACAGAGGCTGTTGCTTCTGCAGATGACGAGCTTATGATGAAGTTCTTCGAGGGTGAGGAATTCACTCACGATGAAATCGTTTCAGGTCTTTCATTGGGTGTTGCTGAGGGTACAGTTGTTCCCGTATATGCTTGCTCTGGTCTTACAACAGATGCTGTTGACCTCCTTCTTAACGGTATTACAAAGCTTGCTCCCGCTCCCAAGGGCGAGGCAGACCTTGCATGTGACCCCAACGGACCTCTTGCAGCAATCTGCTTCAAGACAGTTGCTGACCCCTTCATTGGTAAGATGTCCTTCTTCAAGGTTATTTCAGGTAAAATCACACCTGCTACAAAGGCTTACAATGCCCGTACCGAAGAAGAGGAAAAGATGGGCAAGCTCGTTATGGTTAAAGGCGCAAAGCAGGAGGATGTTACTGAAATCATTGCAGGTGACATCGGTGTTGTTACAAAGCTTTCCGGCTTCAAGACAGGCGACATAATGTGCGATGCAAAGAACGTTGTTGACCTTAACGGTGTTGACTTCCCCGCTCCCTGCTACTCAATGGCGGTTAACGTTGTTAAGAAGGGTGAGGAAGATAAGGTTGCATCAGGTCTTACAAAGCTTGCTGAGGAAGACGGCGCAATGCTCTTCTATACTAATAAAGAAACTAAGGAACAGGTTATTTCAGGTCTTGGTGAACAGCACCTTGAATCAATCGTTTCCAAGCTTAAGAATAAATTTGGCGTTGAGGTTGAGCTTACTGCTCCCCGCGTTGCATACCGCGAGACTATCCGTAAGGTAGTTGACAAGCAGGGCCGTCATAAGAAGCAGTCAGGCGGTCACGGTCAGTTCGGTGATGTATGGATTCGTTTCGAGCCTTACATGGGTGACGAGGATTTCGTATTCACATCTGACGAGGTTGTTGGTGGCGCAGTTCCCAAGAACTTCTTCCCCGCAGTTGAAAAGGGCTTACGCGATTGTATCGCAGGCGGTCTTATTGCAGGTTATCCCATGGTAGGCATTAAGGCTTGTCTCCACGACGGTTCTTACCACCCTGTTGACTCATCTGAAATGGCATTCAAGATGGCTGCAAGAATCGCATTCAAGGCTGCTATTCCTGAGGCATCACCCGCAATTCTTGAGCCCGTAGGTACACTTAAGGCTTATGTTCCGGATGATAACCTTGGTGATATTATCGGTGACGTCAACAAGCGTCGAGGCAGAGTTCTCGGTATGGGTCCTGCTGAGGAAACACAGACACAGGAGCTTGTTGCCGAGGTTCCCATGGCAGAAATGAGTGACTTTGCTATTGCTCTGCGTTCAGTAACTGCAGGCAGAGGCTACTTCACACTTGACTTTGCCCGTTATGAGGACGCTCCACCCCACATCAAGGAGAAGGTTATTGCAGAAGCAAAGCTTGAGGATGATGACGAATAAACTATTAAAAGCCCCGATTTTCGGGGCTTTTTTAAATGCAAAATGCAGAATGCAGAATGCAAAATTATTGGGCACTGCGTGCAGCAATTATACTGCTATCGCAAACTCAAAATGATGCGAAGCATCATAATGTTCGGAAGCGTAGCTTCCCCGATTACATGGTGAAGTTTTTGCAGTTGCAAAAGTGAAGTTGTTCGCTTTCACTCACAGTGAAGTTTGGTCTTACAGACCAAGTGAAGTTATGTTTGCCCACTTTGCCAAAGGCAAAACTTCACTGTCCGCAGGACAACTTCACTACGAAGTAACTTCACTTGCCGTCAGGCAAACTTAGTTGCGCGTTCCGCGCTTGTTCCACGTGGAACACTTTTTATTTTTGTATTTATCATTTTTCGTATTGAACAACAGTCAGTTATATGATATACTTATTTTATCTGTAAACAAATCACACATGACAGGAGAAATTGTATGAATTTAAAACAAAAAGCCATGGATGGTATTTCCAAGGTTAAAACCTACTGGAAAACTCCGATGGCAGGTCGTTACATGACCTTCAAGGAAATTGCCGCATATTCAGGAGGCGGTATCGGTGCCTATATGATTATCACTATGGGTTCCGCATGTCTGCTCTCATCCAACAACGTTTTGCTTTCAAGTGCATTGGGTATCGGTGCCACAGATATGTACATAATGTACCTTATCGCAGTTGTAGCAAACATCTTCCTTACAGGTGTCCGCGCAAACATTATTGACAACACCCGTAACAAAGCAGGTAAATACAGACCCTACATCGTCACAATGGCTATCCCCTCTGCCATTGCTTGTATCTTAACCGTATGGTTCCCATACAGCAAGCTTCCCGTATGGCTGGGTGACGGAATGTTATTTGGCGAAGATATAGCCTATATAGCAAAATGTGCCATTGTTATGGTGCTTAACCTGGTTATTCACTTCTTCTACTATTTCTTCTATGATGCATACGAGAACCTTATCCACGTGCTTTCTCCCAACTCACAGGAGCGTGCAGACGTTGCATCAATCAAGAGCGTTGTTTATTCATTTGCTCCCACAGTTGTTAACCTTCTCACACCCATTATTGCACAGCATCTGTTCCACACAAACACAACAGATATCCGTGTTTACAGATTCCTTTATCCCATCCTTACCGTTCTCGGTATTCTTCTTTGTATTATTGTTTACAAGCACACAGAGGAAAAAATTGTTCAGGCTAAGACTCACGTTATTCAGATTCGCTTTATTGACGCTCTCAAAGCCGTTGCCAAGAACAAGTATTTCTGGATTATATCCCTTGCAGGTTGGTTAGGCTTCCTTGAGTCATCCTTCCTCAATATCCTTTCCTGGCTCTATAACTACGCAGGTGCTTGTTCAGGTACAGAGTACGGTATTATCGTTACAGTTTACGGTAATGCATCCCTTTGGGGTATGATTCTTGCACCCTTCTGTATCAGAAAATGGGGTAAAAAAGCCGTTCTTATTGCAACCAACGCATTGAACATCTTATTTATCCTTATGCTTCTTCCCTTGGTTAAGGATGTTGCAACCGTTGCTATATGGCTTGTTATGGGTTGTATGTACCTCAATGCTCTTATGGGCTCATTTGCACACATTCTCAACCCCTCTGTGCAGGCAGACATCCGTGACTATCAGCAGTACAAAACAGGTGAGCGTATCGACGGTATGTTTGCGGCAGTTGCGACAATCGGTACAGTATTGAACCTTGTTTTCTCATCTGTTCTTCCCATCGTTTATGAAAAGAGCGGTATTACAGACGCAAATGCAAAGGTTATTACAGCAAGACCCGAAATTCTTAATAGAATGTTAGGCGACGGTAAAACCGTTGGTCAAATCCTTGCAGACCAGCTTGCAAACGGTCAGGATAACTATTCAAACCCCTACTCTGCACTTTATGACCCCGCAATCCTTACAGACCTTCTCAAGCTTCTTATTGTCCTTTCTGCATTCGGTGCATTGATGAACGTTGTTCCCTACTTCTGGTACGACTTCAACGAAAAGAAGCAGAAATCAGTTGTTCGCGTTCTTAAAATCCGCGCAATGTTCGAGGACTACGGTAACGGTGTTCTTGATGACGGAAACCTTGTTGAAGCAGTTGATATTATCCGTAATGCTCAGGAAATGGTTAACGCCCAGCCCAAGAAAGTAAGCAAGAAGGACTATAAGTCAATCAAGGACAAGGAAGAAAGAAAGCTTGCCAAGAAGGCATATAAGGAAGCCCTTGAATATAACGAGGAAATCGAAATTGCTAAATTCGTATGCGACGAGCTTAATAAATACGAAAGCAAGGCACACACCTATAGCTACGAAACAAGCAAAGGAATTTATGAAAACGGTCTTGCCGGTCTCCTCAATATGAGCCTTGAGGATATAAACAAAGAAATTGCACAGGCTAAAGCACTTCCCCGTTCAAGCTCAGATGAAAAAGAGCTTCGCAAGATTGCTATTGAAATTGCAAAGAACAAGAAAACAGCTTACAAAACAATTCAGAAATACTTTAAGGATGCAGAGTTTGTAATGCCCAAGTATTCTGACCTCCAGAAGCTTTATGATGAAGAGGATGCACTTAACGCAAAGATGAAGGAGCTTAACATCCACATCAGAGATGCGAAAAAGGCTTTCTCCAAAAATGCAACCGAGAAGAATGCCAAGTTGGTTCGTCAGCTTAAAGAAAAGGCAAAGAAAACACAGGCAACTCTCAACGATGCACGAAAAGCAAGTAAAGCAGAAAATGACAGACAGGCACTTTTCTCAAGAGCCGCCAAGCCTTACCTTGATGCCAAGAAGGTTGTAGAGCAGTTTGATAACTACAACCACTACGAGGAAATCAATGCACAGTATGAGGTTTCAAAATCACGCTACGAATCATACCTTGCAAGAAAAGAAGCAGAAGCCCTTAGAAAGCAAAAAGAAGAGGACGCTCTCAATGCAAAAATAAAGGCTGAAAAGGCAGCAAAGAAAAGCAAGAAAAAAGTAAATAAATAATTTCAAAAAAGCTCCGAGAAATCGGAGCTTTTTTTAATTTAAAATTTAAAATTTTAAATTGTAAATTTCGGAACTGCGTTGCGATTATAATTGTATCGCTAAACCGGAGTAATGCGAAGCTTTACCTCCCTAACCCTAGGGAGGGGGACCAAAATCTTTGATTTTGGTGGTGGGTAGTTTCAGTTGTAGTTTGTCTTCTTTTGATTAGAACGATTATAGTAAATTTTTGCGATATATTTGCCCCGCAAATGCGATATAATCGACATTGCCGATTGCGATATATTGTGTTTTCACCACAATGCGATATGATATAAACCCTTATTCTTGCCCGACAGGGCATATCGCACCGCAAGTATATCGCATATGGTAGTATATATCACAAATCCGTCAGGATTTATATCGAGCCTTGCACAGCAAGGCCTTGTTCCACGTGGAACATTAGCGTTTTTCGACAATTGTTGTATATTTTGTATGATATTCGATAAATTATCCAAATTTGTGACTAAACTTTTAAATTTTTATTAACAATGCCTTATAATTCTATATTTGAAAATTTCAACATACACCTTATGCTATACTTTGCGAGTACTTGGAAAGGGAGCCGCACCTGAGTACAAGTATTTAGTTCTTTTTTCAAGAACTAACCCTCCTCAAGTAAACATGGCACATAGGGTGTTATACTCATGTGCCGGGAAATGCATTGGCTGTCCCCTCAGCCGATGCATTTTCTTTTATAATTTTTTTGAGGACTTATTTCGACGAATATTTTTCCTTAAAAAGCCAATAATTAAATCGAACATTGAAAAGGAGATTTAATTATGGACGAAAAAAACAAAAACAATTCCCCAAACAATAATCCATCCCCGGAAATTCCCTCTAACAGTCCTCCGAGTGAAGCTGAGCCCATCAGAGCAAGGGCACATCATGATAAACCGGATGAGAGCAAAAAGCATCGTCAGAGAATGAACGGCGTGAAGATAGCTTATGCTTTTGCCTTGCTTCTTGCCTTCGGTGGTGCACTTGTGGCAAAGCTGGCAACTGAAAATGCCGTTGGAAATCTGAAAACACCCATTGAGAGTGATTATGTTACACTCTCACCCACGATTGTTCCCACTGTACCGCCAACAGAACCAAACGAGCCGGATTATCAGGTACGCCACAATGTGACAAACGTTCCCGACACGCGTGAAGAAACTACAAAAGAGGAAACGCAGACAACAACAGAACCACAAACAACACAGAGTGAATTCGCAGTACCCTACAAGGATTACTACACTCTGCCTCTTGGTACAGACATTCTCAAGGACTATAATCCTACCACTCCGTCATACAATGCCACAATGGGTGACTGGCGCACCCACGGTGGAGTCGATTTCAAGGGACCTGACGGCTCACAGGTCAAATCCATTGCCTCGGGTAAGGTTACAGATATTTCGGATGACCCTATGTATGGTACCGTAATCACAGTTGACCACGGAAATGAAGTTATTGCCAAATACTGCGGACTTAATAAGGATGTAACCGAAGTGAAAGAGGGCGACAAGGTAAAAAGCGGTCAGTTGCTTGGGTATCTCGGTGAAATTCCTTGCGAAAAGTCAGATGTAAGCCATCTGCACTTTGAAATATACTACAAGGGTGAAAATGTTGACCCTTTGGCGCTTATGAATAAATAATTCCATTTTTTTAAAAAGCAGAGGTATCCCTACCTCTGTTTTTTGCTTTTTAAACAAATACGGAGCTATGTATTTATGTAAAACACCGAAAAAACTGACTTTTGTTGACAATATCCTTTTTATGGACTAAAATTCACTTATATTATTATAAAAAGGATGATAGTAATGAAAAAAGGCATTATATCAAAAGTGCTTATTATTGCATTTGTTATCGCCTTCGGTGTGCTTTGCGCATGTACAGGCTCAATAACATCTCCCGTGGGCACTCTTTGGTCATTGTTCCCCCCTGTTGTAGCTATCGCTCTTGCACTTATCACTAAAGAGGTTTATTCTTCACTCTTTATCGGTATTGTAATGGGCGGATTGCTTTCCACAGGCTTCAACCCCATTCACACAATCGACTCTGTTGTTACAGACGGTATCACATCTGCAGTTTCAGGCAGTGCAGGTATCTTCGCATTCCTCGTAATGCTCGGTATCATCGTTGCACTTCTTAACAAAGCAGGTGGCTCAAAGGCTTTTGGCGACTGGGCATCAAAGCACGTTAAGACAAAGGTTGGCGCTGCAATCGTAACATTCCTTTTCGGTGTGCTTATCTTCATTGATGACTACTTCAACTGCCTTACAGTAGGTGCTGTTATGCGCCCTGTTACTGACAAGAACAAGATTTCCCGTGCAAAGCTCTCATACTTAATCGATGCTACTGCAGCACCTATTTGTATGATTGCTCCCATTTCATCATGGGCAGCAGCTGTTTCCGGCTATGCTCCCGATGGACAGGGTATTGCACTTTTCTGTCAGGCAATCCCCTACAACTTCTATTCACTTCTTACATTTGTGTTCATTATCGCACTCACACTTATGAAGTTTGATTACGGCCCCATGAAGCTTCACGAGGCTAACGCTCTTAAGGGTGACTTGTTCACATCCGGCACAGAGGTAGGCGAGGACGACACACCCGCAACAACAAAGGCAAAGGTTATTGACCTTATCTTCCCCATTATTGTTCTTATCGGTGTTTGCGTATTCTCACTCTTCTATGTTGGTAGATGTATGGGCGAGGAATGGGTATTTGCTTCTGCAAACTACGACGCATCACTCGGCTTTATTGACGCATTCTCAAACACAGATGCTACTGTTGGTCTTCCCTGGGGCGGTCTTGTAGCACTTATTGTTACAATCGTTTACTTCATCGCTCGTCGTCTTGTTTCCTTCAAGGAAGCTATGGAGTGCATCCCCAAGGGCTTTGTTGCAATGGTTCCCGCTATCCTTATTCTTACAATGGCAACATCACTTAAGAATATGACAAGCCTTCTTGACTCAAGCACATTCGTTAGTGACGCCCTTGCAAATGCAGGTGCATTGCAGAACTTCTTACCTGCAATCATCTTCCTTGTTGCTTGCGGTATTGCATTCTCAACAGGTACATCATGGGGTACATTCGGTATCCTTATCCCCATCGTTCTTGCCATCTTCCCTGTTGGCGACGTTATGGGCGTTATCTGTATGTCAGCTTGTCTTGCAGGTGCAGTTTGCGGTGACCACTGCTCACCCATTTCTGACACAACAATTATGTCATCTGCAGGTGCACGTTGCGACCACATCAACCACGTTTCAACACAGCTTCCCTATGCACTTACAGTTGCAGGAATTTCATTCGTTGCATACATCTTCGCAGGCTTTGTAAATAACTGGATGATAGTTCTTCCCGTAATGGCAGTTGTTACTGTTCTTACACTCTTCGTTATCAAAAAGGCAACAGCTAAGAAAGCGTAAGATATTATAAAAATTTACAGACCGATTCCAAATGGAGTCGGTCTGTTTTTTATTACCTTTGCATAAAAATCTAAAATGTGCTATAATGATAAAAAAATTAAAGAGAGAAGAAGATGAACAAAACCATACGCGAAAGAATAACAAATAAAATAAGAAAATTCAAAATAAAAAACTTCATAATGCTGACAATAGCAGGTATAATCAACTCTATCGGTGTTACAATGTTCCTCAGCCCCGTAAACCTTTTTGACAGCGGTATTTCAGGTACTTCAATGCTTTTGTCCTTTATAACCCCGGAAAAGTTGACATTATCTCTGTTCCTTGTGGTGCTGAACATACCTTTGTTTATTTACGGCTTTAAAAAGCAGGGTAGTCACTTCACAGTTTATTCCATATATACAGTTGTCGTATATTCTGTCTGTGCCTGGCTTATAACTGATATATTACCTGTTGACGTTGATTTTGCCTCTCCCCTTGCAGGAACGGATTTATTACTGTGCGCCCTTTTCGGAGGTATGATTTCGGGTGTGGGCAGCGGTCTTGCCATACGCTTCGGCGGTGCAATGGACGGTATCGAGGTTATGGCAGTAATCTTTGCCAAGAAAATCGGTGTTACCGTTGGCGCTTTTGTTATGGCATATAACGTGGCGCTTTATGTTATATGCGGTTTTGTTCTGAAAAGCTGGTTTTTGCCACTTTACTCAATCGTGGCATATATGGCGGCACTCAAAACAGTTGACTATATCGTAGAAGGCTTTGACAGAGCAAAGTGCGCTATGATTATCACCACAAAGCCTGATGACGTCTGCTCCGAATTATCTTATGAATTTGAATCCGGCTCAACAAGGATTGATGTAACAGGCGGTTACTCAAACAAGCCTAAAACAATGGTTTATTTTATTGTAAACCGATTCCAGGTCGCAAAATTAAAACAGATTGTCCTGGAAGTTGACCCAAAAGCCTATATCACCATAAGTGAAGTGGCAGATGTGTTCAAGAATGAGGATAAAATATAGTAATTAAAAATTATAAATTAAAAATTAAATAAACAATGCCCCGATTACTCGGGGCATTGTTTTATTTCATCATTCCATTAAGGAATTCAACTGCTGTGCGGATGTCCTTTTCGGGATTGTCGCCAACCTCACGCTCGATTGTAAGGAAGCCGTTATAACCGATATCCTCAAGTGCTTTGAGATATTCCTGCCAGTTAACACTACCCTCACCAAGGGGAACCTCGATGAATGAATCGTCTGTTACGATAACATCCTTCTTGATACCGTAAACGATTTCAGGGTCACGGTAGAAAATCTGCTTACCGTCCTTAGCGTGTGTGTGAACGATGTATTTCTGAAGGTTATGTACAGCCTTTGCAGGGTCGTCACCTGTAACCATAACAAGGTTTGCAGGGTCAAGGTTTACACCAACACCTGTTGAGTTAAGGCTATCAAGGAAGCCCTTAAGAACTGCACTTGTTTCGGGACCTGTTTCAACTGCAAAGTGAGCATCGATTGAATCGGCATACTCAGCAAGCTCAAAGCAAGCCTCCTGCATAATCTTGTATCTGTCGTGGTTGGGGTCCTCGGGAACAACACCGATATGAGTTGTAACAACGTCAGTTTCAAGCTCCTTTGCAAGGTCAAGAATCTTCTTGGAGAAATCAACTCTCTCACGGTTAAGGTCCTTGTGGATAAATCCACCGCCGCCAAGGTCACCGCAAAGTGCAGAGATTACAAGACCGTTTGACTTTACAAGGTCAAGGAATTCCTTTCTCTTGTTGCCAACAAGCTCAAGGGGTGACATTTCGCCACGGGTAGCATATACCTGAATACCCTGTGCGCCAACCTCTGCTGCCTTTTTAACTGCAGTGGGGATGTCTGTTCTGAAGCTGTTGATAATAACACCTACAGGAAATTTTTTCATAATTAACACCTCTGTGAAAATTTATAATCACTCTTAAACAAGAGCTTAATTACATCTGATTCTGATTTTGATTTTCACCGTTTATAACGGTTGTTTCATTAGTCCGAATGTCAGGCTGTTGGGGAACAGGCTGATAATATACGGGCTGAGCCTGTGGATACCCTCCGTAGGGGTTAGGCTGCTGCTGAGGATAAGGATTATAGTTATTATAATACATTCTCTGAGCGTTTACCATATTTCTTGCCTGATTTATAGAGCCGAAGTAGCTTTCATATTCCTTGACAAGCTTCTTTTCCTTGCGCCATTTAACAATTATAACAATAAGAGCGATTATTGCTGCGGGGCAAATAAGTGTGATAATACCGAAAATGCCTATTACAAACCACATTACCTCATCGAAAACCTCGTCATATTCATAATATGCTTCGGCAACACCGCTTACTGCCTTGTAGTAATCGGGTGATTTGCTGAAATCGTGGGGCTTAACGGGCTTGTCACCTTCAAAATTAGTTCCGTTAAGAACAAAGGTTTCAAGCATAGCAGCAATTTCCTTTTTTTCCTCCTCGGTATAATAGGTTGTCCTTACAACGCCCACTATTTCCTTTGTGGCAAAAAGGTAATACTCGTTAATTTCTTCTGCAAGGGATTCGTCAAAGCACTCAAGCACAAC
>JAZRFZ010000056.1:0-23575 GCA_045643925.1 Acutalibacteraceae bacterium | reverse complement strand
TCGATTATTTCCTCGAATAAAGGGAAATTGATTTTCAAATCCTCACCCATAAAAGGTGTAACAATAGCAACGCCTGCGCCTGTGAAAATAGGCTTTTTCATAAGGTAACCTCCGTAAATAAAATAAGCATTCAGCAAATTTATCGATGAAATGCAAAATGCAGAATGCAAAATGCAAAAATATCGGGACTACGCCGTTATTATAAGGCTTCGCATCAATTTAAATTTGCTATTAGCTGAAAAATAAGGAGAGAAAAGAAGAGAATTACCCCTGCTTATCTCTCCTTAAGAGTATGCAAATCAATTTTATAAAATGTTAAATTTTGTGCAAAAGGTTGTTTTATATAGAAGTTGAAAAGTCGATATACAAGCTGCGCTTGTTCGATATGTTTTGAAACACAAAACTCGATATGTTATCGCTTTGCTCAAACCCGATATAATATAAATCCTTAATAATATTGTACCGTCAGGTACATATCGAACCGAAGGTATATCGAAGCGTTAGCTATATCGCAAATCCGTCAGGATTTATATCGCTGCCTTGCAAGTCAAGGCACAATTAGTCCATATAACCTTCTGCACAGAGAAGCTCTGCAAGAAGAACTGCGCCACCTGCAGCACCACGAAGTGTATTGTGAGCAAGACAAACGAACTTGTAGTCATACTGTGTGTCCTCACGGAGTCTGCCGATGGAAACCGCCATACCGTTCTCGAGGTTTCTGTGAAGCTTTGTCTGAGGCATATTATCCTCTTCGAAGTAGTGAAGGAACTGCTTGGGTGCTGAGGGAAGCTCAAGCTCCTGTGCTCTGCCCTTGAAATTCTTCCACATTTCAATCATATCTTCCTTGGTGGGTTTGTTCTCAAAGCGTACAAACACTGCGCCCATATGACCATCAGAAACAGGAACACGGATGCACTGTGCTGTGAAGTGAGGCTCTGTTGCAGAAACGATTTCGTTGCCAACAATCTTACCCCAGAGCTTGAGAGGTTCTTTCTCACTCTTTTCTTCCTCGCCACCGATGAAGGGGATAACGTTGTCAACCATTTCGGGCCATCTTTCAAAAGTCTTACCTGCACCTGAAATTGCCTGGTATGTACAAACAACAACATCCTTAACAGTGTACTTATCATGAAGGGGGAAGAGTGCGGGAACATAGCTCTGAAGTGAGCAGTTTGACTTAACCGCAATAAAGCCACGCTTTGTGCCAAGACGCTCTCTCTGTGACTTGATAACCTCGATGTGCTCGGGGTTAAGCTCCGGAACAACCATAGGAACATCGGCTGTCATACGGTGAGCAGAGTTGTTTGAAACAACAGGGCACTCGGCCTTTGCATATTTTTCCTCAAGGAGCTTTGTTTCGTCCTTGCTAAGGTTAACTGCGCAGAAAACGAAGTCAACTTCTGATGCAATCTTCTCGATATCCTTTTCAGCATCGAGGATTGTCATATCAAGATACTTTGCAGGTGTGGGCTCCTCCATACACCAACGGTCACCGAGGGCCTCCTTGTATGTCTGACCTGCAGAACGAGATGATGCTGCGAGTACAGTTACATCAAACCAGGGGTGCTCATTGAGTAAAAGAGCAAAACGCTGACCAACCATACCGGTTGCACCGATGATACCAACTTTATACTTTTTCATCGTAAATACCTCCATATCAAAAATTACTCTTGTAAATGTGTGATAAATGAATTATAATATAATCCGCTTTTTAACTTATGTATAATACCATATATGCCAAAGTTAAGTCAACATTTTATGAAAATTATTATAAGAAAATAAAGGAATAGATATGAATAAATCAGATTTTTTCTATGATTTACCCGAGGAGCTTATTGCACAGCATCCCATAGAGCCCCGCGACCATTCACGTATGATGGTTCTGTCAAAAGCGAATAATTCCATTGAGCACAAGCATTTCTACGACATCTGTGACTATTTCAGACCCGGTGATTGCCTTATTCTCAACAATACAAGGGTTTTACCTGCCCGTATTTACGGCACTAAAAAGGAAACCGGTGCTAACGTAGAATTTTTGCTCCTTAATCAGATTGAAACCGACCTGTGGGAAACTCTTGCAGGACCCGGTAAGAGAGCAAAGGAGGGGGCAGAGTTCACCTTTGGTGACGGTATTTTGGAGTGTCGTGTTGAGGAAGTTCTTGAAAACGGCAACAGAATTATCAGGTTTTCTTATGACAAGAGCGACAACATTTTCTCAATCCTTGACAAAATCGGACAGATGCCTCTGCCGCATTACATTACCGCAGAGTTGGAGGATAAGGAGCGTTATCAGACAGTATATTCTAAGGAGCTAGGTTCCGCCGCAGCACCCACCGCAGGACTTCATTTTACCGATGAAACCCTTGAAAAGCTTAAGAATATGGGTGTTAACATCGGCTATGTGACACTCCATGTTGGTCTTGGAACCTTCCGTCCTGTTAAGGCTGATAAGATTGAAGACCACAAAATGCACTCCGAACATTACCATCTCCCCAAAGAAACTGCTGATTTAATCAACAAAACAAAGACAGAGGGTGGTAGAGTTATTGCCGTTGGTACAACAAGCTGTCGTACCCTTGAAAGTGCCGCCACATTCTGTGGTGAAATCCGTGAGGATGACAGATTTACAGACATTTTCATTTATCCCGGATATAAATTTAAGTGCATCGACGGTCTGTTAACCAATTTTCACCTGCCCGAAAGCACCCTTATAATGTTAGTCAGTGCACTTTACGGATATGACAAAACTTTAACTGCTTACAAAGAAGCCGTGGATGAAAAATACAGATTTTTCTCATTCGGTGACTGTATGCTTATTACTTAAGTTTGCGAGGTAAAAAATGTATAAATTATTAAAACAAGAGGGGAATGCCCGTCGTGGTGAATTTACAACAGTTCACGGTACAGTACAAACCCCTGCTTTTCAGAATGTTGCCACCTGTGGAGCAATAAAGGGCGGTTTATCTGCCTATGACCTTAAGGATATTGATTGTCAGGTACAGCTTTGCAATACATACCACCTGCATGTAAGACCCGGTGACAAGCTTATAAAAGAGCTTGGTGGTCTGCATAAATTCACCGGCTGGAATGGTCCTATACTCACCGACAGTGGTGGTTTTCAGGTCTTTTCACTTGCAGGTCTTCGCAAAATCAAGGAGGAAGGCGTTACCTTTAACTCTCACGTGGATGGCAAGAAGATTTTTATGGGTCCCGAGGAGAGTATGCAGATTCAATCAAACCTTGGCTCAACCATTGCCATGGCATTTGATGAATGTGTGAAAAATCCTGCAGAATACAACTATGCCAAGGACTCCATTGCCCGTACAACTCGTTGGCTTGTAAGGTGCAAAAATGAGATGGCACGTCTTAACTCCCTTGATGATACAATCAACAAGAACCAGTTGCTTTTTGGTATAAATCAAGGCGCAACATACGATGATTTACGTATTGAGCATATGAAGATTATCGCAGACCTTGACCTTGACGGTTATGCTATCGGCGGTCTTGCGGTAGGTGAGCCCAAGGAGGATATGTACCGCATCATCAGTGCTGTTGAACCATTTATGCCCAAGGACAAAATCCGTTATCTTATGGGTGTAGGTACACCCGGCAACATCATCGAGGGCGTAAGCCGTGGTGTTGATATTTTTGACTGCGTAATGCCGTCACGTAATGCACGACATGGACACCTGTTCACATGGAACGGAATTATCAATATGAACAACGCAAAGTATGCAACTGACGACACTCCCATTGACACTGAGTGTAATTGTCCTACTTGCCAGAAGTTCTCACGTGCATATCTGCACCATCTGTTCAAGGCAAAAGAGATGCTTGCAATGAGACTTGCGGTTATGCATAACCTCTATTTCTACAACAACCTTATGAAACGTATCCGCGATGAGCTTGATAACGGCACATTTACGGAGTTTAAGAATAAGTATGTTGATTTGTTGGATACGAGAATTTAAAATAATGCGAAGCCTTACCTCCCTTTCCCAAGGGAGGGGGACCGCGACGAAGCAAAGCGTAGTCGTGGTGGTGGGTAGTTCAGTTTACTGCCACACTTCACTCAGATAAAACAAAAAATATGAAAAACAAAGATATAACCCACGAGTTAGTTGAACGCGCAACCACAATGCGTAAACAACCTACGGAGGAAGAGGGTAAATTGTGGCACTTGTACCTCAAAAAACTTGAGCCACGATTTAAAAGACAAGTAGTTATTGGTCCATATATAGTTGATTTCTACTGTTCGAAACTAAAAATTATTATTGAAATCGACGGTGAACAACATTTCTTTGAAGAAAATCTTGATTATGAAAAGCGTCGAGAATGTTTTTTACAAAAAGAAGGATATAAGTTACTGAGGTTTTATAATAGTGACATAAATAAAAAGTTGAGTGATACTGAAACAATGATTTATCACAGTTGTATTGACAGAGCGAAAGAACTGGGTGTTGATGTTCCTATCCAACTGAAGAAATGAGGATAATGGAACTACCCACCACCAAAATCAAAGATTTTGGTCCCCCTCCCTAGGGATAGGGAGGTAAGGCTTTGCTCTTCAAATAATAATTTTAAAAAACTATTGTATTATTATAATAAATTAGTTATAATATCCAAGTATTTAATTTTTGGAGGATTTTTACTATGATTTACTCATTCATCAATGCCTTTAATCTTTTCGGTAGTTCCGGCACAGCTACAACAGGTGCAGAGGGTGGCGCAGCAGCAGGTAGTCCCTTTAGCCCCATTATCCTTATGGGTATTCTCTTTGTTGCTATGTACTTCCTTACAATTCGTCCCCAGAAGAAGAAACAGAAGGAAGAGCAGAATATGCGTGACTCTATCCAGATTGGTGATGAAATCACAACAATCGGTGGTATCATGGGCAGAGTTATCACTGTTAAGGATGACAGCATTGTTATCGAAACAGGCGCAGACAGAACAAAGCTTAAATTCCAGCGTTGGGCTATCCAGACAAACAACACTGCAAACGACCGTATGGCTGCAGAGAGAAAAGCTGCAGAGGATGCAAAGAAGGCAAAGTCTGAAAAAGACGCTATCAACGAGAAGGTTAACGGCAGAAAGTCAAAGAAGACCATCGAAGTTAAAAACGACGATGTTCCCGAAGAATCAGTTAACGATATTCCCGAAGAAAAATAATTCTAAAATGAATTTCCCTCGCATATTCTTAACCATAAGATATGCGGGGGTTTTTTTATGCCTGAAATATTAAAAACTAAAAGAAACAAAACTACAAAAAACAAAAAGAATTTCAGTACACCTGTAAACTATATGTTATCTGCCCTTAAAGGGTTCATAGTAGCATCTGTTTTGTTAAGTGTGTTGAGTTTTCTTCTTATGAATAACGGCTCATTTTCGGCTTTTTATAAGGCGTTTGCGTATATTTCACTTGGTCTTGGTGCGTTTATGTGCGGTTTCAGTTCATACCGCCATATAAAGGGCAGGGGAATCACCAACGGAGCACTGGGCGGAGGGGTTTTCTGCATCCTTATAATGGTTGCACTCCTTTGTTTTATGAGGTTCAATATTTCATCAAGTATCCTGTATGTTGTGCCATTATCTATTGCCTGTGGCATAGCAGGGGGGATAGCAGGAGCAAATTTATAAGAGGTAAATGATATGTTGAAAAAAAGCGTAGTTATAGGTGCTCACAAATTCAGAAAAAACAGACCATCCTTTACGGATTATAAAAGTATAATTTTCCTGTGTTTATTCATATGTGGAATAGTATTTGGGGTAATGCTTTCTCAAAAAGGCAGTGACTCGTGGCACCATTTCTTCAATACACTCATAAATAACCACTTAATCGCCAAAAAGGAAAGTAGCTTTTTTGGGAATTTCTGTGGTGTATTTGTACCTTTACTTGTGTTGCTCGTATATAATTATGTTTTTGGTATGTGTGGTGTAGGTGTGCCGTTTCTGTATCTATCACCCATAGTGTTAGGTGTGTATTCAGGCGTATGTGCGGCACAGTTTTATTCAGGCTTCGCACTTCGGGGAATATTATTTTGGTGCTGTGTAAATATTCCTTGTAATGCAATCGCAGCAGCCACACTTATAAGATGTTGCTGCTACGGTAGTGAGTTATCAAATTATATATTTTCAGTCCTGATTTACCCCAAAACAGAACGAAAGGACAATGCGCTGAAGGACTATTCACTTAAACACCTGTTTATGGTGTTGCCAATGGCCATTGCTGCCATTTTGAGTACCTTAACCTTCGTTATAACGGGTGATTTATTCGGTTTCCTCGGGTAAATCGGGCGTTTCCAAGGCAATATCAGGTCTTTTGGGTGCTTTGACCTGACTCAAGGGGTTAGCCTCGGATGCCTTTTTTAGTTGTTCATCCACAATATGGGTGTAAATCTGAGTTGTACTCAGGCTTTCGTGACCAAGAATCTCCTTAATTGCCAGTACATCAACATTGCCGTGCTGATACATAAGTGTGGCGGCAGTGTGCCTGAGCTTATGGGTTGATAGCTTACGGTCACCAAGACCCGCTTTTTTAAGCGCATTGTCAATGATAATCTGTACGCTTCGTGGATTGATACGGCTCTTCTGACGGCTTATAAACAGGGCGTTTTTGTCCTTTATACCGTCAACAGGGCGGTAGGGTAGGTAAGCGTTGATTGCGTCTATACAGGCATTGTTAAGGTAAATTGTACGTTCCTTGTTACCTTTACCTGTAACCGTAAGGGTGTTGTTTGAGCGTATATCCGTAAGATTAAGTGAACAGAGCTCTGAAAGGCGCAAACCACAGTTCAAAAAGAGTGTAATAATGCAGTAATCCCGTTCCTTGAATTTACCGTCAACAGAATTAAGCAACATAAGACTCTCGTCAAGTGTAAGGTACTTGGGCAGAGTCTTTTTTATTTTGGGGGAATCAAGCTCCTGCAGGGGATTGTCATCAATAAGGCGCTTCTGCACAGTGAGGTATTTGTAAAAAATACGTAATGTTGTTGACTTACGTGCTCGTGTACGCTCGTTATTACCACGATTATCCTTGCAGTACACCATAAACATATAGGCATCGTTAAGTGAAACACCTGCGATTGTTTCAAGTGTAATATCATTAACGATGATTTCATCATAAGGTGTTTCCTTGGAAACAAACCCACGGATTATTTTGAGAAATCTTAAGAAAGTGAGTAAATCATTGGCGTATTCACGAACTGTAAGGTCAGAACGATTCTTGACAACAGAATAGTAATTCAAAAATTCAACAACATACGAAGGGAATATGTACGTGAAATTCTCTTTTTTCAAAAAAAACACCAACCTTTCTTAAGAATTTTAATTTTAAATAATAAATGATAAATTATAAATCTAGGGGCAAATCAAATTATAATTTTACGTTTAGTAAATAGCGGATAGATGTTAGGTTTCAAAAACAACCCAACGTACTAAAGGAAGAATCGCATTCAAATAGTCCTGCTTTACAATTTCAAAGACAGGGAATACCCCCAAAATGCACCGCAATCCAAAAACCAAATCTAACCGCACCCCATTCTTTTTTATATATTGAGTTTCGCAAAATTAAAGTTTTGTGAAAGTGGGGTGAGAGGAAAACACGTGAAAAATGGAAAATGTACTTATTTGAGTAAAATACAATATAGTATGCGCTTTACACTGTTATTTGCATCTATACGTTGATATGCATCCATTTACTGCACTTATGATCAGAATGAACCTTTAAATCATATAATTAAGTATGCAAATACATATTTGTGCAATAATTATGTAATCAAAGATATTTATTACTTTGTATATTTTTTCATACAAACTAATATTGCAGTTCCTACTATTACCATTGTAATTGTGTAGCCAAGCTTTGCTGCAGCGTTTTTCTCAGGATTCTTCATTTTGTATTTCCTTTCTCATCGAATAGAAATTTTCGAAACATACATTCCATCATTCAGAAAAAACTGATTCGATGGAATTTTTCAATATTTTATATATTACAGGTTATTTTAACTGAATAACAAGTAATTCGTGAGTTTTATCAATATTTTTATAATGAAATTGTTATAGTCTGATAAAACCGCCGAAATCATATAATTTGCGAGATTTATTAAATACAGGTTTAATATGGTATTTATCAAGGAATTTTATAATATCTTCATAATCCGGATGTGATGATATATCGCCACTGAAATAAATAGTGTGGTCATTTATCATCCCCGAGGCTCCACCGATAAACCCATGGTGAACATCTGATAAAGCTACATAACCCTCATTTATATGTAGAACGTCTATTTGACAATTTTTTAACAAAGAGGCGATAGCGCTATTTTCAGTTATTATCGCACTATCATTCAGTACACATACCGAGCACTTGCTGTAGCCTTGGTTGGTATGTAGCAGTTTAAGGTTATTTGTTTCACAAAAAGATTTAATCTCCCTTGCGACAAACTTTGTATTGCAAAGCACAAGGTCACCTATAACAGCACAATTAAGCTTTACATCACTTGGATATGGTGACTTTATACCTTTACATTCAACAAGGTCATAACCTGTCAAAAAGGGCTCTATCTCCCCTTTTACTGCATCACTCAATATGATTTGTCCGTTGTTGCAGTTAAAGAAGTTAATATCCGCGTGGGACTCTATTTCATGGTCGAGTTCTGAATTGGCTTTAAATGTAATAACTTCACAACCAAGCTCTGTCAATTCCTCAATTTCGCGGGAATACTTCTCACCGATTATAAGCCTCATCAATCAACCGCCGCCTCAAAAGCCTCACGAACATTGCGAACACCGATAATTTCAATATCCTTAAATTCTCCCTTAGGCAATTTTGCAATATTCTGACGAGGTATAATACACTTTTTAAAGCCTAATCGTTCACATTCACGGATACGCTTTTCACAGTTATTTACGGTGCGGATTTCTCCTGCAAGACCAATTTCACCAAAGGCGATTGTGCTACTGTCAATGACTGCATCCTTAAGGCTTGAAACAATGGAAAGCGCAACCGCAAGGTCACTGGCAGGTTCGTCCGCCTTAAGACCGCCAACAATGTTAACGTAGCAATCCATATTTCCAAGGAAATAACCGGCTCTTTTTTCAAGGATTGCAATAAGCATTGCCATTCTGTTGTAGTCAAAGCCTGCAGCCATTCTGCGTGGATTACCAAAACCCGAGGCGGTGGCAAGACCCTGAACTTCTGCGAGAATGGGTCTGGAGCCTTCTATAAGGCAAGTTACACAAGTGCCCGAAACATTTATTGGTCTGCCCGAAATCATTGCCAGTGACGGACTTTCTATTTCAACAAGACCCTTATTAGTCATTTCAAAAACACCAATCTCATTGGTTGAACCAAAACGGTTTTTGGCAGCGCGAAGTATTCTGTACGACAGATTGCGTTCGCCTTCAAAATAGAGAACAGTATCAACGATATGTTCGAGAACTTTTGGTCCTGCAATGTTGCCGTCCTTATTGACGTGACCTACGAGAATGATGCTAACATCATTGTTCTTGGCAGTTCGCATAAAGAGGTTTGTGCATTCACGAACCTGTGTAACGCTACCTGCTGATGAATTGACCTCGGAAATACTCATTGTCTGCACCGAGTCAATCATAACAATGTCAGGTTTCTCATTTTTGATGTATTCACAGATGATTTCCGCATCTGTTTCACACATAACAGCAAGCTTATCGTTAGCAACACCAAGGCGCTTTGCCCTCATCTTAATCTGATAAGCAGACTCCTCACCGGACACGTAGAGCAAGGAGAAGCCGGAAGCAATATACTGACACAGCTGCAACAGAATGGTGGATTTGCCGATACCCGGATCACCGCAAAGGAGCACGAGTGAACCTTTAACAAGTCCACCACCGAGAACACGGTTCAACTCCCCTATTCCTGTATCATATCGAAGCTCCGTGGATGAGTCAATTTGCTCCAATCTGAGAGCAACACCGCTATTGTGGGTTAATCTGTTTCTGGCAGACTTGCTTGATTCAACAATTATCTGCTCCTCATTGAGAGTGTCCCACTCACCGCAGGATGGACATTTGCCATACCATTTGGCAGACTCGTAGCCACATTCGCTACATACAAATATGGTTTTATTTTTAGCCATAAAACTCACCTAAAGTAAAATTTTGTATTCCTACTGCAATACAGAACGCCATTTTACGTCTGTAAGTATCTGTTTTAAGTAATTCCGATTCCTCGTTGTTTGACAGAAAGCCACATTCCACAAGCACAGCGGGTTTAACCGAGTTATACATAAGATAAACCGAATCACCACATTCTTTCACCAAGCGTGTGTTGTCAGGCTGAAGCATAGAAACGATGCTTTCCTGTATATGCTCGGCAAGTTCGCAGCTTTCCTCAGAAAAATTGCGTGAATAAAAGACCTGTGCACCGCTATACCGTTCGACAGAATAGTGATTCTGATGAATACTGACAAATACAGCGTTATCAATACTATCCATAAGTGCCATTCTGTTGTGTATATCCGACTTTTTCCTCTGTCGGATTGTGGTTAAACCCGAATCCTCAAGGGAAATGTCGCTTTCGCGGGTAATTACTGTATTATACCCCCATAAATCAAGTATCCTTTTAAGATATAGTGATATTGCAAGGTTTATATCCTTTTCAGGGAAGCCGTCATTTGTCTGAGTACCACCGTCAAAACCCCCATGACCCGGGTCAATGATAATGGTAGGTATTACAGTATTCAACTTTGTGTCTGCCTCGGCGGAATGATTATCATAGAATCCGAAGGAAGATGTGAAAACTATTGCACAAATAACAACCGGTATAATAAGAAAATACAGTTTTTTCAAATAAATCACCATTAAAATATATGCACAACGAGTGATTTATAGATTATTTTATCTGAATTCAGTGCCGTCCTTCATAAGTATTTTACGGCGGGTAATTCTGTGGAGAATACCGCTTTCTCCAAGCTTTTCAAACAAAGCATTGCAGAAGCTTACGGGATTGATTGTAAAATCATTACCTGCAGGTAAATTAAAGGTAAGCTTTACAGAATCCTTTGTATAATCATATTTGAAATTGTTAAGGTGTTCCGAGGCATTGATTGTTTTGAAACCGCCTTTTTTCACCTTCTTCTCATAGGTGATATTCCCTGCCTCAACTACATCTGCAATTCTTTTTGCAAGTGCACGGGGGTCATCAACATCAGGTATTTCCACAACGTAATCTGCTGAGAATATCTCCGTGGCTTTAAATTGAGGTGCTTTGATTTCAAGGAACTCCATACCGGGCACCATAACTGAATTTAACTGCTCAATAACCCTTTCATCAGGGTAATTATCATCATTGAGTCTTATATCAAGGGGTTCACGAAGTGCCTCTACACCCAAAGGCAATGGCTGACCGAACATAAGATACGGATGGGGATTAAACCCTTCCGTGTACCACAGAGGAATATCAGTTCTTCTGAAAGCTCTTGTCATACATCTGGTTATATCAAGGTGTGAGATGTACTTGGCAGTATCTTTTTTATTAAACCATATACGAACCGAGCGCATCACAATCACCTCCGTTAAGCTTATTAGAGCCACAGCCTGCACATTGCTGACGGCAATGCGGTGTGGTCTGGGCATTCTTTGCCTTTTCGTTTTCTTTTATAAGGAAGTCCTTTCGGATACCTGAATTGATGTGATCCCAAGGAAGAATTTCCGTATATTCACGTTTACGCTTTGTATAAAATTCAGGGTCAATATTACAGGCTTCAAAAGCATCCATCCAACCCTGCATATTGAATTTATCATCCCAACTGTCAAAGGTACAACCGTTCCTGTATGCTGTTTCAATAACATGTGAAAGTCTTCTGTCACCGCGGGCAAAAACACCCTCGAGGAAAGTAAGGTCTGTGTTATGGAAACGGAATGTCACCTTCTTGGTTTTGCAGGTTTCAAGGAGAAGCGCCTGTTTGCGCTTAAGCTCCTCGCGTGTGTCCATAGGTTCCCACTGGAATGGTGTGCAGGGCTTGGGAACAAAGGACGAAACACCTGCACTTACATTCACACCTTTACCCTTGGGTTTGTCGGGATTGTTATAAAACTCGTCAACAACCTTCTGTGCAAGTTGATTTATACCGATAACATCATCCTCGGTTTCAGTGGGCAGACCTATCATAAAATAGAGCTTAACCGCAGTCCAACCGCCCACAAAAGCCTTACGGCAGGTATCAAGAATTTCCTCCTCGGAAATGTTTTTGTTAATAACATCGCGCATTCTCTGTGTACCCGCTTCAGCTGCAAAGGTAAGACCCGAACGCCTTACAAGTGCAAGTTTTTCCTTAAGCTCATCAGAGAAATTATCAATTCTCAATGAGGGTAAAGCAACATTTACCTTTTGCGGTACTGCCCAACCGAGAAGCTCCTCAAGAAGCTCCGTAATTTTTGTGTAGTCACTACTTGAAAGTGAACAGAGTGAAAGCTCGTCGTAACCGCTTGTGCAGGTCAGTTTTTGACTCTGTTTGCTGATTGTTTCAACACACTTTTCACGGATTGGTCTGTACCAGAAGCCTGCCTGACAGAAACGGCAGCCACGGATACAGCCACGGAAAATCTCATGTACAACTCTGTCGTGAACAACCTCAACAAAAGGAACAACAAATTTTTCGGGATAGAAGATTGAATCAAGGTCGTGCACTACCCTCTTGTCAACCTGTGCAGGAGCATTTTCCAGGGGCTTGATTGATGAAACGATACCATCATCGCCATAGGAAATATCATAAAGCGAAGGCACATATATACCCTTTATCTGTGATGCAGCTTTGAGAAACTCGCTACGTGATTTACCCTGCTTTTTATATTCATTGAGAAGGTCAAGGAAATCTATCATCATTTCCTCACCCTCACCTATTTGCACAGCATCAAAGAATTCTGCTACGGGTTCGGGATTACAGATACATGGACCACCCGCAATAACAACGGGCACACCAAGTGTATCACCACGGTCACACGCTCTGAGAGGAACCTTGGCAAGATCAAGCATATTAAGAACATTAGTGTAGCAAAGCTCGTATTGAAGTGTAAAGCCGATAACATCGAAGTCAGTAAGAGCATCACGGCTCTCAAGACCGAAAAGCGGAATATCCTTCTCGCGCATTACGGCTTCCATATCAGTATCAGGCGCAAAAACACGCTCACACCAATAATTTTCCTTACTGTTAATAAGGCTGTAAAGTATTTTCATACCAAGGTGTGACATACCGATTTCGTAGGTATCAGGAAAGCAGAATGCAAACCTAAGGTCAATGTTATTTTTATCTTTTACAACTGAGTTCAGTTCGCCGCCTGTATATCTTGCAGGTTTCTGAACAAGTGGTAAAACACTCTCAATTTTATTTTTCAGCATACAATTACAACTCCGTATAAAATATATAAATATTTTACAATAATTGCGTTAAATAATCAAGCAAAAAGCATTAAAAAATAACACTGTGTACCATTTATGATACACAGTGAAAATTTAATATTATGATGATTTTTTCTTGATACCCAAGACTTTCTTTACTTTTTTGAGGATCGGGATTTTCTCCTGCTCTTCACCGTCATCACACTTTTCAACAATAATGAGGAAAAGGATTACGAGGAGAAGATAAGGCATAGGACAGAGGATTCCGGGGTTAACAAGTGACATCATTTCAAGGCTGAAATATGAAAGGAATATTGTCATATTGAAAAGAGTTGCTTTTTTCCATATAAGTGACAATCTTTTGATAAACTGATAAACAAATGCTGCAATACCAACAACACCGAAGCTTGCGGCAATCTGTATCGGTTCACAATGATACCAACAAAGAGCACCGGGTTTGTTCTTGAATATGTCACGGTTACCCATGTAGCCGAGTCCTGTACCGAATATAGGTCTGTTGAAAAAGTCCTCAATACCTCGTGCATAGTGCTTAACACGGGTTTCAAGGTCTGCCTCAGCACCACCAAGAAGGAAGTCGTTAAGAACATCAAGCAGACGAACAAGTGTGTTATTGAGAAATCCTACAATCTGCGGGGCAAATATAAGAGCACCGAAAAGTACACATCCGCATATAATAACATAAGCAAGTCTTCTGCGACGGTCATAAAGCACAAACATAACTATGCACATAACCATCTCGATTGAGCCGAAAACCATACCTCCGCGAGAGCCTGTAAGGAGCATTGCCATATAAAAGATAAAGGCAAGAATGGTAGCATATGGCTTTTTGTTACCTAAAAGGAAAGCAAATGGTGTGGCAAGCATAAGTATTGTGGATGCATTATTACGCCATCTGATGAAGAAAATACCGCCCTTTTCAAGCACAAGATCAATATTTATAACATAGTGGGCCAACACCATAAAGGACGCGAACAAGCCGACAACAACCATAAGGCTTGTAAGGCTTTCTATTAAAGAATGCTCTTTATCAACCTCAATTTTTGCATAGAAATAGCAATATATCAGGAGCATTCCAAAGCCCATACCAAGCATATGATAAATAGCTGAACCCGCAAAATACTCCTTGGCAGATATAAATCCAATACCGCCAAGCGTTACAGCTATGGATGCAAAGAGCATAGGCTTGAACTGAGAGCCCTTTATAGTAGGCTTTTTGGCATAAATAATAATGTTAAATAATGCCATTGCAACAACAGGTACAAGCAGCCACCAGATACTTAAAAAGTCATTTAAACTATTGTAACACCGTATGGCTATAAGATATGTAAACAGTGCAGGTGTAAGCATAGCAAATATATCACCTGAAAACAACCAACAAAAGCCTGTTATGTAAGCAAGTACAACTGTACCCCAGATGTGATAATGCTCCTTGGGATACATAGAGTGAAGTATTGCAAAAACACCTGCAATAACAAACAGGATCAACTTAAACCTGTCTGTGAGCAGAAACTCACGTATAGCGTTAATTTGTTTCAAAGATTTTTTTGATTTAAAAAGCTTTTCCATAAAAATACCGTTACTAAATATATTTTTAAAATATTTTATTATTATTTACAGAGTAACTCAATTTACCCATAAGCACATTATAACCAAAACTAAAAAATATGCAACACTTATTACAAAATCTTAATAATTATTACAGATTATCAAGCTGATTGTCCGAGGAGCAGAACAACTTAAACACAAGTAAAATCAACAAATATACGCTCATCCCCAGGAAAAATACATTATTCCGATTATTTTTTATCATATATCCGTTAATTACTAAAAAGAAAAAACAAACGCCAAATGACGCAACAAAGATAATTTTATTTATAGTTTTTTCACTGAAACTCCCTTTCAAAAGGTACTGTATCCCCCTACCTCCGTCAAAGGTTTCGTATGGCAATATATTAAATAATCCAACAAGTAAATTTATTTCGCCCCATTGACTATGAGTGTTTATCGTCAACAAAATTATTCCTATTATAATATTTACAATAGGTGCACTAAGGCTGATAAGTGCTTCACTGATATTGCCGATAGCTTTTTTCCCTCGTTTGATTTCACCACCCATTAAAGAAAAGCGTATCATTTCAATGTCTGCACCCAAAACGAGAATAAACAACAAGTGCACAACCTCGTGCAGTAGTGACGTAATTAAAGAAATAAGAAAAACACCATTATTTTTCCATACACAAGACAGTAAAATCAAAGCAAAAAACGAAAAGCTTACAACAACATCCGTATTACCTGCTTTAAACCTCATTTATGGCCGTTTTAAGAGCACTCTGAGGGTCATAAGAGACATTGTTTATCCTCAACTCAAAATGCAGATGAGGACCCGTTGACGAGCCGGTTGACCCAACAGTAGCAATCATTTGTCCCGCTTTAACAGTATCACCCTTTTTAACGTTAAGCGTTTCGCAATGACAATAAACAGTCATTATATTATTCTCATGTTGAATCTTCAGATAATTGCCATTCCATTGGTCATAGCCCGAATAAACGACCTTGCCGTCGAATGCGCTGTATATGGGCGTTCCTGTAGATGCGGCTATATCAATACCTGCATGAAAGCGGGGTTTACCACTGATTGGGTGAATACGAAGGCCGAACGGTGATGTTATGCTCCCCTTAAGCGGCAGAAACATATTCTGACTCAGGGTATAATTATTTACAGAAACATTATCAGGAATATCATTTTCATCCTCAACCCCGTAATCTACACCGCCTTGTGCATTTACCACTGCAGTAAGCATTGTTTGTGATTCGGCTTCTGTTGTATCATCGATTATAACACCAGCAGTTACGGGTTCTTCTGTAGTTTGTTCAGTTGTCGCCACTTCCGTTGTACCGCTCGGAATATAGTCCTTCAGTTCGATGTTTTCATGAATGTTATCGAAATACTCCTCTTTAACTGTTTTATAAATATCAGAATTAGTCTTTTTCAAGCCATAAACTGCTCCAAAAAGCAAAATACAGACAATAATTTGCAATCCGATAGTGTAAATAAGATAGTCCTTTTTGTTTTTATTCATAAAAAATCACCCACAAATTATTATGCGGGTGATTTCAGGAATATTCTGTTATTCTTCAGTTTGTAGTTCTTCCCACTCAATGTATAGGTTATCAAGATTATTTTTATTTTCGTCAAGCTCTGCCGTAACAGACAATAGTTTTTCGTAATCTGCAGTAACCTCAGGTGTGGAAAGCAGATTTTGCAGTGATTGGATTTTATCCTCCAGCTCACTTATTTCTGCTTCGATTTTATTGATTCGTGTTTTACGCTTTCTTTCAAGACTTGCTTGTTCCTTGCGGAGCTTGTAGTCATTGACAACAGGTTTTTTTACGGTTTGTTTAACCTCGTTCACCTGTTGATTTTCCCTAAAAGCAAGATAGTTGTCATAATTACCGTCAATGCTGACAGCACCGTCGTGTGTCAGGTGGATAATTCTGCTTGACAGCTTATTTATAAAATATCTGTCGTGGGAAACAACGAGAAGTGTGCCGTCAAAGTCGCAAAGTGCATTTTCAAGCACCTCACGTGATGTAATATCAAGGTGGTTGGTGGGCTCGTCAAGTATAAGGAAATTCGGTCTTGCAAGCATAATTTTAAGAAGTGAAATCTTTGCTCGTTCACCACCACTCAGTAGTGAAACCTTTTTATAAACATCCTCCCCACGGAACAGGAACATCGCAAGGGCATTTCTTATCTCCGTTTCTGTCATAAAGCGGTACATATCCCACACTTCGTCAAGAACGGTTTTACCCGAATCCAGCTTGTCAATATTCTGATCAAAATAGCCAACCTTCACATTGGAGCCGAATCGGAAAACACCTCCATCGGGTGTCTGTTCACGGTTAATAATCTTAAGGAAGGTTGACTTACCGCAACCATTTGGACCCAACAGGAATATTCTGTCATCGCGGAATATTTTTAAATTAAAATTTTTGAAAAGAGCCTTACCCGGGAATGACTTGGAAAGGTCCTCAACAATAAGCACCTCATCCCCTGCTCTTAAGTCTGTTTTAAAGCTGAAATTGACGCTTTTGAGTGCTTTATCAGGTAAAATAAGCGTCTCCTTAAGTCTGTCAATTTGTTTTTGCTTACTTGCGATAGTGATATAGTTACGCTCCTGGTTAAAGCGTTTCTGTTGCTCGATTATGCCCTCAATACGTTTGATTTCGGTCATAGTCTTTTCATATTCACGCTCTATTGTAAGCTCACGTTCTGCCTTAAGCTTCTGAAAAACGGTGTAATTGCCCTTTGTGAGCATTATTTTACCGTGAGCAATCTCCATTGTAGATGATGTAACCTTGTCAAGGAAATATCTGTCGTGGGAAACAACGATAAATGCACCGCGGTACTTCATAAGGAAGTCCTCGAGCCAGTTAATTGCATCCACGTCAAGGTTGTTCGTAGGCTCGTCGAGTAAAAGGAGATTTGCATTTGAAAGCAGTAATTTACAAAGCGAAAGCTTTGAGCGTTGTCCACCGCTCAACGTACTAACACGTGCTGTCAAATCCTCCTCCTTAAAGCCGAGACCCAACAAGGACGATTTTGTCTTTGCTTCATAGACAAGGCCGTCACGACGCTCTATTTCCTCAGTAAGTCGAAGTTGCTTTTCTATGAGTGCAATATCACTGCTTTGGAGCAGTTGTTTATTGATTTCGGCTAACTGAAGCTCCATTTCAATGACGTCATTAAAAACAGTAAGAGCTTCACCATAAAGGGTCTGATTATCGTCACAGTCAAGGTACTGCTCCATATAACCGATACGGACATCCTTACCCCTTACAATACCGCCTTCATTAGGTGAATATTCACCTGTTATCAGTTTAAAAAGTGAGGTTTTACCGCACCCATTACAACCAATAAGACCGATGCGGTCATTATCCTCAACCTTAAATGCGGCGCCTTTAAACAAGACGCCGTCAAGAAAACCAAATGTTAAGTTTTGAGCAGTCAACAATGACATAAACTCACCTGAAATAGTAATTCAAAATTATAATGTGCTGATAAGAACCTTGATTTTGCCCTCGATAAGTGCATTGTACTCACCTGCAGGAAGGAAGAAGCTGTCACCTGCTTTTGCTGTGAGTGAATTAACCTTGCCCTCACCCTCAAGAACGAGTACAGAAACAAAGCTTTCCTCTGTAACTGCAAAATCATACTTGCCATCAACATCAAGTGTATCCATTTTAAAGAATTCGCACTGACAAAGAGCCTGTTCTGTTGCATCACCTTTAACAACAGGCGCACTGTCAGGGTCACCGCCCCTTGTGGGAGGAACTGTGTCTGTAACGTCAATAGCCTTTTCAACGTGAAGCTCACGGGGCTTGCCGTTTACCATTCTGTTGTAGTCATACACTCTGTATGTTGTGTTGCAGTTCTGTTGAACCTCTGCAAGTAAAATACCGCTACCGATAGCGTGAAGTGTACCTGCACTGATGAAGAACACGTCACCTTTCTTAACGTTCACTTTATTTACATAATCAAGGAATGTATTATCCTCGATTGATTTCTTGAATTCGTCACTTGTAAGCTCCTTGTTGAAGCCATAAATAAGCTGAGCACCCTCATCACAGTCAAGAATGTACCAAGCCTCGGTTTTACCATAACTGTTCTCGTGGATACGTGCATAATCATCATCAGGGTGAACCTGTACAGACAAGTCAGCTTTAGCATCAATGAACTTGATAAGCAAAGGAAATTCCTCGTATTTAGCACCCTTTGTACCGAGAAGTGCTTTGTTTTCCTTTATAAATGCAGTAAAGGATTTACCTGCGTTATCACCGTTAACAATAATGTTATCGCCATCTTCACGTGCACAGAGCATCCAAGCTTCAGCAATATTATTAAGGTCGGACTCGAAGCCGTAATCATTCTTAAGACGGTTACCGCCCCACACGATTTCTTTAAAAACAGGTTGTAATTTAATGGGTGTTGTCATAATTATTCCTCCGAATTCGCCTCTATGGTTGCAGGTTGCTCCTGTGTGCTTTCCTTAGCAACAACGGTGATTTCTTTCTTTTCAATAAATGGTACAGATGATGATTTTATATCAACCCTGTCATAGTATTCTTTGAATCTTATTGTAAATCTGATTTTGCGTTTACACTTTTTGCAATAGAAAACGGCACGGAAGGCCTGGTTGATAACTCTCCAATCCGTAATGCGCTCACAACCGGAACCGCACACATCACAAAGACAACGCATCTTTGATTTATCAATAAGAGGACTGTTTATGTCTGTAATAACCTTAGGTTTAAAGGTAATTTTTGAGTAAAATGATGTGTCACAGGTCAATGTATATGATGAAAGCATATGCTCATTGTAAATCTTTCTGAACAAATCCGCTGTAAGAAGACTGTCATCAAGAGCACGATGAAGTGAATAGCTGTCAACATCGATACCCAATTTCTCCGCAGCTGCAGAAAGACCAATTTGGTCTGCCTTTGAGATGTTCATAAAAGCCTGTGCATATTTTTGAAGATTGACATAGTTATTGAGAAACGGAATAAATGAAATGCCGTTGAAATACTTAAAATTCTCAATAAGCACACGGATATCAGTATCACCCCAGGTGAGGATAACATTATCACTTCCTGCAGACCATTTGCGAAACTGTGCCATAGTCTGTGAGAATGGTACACCTGTGCTGATATCATCGTTTGTAATATTTGTAAGTTCTTTGACTCTTGAGTGAAGCTTTTTACCCAACTGTGCTTTGATAAAGGTTGAAAACACATCGACAATCTCAAGGTTTTCGTTAAGCATAACGGCACCGATTTCGATAATTTCGTTCATAAAACCTTTTTTCTTTTTACAGTAAGTGTTGTTCCACTCAAGGTCCATTATTATGTAGTTCATACTTGCTCCACAAAAATTATTTTAAACCCTCTGCATCATAAAGACAAGCGGTTTCAAGAAGTACCTTTGCACCAATTTCAAGTGCCTCAGGCACAAGCTTATCGGGTGTATCAAGGCGTGTGTGATAGTAGCGTGGTGGTGTGGGGTCCATAGCAGCAAAGCCTGTAGCTTTAATCCCCTTTTGTGTGAATGCAGCCGCATCACAAGCACCAAGGTAAATAGAAGCATAAGGAATGTCATGTCCACAGTTAAGTGCAGCCTCCTTAACAAGAGCCTTTGCCTGTTTGTCGTGCTGAAGTGTACCGCTAAGGTCACGGTCATAAACCGCCATATCCTTAAGGTCGCGCATTGTATCACATGCAACAACCACTGTTTCAATATCTTTGAGTTCGCTTTCGTGTGCCTTGGCATAAGCCTTTGCACCACGAAGACCTGCTTCCTCTGAACCGGAAAGAATAACTCTTACTTCTGTATTTTCAAAACGAACGTCACTCTCAGCAAGGTGTTTTAATACAGACATGGAAACAAGGCAACCTGAAAGGTTATCGTTTGCACCGGGAACGCTCTTTGTGTAACTCTGGAAGAAAAGGAAGCCAACATAAGGCACAAGGAATATGCAAAGAATGATACCAACCACAAGGAAGAAGGTATCTGCACCGGGAGTGGCAACACCCTTAACATCAATAACAATAAACTTTATAAAGCTTGCAATACACTGTGCAATAAGACCAACCACTGCAGGGATAAGGAAAAGCTTCATACCTGTTCCACCAAGCTTGTAGTTAAGAATCCACTCATACTGTGAATCAGCGTGACCAACAAAAATAATTCTCTTTTTGGTTTCACCGGATGCTTTACGGGTAGCAATAACATTGTGTGAAGGATGACCTTTAAAAAGCGGGTCAATAAACTGTTTGTACATTAAAAACTCAAGAACAAGAGGAATAAATGCAAGAATAGTAAGTATAAAACCGATAAGTGGCTTTGTAAAGAAAAGGAAGGTAGCAATAATAGCCATACCAACAGTAAAGGGAATAAAGCCCATAAATGCCTGACGATGAACTGTGAAATCTTCTATTTCAACGTTGTCAGACCATTTTTCCAAATCCTCTGCCATTGACTGCTGAGCCTTAAGCTCCTCAGGGCTGCCGGGTGCACGAGGGCCGATTTCTTCACAAATATCGGTGATTTTATCAACCATATATTTTACAGAAGCATCAAAATCAACCTTATTTGCATCAATTTTTTTGAGTGCTGTTTTCATTTCACCAATCTCCTATCACAAAATAGCATAAAAACCTTTTTAGAATATAACACATATTTATAAATTTTACAACACTAAACCTACTAAAAATATTGATTTTATATAAATAATAGTTTATTATAAATCTATTATTAAAAAATGGCGGTGTTCCACTATGATAAACGATTCAAAAAATCTTTTTTACAAATCACAAGCCAAGAACTGGCTTGAAGCATTACCACTTGGTAACGGCTCTCTCGGTGCAATGGTTTACGGCAGAACAACTGACGAAATCATCGCTATGAACTCTGACACTCTGTGGACAGGTTATCCCCGCGAGTCACAGTTAAAAGACGGCGCTCACGAGGCTTTCAAAGAGGCACGTGACCTTGTTATGCAGGGCGACTATTTCACATCCAAGAAGCTCCTTGAAAGTAAAGTTCTTGCAAACTGCTCACAGGCATATATGCCACTTTGCAACATCCGTATTCAGTACGGAAAAACAGGCTTCCAGAAAAGCTACAGACGTATTCTTAACCTTGAAACAGGTGTAAACACTGTTACATATTCACGCGGTTCCGACGATTTCGAACGCGAATCCTTCGTGTCATTCAACGAGGATGCTTATTTTGACACAATCAAGTGCAAAACAGGCAAAAAAATCAGCTTCAGTGTATTTTTAACAACAAAATTAAAGGGCAAATCCTACGTAGAGAACGAAACACTTATCCTTGACGGTGTAGCTCCCTCTGATTCACACGCCAACCAGGAAACCTACGCTGCAATGCAGGGTACACTCTACCCCGAAGACAAAGCAATTCAAGGAACAAGCTACCGTTGTGCACTCCGTGTGGTTACAGATGGTAAGGTTAAATATAATGCTGACAGCATTTCAGTAAACAATGCATCTGTTGCAACTATTATTTTCTGCGCAGAAAACTCATTCAACGGCTTCGACAAGCACCCTGCCCTTGAAGGCAAAGAGTACAAGAATGCTTGTCTCAAGCACCTTGATGAGGTTTGCAATAAGAAGTATGTTGAGGTTAAAAAGGAACACATTGATACATTCTCAGGCTACTTTAACAGAGTAAGCATCGATTTGGGCACAGATAACAAGGGCGAAGTTCCCACAGATTTAAGACTTAGAAAACACGCCAAAGGCGAACAGGATTTAGGTCTTTACAGTCTTATCTTCAACTTTGGTCGTTACCTTGTTATTTCAGGCTCTCGTGAAGGCACACAGCCCACAACACTCCAGGGTATCTGGAACGACAGTCCCACACCCTCATGGTGCTCAAACTACACAGTAAACATTAACACAGAAATGAACTATTGGCCTGTTCTCCCCTGTAACCTTACAGAGTTCAATATGCCTCTCATTCAGTTCGTTAAAGAGCTTTCTGTTAAGGGTGAAGAGCCTGCACAGCGCATCTATGGTGCACGTGGCTTCTGTGTTCACCACAACGTTGATATATGGCGCTTCTGTGACCCTGCAAACGGTGATGCTCAGTGGGGCTTCTGGCCTATGGCAGGTGGTTGGTTCTGTCAGCACGTTTACAACCACTATCTCTACACAATGGACGAGCAGTACCTCAAAGAAACTGCATACCCCATTATGAAAAAATGTTGTTTATTTATGCTTGACCTTCTCATTGAGGACAAGGACGGTTATCTTATCTGCGCACCCTCAACATCACCTGAAAACGAATTCCTCGTTAACGGTAAAGCAACAAGTGTAAGTGAAACAACAACAATGACAATGTCAATAATCAAGGAGCTTTTCGCAAATACAATCGAAGCAGCAGATACACTTGGTATTGACGATGAGCTTAAAGCGGAATTAAGCGAAAAACTCGCAAAGCTTCTTCCCTTCAAGGTAGGTTCAAGAGGTGAACTCCTTGAGTGGTACAAGGAACTCGAAGAGCACGAGCCTCACCACAGACACAAATCACACCTTTACGGTCTCCATCCCGGCAACCTTATCACTCCCGACGAAACACCCGACCTTGCAAAGGCATGT
>JAZRFZ010000055.1:0-4018 GCA_045643925.1 Acutalibacteraceae bacterium | reverse complement strand
CCCATACGGCTTACGGCGTATGCGCCGGCGCGATTGCCGATTTCACAAGCGGTGAGTATATCGCCTGTTTTTATGTAGTGCAACGCCATTGCGGCGGTAAAGCAATCACCTGCGGCGGTTGTGTCAACAACCTTTGTGGGGAAGGAGGGGACTATGGTGAGCTTTTCACCATCCCACACAGAGGAGCCTCTATCACCAAGCTTGAGTACAACGTACTGTGCCTTGCTACGTTCTTTCAATATCTTCGATGCCTCGAGAATTGTTTCGTCGCAATCGGGGTAAATCCCTGTGAGTGCTTTCGTTTCGCTTTCATTGGGTGAAATTATGTGAGCACCCTGCATTTTCTCAAGGTCAAAAGCCTTTGCCGGACCACAGTCGATGACTGTGGTTATGTTGTTTTTTATAGCGTGGTTCACACACTCAATTACAACGTCCTCACTTGTTTCGAACTGTATTAGCAAAAGGTCAAGGTCATTTGTCAAGTGACTGAGTGCTTCGTTAATCTCAATCTCCTTGTTAGCACCTTCGTAGACCACGATTCTGTTCTTGCCATCACCGTCCAGGAGAATTATTGCAAGACCTGTCTGTGTGCCGTTTGTGGCAACACCCGAGGTGTCAATGCCCTTGGTCTGCAGGTTGCTCATAAGCTTGTTTCCGTTGGGATCGTCTGCAACCTTACCAATCATCTTAACCTGTGCACCAAGCCTTGCAAGTGCGGTTGCCTGGTTTGCACCCTTGCCACCATTTGCGTAGTCATAGTTGTTGCCGGGCAGGTTTTCGCCTGTCTCGGGCACTCTGTCCATTGTAAGGATAAGGTCCATATTGATGCTGCCAACAACGGCTGCTTTAATGTTATTATACATAATCTTTAACCCAAATACTTTCTGAAATCCTCTGCTGCTACAGTCAATTCCTTGTCCTTTAAATACAGTGCACTTGTACCAAGCACAAATATATCTGCGCCACAGTTGTATAACTTTTTGCCATTTTCAAGGCTAATGTTACCGTCAACCTCAATGAGCATATCACCGCAACCCATATCTTTGAGGAAGGATCTTGCCTGTTTTGTTTTGCGCTCCGCACCTGCGAATAACTTCTGTCCTGCAAAACCGGGACTTACTGTCATTATGAGAGCCATATCCATATATTCAACAAGGTTTTCCATACACTGCACAGGAGTGTGGGGGTTAAGCGCAAGACCTGCCTTTACACCCTTATTTTTGATTGCTTCAAGTGTGCGATGAATGTGAATATCTGATTCATAGTGCACACACATAATGTCGTTGCCGTCAAGGTTCATTCTGTCAATAAATCTGCCAGGCTCATTTACCATCATGTGAACATCAAGCGGAATGTCAGTGAGGCTTTTAACTGCATTGACAAGGTCAAATCCTAATGTGATATTGGGTACAAAAGCACCGTCCATAATGTCAAGGTGTATGTAATCAATATCTGCCTTTTCAAGGTCCTTGACCGCTGATTTTATATCTGTAAGGTCTGCGCACATAAGTGATGCGGAAAGTAATTTTGACATATAGATTCTCCTCGGATTATTTGCTGACACAAGTTTATCACAACAGACATTTTGTGTCAATCACGGTATTATTTTCATTGACACAGAAAATGTGAAGTGTTACAATTTATTTAATGAATTATGAAAGGGGAATTGCACAATGCCTGAGCAGACCACAGCTACCAAGCCTGTGCGCCGTTATGTGGGCAGGAAGGAAACCGTTGCCTATGTTCTCAATGACGTTGCCGCAAGTCTTAATATCGACGATTACAAGGAGCGCTATATTTACGACGTTGTAAACATCGACTTCAATCTCCTTGCCCTTCAAAACGTTGTTTCAACCGCGTGGGACTCGGTTAACGATACTTTTATCGGTGTTCTTGTTGACAAAACGCGTTCGCGTTGGGGTAAATTCAGACCCTACGTAATCCTGGGTGAAATTCCGCTTACCGTACTCGGTATGTGGTATTGGCTGATACCATTCCTTTTCCCGGGCACTCCCGGTGACTATCTACCCAAGTATATTTTCTACTTCGCAATGAGTATCATCACCGAAACGGCAACCACATTTACTGCCGTTGCTAAAACAGGTTATCTGTCAACCATAACCCCCGAGCCACTTGAACGATCGCGACTGATAGCCACGGCGAACGTGGCGTCCCACCTTGTGGAGGATTTGCCTAAGCAGATTTTTGGTATTATTTATGACCTTGTTGCAAACAAGAAGATTGTTATCCGTCTTCCTAGGCTTTTTGCAGGCTTCGGTATTGCTTGTGCTGCGATTTCTGCATTCTTCGCACTTTATTTCGTAATGAACTCCCGCGAACGAGTTTCACAGTCAATCAAGCAACCTTCTGTTAAGCATTGCTTCAAGGCGGTTATCAGTAACAAGCCTATGCTTATTTATCTGTTATCCTCGTTCCTGTCGGGATTCAGTATCGGCAAGAGCAGAACCAATTTCTATATTGATGTTCTCGGCTCTGTAACGTGGAAAACTATTGTAGGTATCCCCGCATTCCCTGTGAAATTTATCAGCTACAGCTTCGTTGAGCCCTTGCGCAAGCGCTTCTCAACAAAGGCTCTGTGGATATTTGAGGATGCCTGGACGGATATGCTGTGGATGATTGTTTTCGGTATCGGTTCCATAAACAATAACTTCCAGAAGAAAGCCGTAATCCTGCCGACTATGGCTATCGAGGAGATTCTCGAAATGTGCGTTTACGGACTCCGACGAGTTATCCCTGCCGAGATTAAGAATGAGGCGCTTGATTACAGTGAATGGAAGCACGGCTACCGTTCCGAGGCTATGACAGGTGTTTCAATGGACCTTATCGGCAAATTCCAAAACGCCATTATGAGTGGTGTCAATAACATAGTAATGGGTAAAATCGGCTATATTCAGGGTAAAGAAATCGGCACACAGACCGATAAAACCAAGTGGTGGATTTTTGCACTTGGTACAGGTATCCCGATTATCTCCTCGAGCCTTGGTATTATCCCCAAGTTCTTCTATCCGCTTTCTGCCGAGCGTAAGGCAAAAATGTACGAGGAGCTTACCGAGCGCCGTATCGCAATGGCACAGTTTATGAAGAATGCTTCTAAGGAAGAAATTGAGCAAAAGGGTCAGGATCAGTTGCAAGGTAAATTTGATTAAAATCACATTGAGCGAACTGATTGAATATCTGGTTAATTGATAAGATATTAACCCCTTACCTCATATATGAAGTGCATTTTACTACTACATATGTGATTGTTTTTAAATGTAAAAAAAGCAGGTGAGTATCACTCATCTGCTTTTTTGTTGTAAAAATACATCCACAAAAGAAAAAATGCATAAAAATTTTGCGATGGATGATATTGATTTGTACAAGATGTTGCATTATAATGATATTATTGATTGAACGAGGAGATGATCAACTTGAAAACCTGGCAAAAAGCCACATTTATCATTGTACTTGTATTATTCATAGCTGCTTCCGTTACCATTTCTTTCCTTTCAATGGCACGAGCACCTTTTGAATATGAATATCAGACAGAAATTGCTGATACTCCCGGAAATGAAGGTTGGGTGCTGTTCGGCTTCAATGGTAACAATAACACTAAAGAAGTGTTTATTGATTATGTCCGTGACGAAGACGGCAACAATCCCGATAAATCAAAGCCTGTTTCTGCAGTTGGTGACTTCACTATGAACACCGACGACTATGTTGAAGTTGTTTATATCGGCAAGGATGTTAAGTACATAGACGAAACTTCATTTTTCTATTGCAAGGAGCTCAAAGCAATAGAGGTTGATGAAGCTAATGAATATTACACTTCTGTTGATGGTGTGCTTTACACCAAGGATATGAAGACTTTGTTAGCTTATCCTCTTAAGAAAGAGGAAACTGCCTACACTATCCCAAAGGGTGTAGAGAGAGTAGGCTCTTGTGCTTTTTATAAAAACTCAACATTAACCAAAATCGATTTACCCGAAACCTTAAAGGAAATCGGTGATATGGCATT
>JAZRFZ010000054.1:0-30312 GCA_045643925.1 Acutalibacteraceae bacterium | reverse complement strand
TCCATTGGTGTCATATCCTCTACTATGATTGGTACCTGATAAAGCCTCAACAGAATACCTGTAATACTCAAGAGGCACAGTGCTTGTATCTTTATATCTATTGCCCTTAGAGGCATCAACAGTTGCTATATAACTGTATGCACCTCCCGCTTCACGACGAAGAATAGCATATTCCTTTGCGCCAACAACAGGTGTCCATCTGACATAAACACCATCTGTTGCATTTGCTATTGCCTCAAGTTTTGCTTTAGTAATGTATTGGAAAAAAACACCCCTTGTATCATATGGACCAATCACGTTGCCATAGACAGCTCTTACAACATATCTGTAATACACACCGCTCTTAACAGTCGTATCCACATATTCATTGTCTTGGGTTGTGCAAAGATAAGTATAGTATTTCTCACCGGCTGCTCTACGATAAACCCTGTATCCTGTTGCTTCATCACAAAAGTGCCAATTGACTTTAACACCGTTTTCAATGAAATCAAAACCATTCATATATGGTTCTTCAAAATGTTTAAAGAGCGGTCCGTTTGTATCTATTGCACCCCTATAATTTCCATCAACCGCAACCACAGCAAACCTATGGTAACCTGAAGTAATTGTTACACAGTTTATGTAATTGGGATAAATGGCGCTGTCAACTCTTCTGTATTCCGTTTCACCTGCTGAACGACAGTACACATCATACCTTGTTGCACCTTCAACACGTTCCCATCTAAAACCAACCCAGGGATTACCTGTTGTATCAAGTCTGTAATCAATAATTTTTACCGCTTTAAGATATTTTATGAGAATACCCTCACTTACACCCTTAACCTTAGAATCTACAATTGACTCAATGTGATACTTGTAGTAAGTGTTGTTTTGTACATTTTTGTCAACAAAATTCTTGTTTTTGACAGTAGCAATGAGCTTTGTCTGGCTTTCGCCTGCTTTACGACGATAAACCTTGTAAGAATTTGCCTCACCATCACATTTCCAAGTAAGAGAAACACCTGAAACAACTGCCTCTACTTTAAGCTTTGTTTCGTATGTGCTTGGGGGAGTAACGGGCTCTGTTGTAGGCTCCTCCGTTGTAGGCTCCTCTGTTGTAGGTTCATCAGTTGTACCTTCTTCTGTTGTGGGCTCTGTTGTGGGCTCTGTTGTTGGTTCTGTTGCTTCAAAGGTTGTAAGTTCTTCCTGTGAAGGAAGAGTTGTTTCCTCGGTAGCACTTACCGCTACATTAAATACACTTAATATGAGAAGCAAACTCATAAATGCGCATAATAACTTTTTCATAATAACCTCCTAAATAGCAGAAGCTTTTTACAAACCACTCCCTTGCAGAGGCAAGGGAGTGCAGTTTTTAATATTCAAATGCTGTATATTTTGCATTGAAAACAAGATTCATATCAACATCAATGTTTCCGATACCTGTTGCATATAAATCAAGGGCTGCCTTACAGGGTCCGCTGTGAGTCATACTTACGAACTTACCATCAGGAGTAATCTCTGATGTAACTGTATATGCAGTATAGTTTGCAGAGCCTGTTGCCTTTGTGATAGCCTGACCATCACGCATTGCATTTGCCATACCTACCATATCAACATATATAGGTGCAGTCTTGGAAATAGCATTGTTATTGCCTGTGGGATTCTTTGTGTCAACAAACACAACCTTGATCACATAGTTGTTACCCTTCTTTGTGCAGGTAGCGCTCTTAACCTGATTATAAGCAACTGTATTTGAGGGGAAACAATCCTTTGCATCAACAGAACCCTTTGATAAACCGAGGTTTGTTACTTCGCCAAAAATCTTTTTAAACTCATCCTTGAGTGCTGAATTGAGCGCACTGTCAGATGATTTTACAGTAAGACTCTTAACATCCTGCCAAGCCTTAAGTGTGTAGCCTGCGGCACCATCATTTTTAACCTTGCCGACTGCATTTTTGTAGAAGTTGTATGTAACTGCCTTGTTCCATGTGCCGTTAAGGGGCATAAATCTGAGGAAAAGACCGTTTGCGTCATAGTTACTGTAAATACCGCCTGAAATTGCTCTTACGGTGTATCTGTAATACTGACAAGCAACAGCTGTTGTGTCCTTGTACTTGTTGCCTGCAGAAGCGTTAACTGTAGCAATAAGCTTGTAGCCTTCACCTGCACCGCGACGGTAGATGTTATACTTATCCGCACCGCCAACAAGCTGCCACTTTACGTAGATACCATCGGTACCGTTTGCAATACCGAGGAGCTTGGGAGTCTGAACGTATTTAAGCACCTTGCCGTTTGCATCGAAATTGCCAAGTGTTGAGCCGTGAACTGCCTTTACAACGTATTTATAATACTTACCGCTTACTGCTTTGGTATCAGTAAAGCTTGTTGATGTAACCTTACCAAGAAATGTATAGTTTTTTGCACCGCCAACACGACTGTAAACATTGTAGCCTGTTGCACCTGGAACTGCATTCCACTTTACAACAACTCCGTTTGTACCGTTAGTTGCACTAATAAGAGTGGGTGTCTTAACGGCCTTGAGAACGGGGCCGTTTGTGTTCAATGCACCAACATATTTACCACATCTTGCAACAACAGCAAATCTGTAATATGAGCCTGTCTCTGCCTCTGCGTAGAAAACGGGGCCGTTACCCTTAGCACCTGATACAACAAGAGAATAATCTACCTGACCTGCACCACGAACATAAACATCGTAAGAAAGCGCACCTTCAACAGATGTCCATGTAATCTCAGTAAACTTAACACCATTAACAGCCTTTACTGATGCAGGAGCATCAAAGTGTCTTGTGAGAACAACTTCGGAAGGAGTAGTTTCTACACCCTCTTTAACTGCAACAACATAGTAGTTGTAGTATGTGTTGTTCTTTACATTTGTGTCTGTGTATGTAAGCTCTGTTACATTTGCAAGTAAAACTGCCTCTTTAGCACCTGCATCACAACGGTAAACATCATAAGAGTCTGCTTCACCGTCACACTCCCAGGTAAGCACCTCACCTGCAATTGTTGACTTAACTGTGAGAACTGTGTTGTAGGTTGCATTTTCATTTTCAAAAACTGCAACTGACTCATCAATAATTTCATTTTCGATTATTTCTTCTTCAATAGCGCTAACAGGTACACAAGCAAAAACGCTCATAATAATTAACGAACTGAGAAGTACACTGAGAAACTTTTTCATAAATAAAGCCTCCTTATATTTTGGTTAATTTCATAATACCATACTGCCTTATATATTAAAAGAGAATTCTTGCACAAAAAACATCCACCCTATTGTTCAACATAAACAAAAGCATTGTCGAAACAAGTTTCAACAATGCTTTTTCTCTTTATTGATGTTCACCTACTGTAACTGTCATAAGTGAAATAAGGTTATAGCCGTTCTCTGTCTTTTTCAAGGTGATGTCAGCATATTTGTCCGGGTCTGCGGCACCGATTGAACCATCAGGCTGAATCTCAACATTGCCTGTACCCACATAGCCTACACGCAGCTGAATTACCCCACCGGATTTTTCAACAGACTCAATACGAACTGCAAATGGTGGTGTAGCACCTGAAAGCGGAACATAGTACACATTTTTGTTTGCATCATAGTCAAACTGATAACCATAACCAACAACCGTGCCGTGAACCAAGGGGTTTTCAGTGCCAAACATAGCATTATAGTGACCTTCCACCGCAGCGGCAGGTACGGTAAGACCCTTTTCGCTTACCTCATACTCACCAGTTTTAACGCTGTCACTGAGCAAATCGCAAATAGCGATATTACGGAGTGCTTCCTTGTTGGCTTTTGTGATATCACTGAATGGGTCAGGGTCAACACCCACAATCCAGGTGAGGAAATCTGCATAATCAGCATATTCCGCATTAACCTCTGACTGAGTATTTACTGCGCCGATACACCTTTCAACAATGCTCACCACACCCACTATTGCAAGAACAAGAACTATAATACCTACAATAAACGGAGCTTTTTTCTTTTCTTCTTTTTTTTGTTGAACAGTAATAATTTCATCCATTTTAATTACCTGCTGTATTTTCTTTTATTACGCTCGGTACGTCTTTCGATAGCCTCGCGACGGGCTTTTTCTTTCTGTCTTTTCTTTTTCTCTGCCTCTTTCTGGCGAAGGATAAGATTGATTCTGAAAACAACGATTGTACCGCCGATAACCTGAACAATATCACAGCCTGTAGCCTCGGCAATTTTTGTTGCAAGTTCCTTTGGACTTTCAGGGGCGGTCTCAAGGTGAACCTTGATTTTAAAAAGTTCGCGAGTGTTGAATGTATCCTCAAGCTGTGCAACAACCGCGTCGGTTATACCCTCTTTACCGATTTGAAAAATCGGGTCAAGTCCGTTTGCCTCTGCACGAAGCTTTGCTCTATCTTTACTTGTCATATATTCTACTCCAATAATATTTTACTCTTTAGACCAGGTGGTGCCTTCTCTCGTATCAAGGAGCTTGATGCCCTTTTCAAGAAGTTCGTTTCTGATTCTGTCTGCCTCTGCGAAGTTTTTCTCCTTCTTGGCAGCAGCTCTAAGGGCAATCTGCTCCTCTACATAGAGAGTAAGCTCATCCTTCTCGCCCTGAGGCTCTTCACCCTTCTCTGTCAATTTCTTTGCACCCTCTACAAGGTCAAGTGACAGTACTCTGTCAAAGTCATTGAGAAGGTGAAGCTTTGTTTTGTCGTTAGTTTTTTCCTTAAGCACATCATAAACTGCAGTGATTGCAAGTGATGTGTTAATATCATTATCAAGTGCAGCCTTGAATGATGCAGTAAGTTTCTCTACTGCCGCTGCATCAAGCTCCTCTGCGGGGTCATCCTTAAGAGTAGCAATCTTCTTAAGAAGCTTATCATAAGCAGTTGCGGCACCATCAAGGTTCTCATAGGAGAAAACAAGCTGCTTTCTGTAATGTGACTGCAAGCAGAAGAATCTGTAAGCAAGAGGATTATAGCCCTTTTCCTCAAGGAGTGAAACTGTAAGGAATTCACCCTTTGACTTGCTCATCTTACCTGTATTTGTGTTAAGGTGAAGCACATGGAACCAGAAATTACACCACTTGTGACCGATGAATGCTTCGCTCTGTGCGATTTCATTTGTATGGTGGGGGAAAGCATTATCAATACCACCGCAATGGATATCAAGATGCTCACCAAGGTGCTTAAGGCTTATTGCAGAACACTCGATGTGCCAACCGGGGTAGCCTACACCCCATGGTGAATCCCACTTAAGAGCCTGTTCCTCAAACTTTGATTTTGTAAACCAAAGAACGAAGTCATTTTTATTGCGCTTGTTTGTATCCTCCTCAACACCATCGCGAACACCAACCATAAGTTCATCGCTGTCATGCTTGTTGAAAACATAGTATTCATCAAGCTTTGATGTATCAAAGTAAACATTACCGCCTGCAAGGTAAGCATATTCCTTTTCAATAAGACCCTGAACCATTGCTATGAATTCATCAATACAATTTGTCGCGGGTTCAACAACATCGGGGGTTTTGATATTGAGCTTTTCGCAGTCCTTAAAGAAAGCTTCTGTATAAAACCTCGCAATATCCATAACGGTTTTATTTTCACGCTTGGCACCTTTAACCATTTTGTCCTCGCCTGTATCGGCATCGCTTGAAAGGTGACCAACGTCTGTGATGTTCATTACACGCTTAACATCATAACCGCTGTAGCGAAGGTGCTTTTCAAGCACATCCTCCATAATGTAGCTACGAAGATTACCGATGTGGGCAAAGTGATAAACAGTAGGGCCGCAGGTGTACATGCTAACCTTACCGGGAACTATCTCTTTGAAATCTTCTTTTTTACGGGTAAGTGAGTTATAAAGTTTCATATATCCTCCACATTATTTCGAAATTTATTACATTATTTCGAGAAATCTATAAGTTTAACAGATTGTTTTACATAAATTACGCCTGAAATGACACAAAGCACCGCAGTCACCCACAGTAAACCGTTTGACACGGCTGAAAGCGGGAATGATTCACCCAACACACCCACTTCATTAAGTGCCGCAAGTATCATTATCACAAGGGAGAAAATCATCTGTGAGGCAGTTTTAAGCTTGCCGTAGATATTGGCAGGAATAACCACACCCTGTGCCGTTGCAACAAGCCTGAACGAGGTTATGGTAAACTCCCTTAGTAATACTATCATAATTATCCAGATATTGCAAAGGTTAAATTGCATAAATGCAAGTAATGCGGCAGTTGTAAGGATTTTATCCGCAACAGGGTCTGCAAGCTGCCCGAAAACGGTGACAGTACCTGTTTTTCTGGCAATTTTACCATCGAGGAAATCTGTAATAGCACCAAGTGAAAACACAATAAGTCCGAAAAGGAAATGATGCTTCATTCCGCTGAGAATAAGTGCGAGAAAAACGGGTGTAAGAATAATTCTGATGATTGTTAATTGATTTGGCAAATTGGCTTTTTTCATACCGCTTCACCGATAAGACCGTATTCATTCTTGTCGAAAATTTCAACAGGAACAATATCGCCGTCGTCAATTCTGTATCCCGATGTAAGAATGACATTATTGTCAATATCGGGTGCATCCATATATGTTCTACCGTAATAGCTGTCTGTGTAGGGGTCATATCCCTCAACAAGCACATCAAATGTTTTACCGATACATTCGTCAAGCTTGTTGTCAGCAATGGTGTACTGCTGAGTCATAATAGCCTCGGCACGGTCTGCGGCAACCTCGGGGTCAATCTGACCGTCGAAATCATAAGCAGGTGTACCCTCCTCGCGGGAGTATGCAAAGCAACCGACTCTGTCAAGCTGAGCCTCATTCACAAACTCGCTGAGTGTTGTAAAAGCATCCTCACCTTCACCGGGGAAGCCTGTAATAAATGTTGTTCTGATTACGATACCGGGAATTTTATCGCGGAGCTTGTTAACAAGTGCAAGAAGGCTTTCCTTGTCACCCTTACGGTTCATAGCCTTGAGCACTTCACCGTCTGCATGCTGCATGGGAATGTCGATATAGTTACAAACCTTTTCGTTACGAGCAATAGCATCAATAAGTGCATCTGTCACACGCTCGGGGTAGCAATACAGAAGACGAATCCATGCGAGACCTTCAATCTTGTTAAGCTCATCAAGAAGCTGAGGCAATCTGCTTTCACCATAAAGGTCCTCACCATATTTTGTAGTATCCTGTGCAACGAGGATAAGCTCCTTAACGCCCTTTTCGCAAAGCATTTTTGCTTCGTCGATTACATCGTCAAACTGACGGCTTCTGAAATCGCCACGGATTGAGGGAATTGCACAGTATGAGCAACGGTTACTACAACCCTCGGCAATTTTAAGATATGCGGTATATTCGGGTGTTGTGAGAATTCTGCCACCATCAAGGGGAAGATTTTCTTTGTCGGGGAATGATGATACAGGCTCATCCTCCTCGTAAAGGCTATCACAAATCTCTACAATATCAACATTTGCGCCAAGACCGATAACACCATCAACCTCAGGAATTTCGGCAAAAATTTCGTCGGCATAGCGCTGTGCAAGACAGCCTGTAACAAGAATTTTCTCAATAATTCCATCCTCTTTAAGGTCTGCCATTTCAAGAATTGTGTCAATAGCCTCTCTCTTGGCATCCTCAATAAAACCGCAGGTGTTTACAACAACAATTTCTGCCTGGTCTGTTTCATTAACAAGCAAGTATCCTGCATCAACAAGTTTTTTGAGCATAATCTCGGCATCTATCTGATTTTTGGGACAACCGAGACTGATCATACCAACCTTTTTTGACATAATTTCACCTCATAATTACTGTAACGGGGGTAATTCCACACCGATTTCTTCAAACGCTGATTTTATATCCCTGAAGGAATAGCCCATTCGCACAAAACGATTGATAATTCTTTTGACTTCCTTGGGGGAATCAAGGTTTTTTTCGTATTTTGTCCTTAACATATCTATAATACGCTGAATCGGCTCATTGTCAAGAGTTTTAAGCGTATTATCTATAATTTCCGGCTCAATTCCTTTGAGTCGGAGCTCATAGGAAATCCTTTTTATATCATATTTTTTAGTTTCAAAAAGATGCCTTGCATACTGACGGCAAAAAGCTTCATCATCAATATAGCCGTAGCCCTCCATTTTCTCAATGGCGCGCTCCGATGCATCTGCCCCATATTTGAGCTTCAGCTTGTTAAAAAGCTCTTTTCGGGAATAAGGTCGCATTGAAAGGTATGTGATTCCTTTCTCATAAGCAGAGCGAAAGCCTGCCTCCTCTTTCAAGGAAGCAAGCTCGTCATCTGAAATTTCCTGACCTTCGCTATACCCTGCACGATACCAGAAATCATCATACAAAGTAAGGGTGTACTCACCGTCAATATAAATATGAACCTTGTTGCCGTTACCCGGCTTTGAAGTTATTTTCATTATTCGTCGTCATCAACAGCAATATCAATCTTTGCTCTTGCCTTTTCTTTGCTAACAGGCTCTGCAGCAGGTGCGGGAGCTGTTTCTCTGCGGAAAACAGGATTACGTGCAGAAATAAGGTTATTTATACCCTCGCGCACCTTTGCTTCAATCTCAGCACAGAATTCGGGTGTTTCGCGGAGATACTCTTTAACATTGTCGCGACCCTGACCCAAACGCTCCTCACCGTAGTAGAACCAAGCGCCACTCTTGCGGATAACTTCCATTTTAACTGCCAGGTCGAGAATTTCACCATATTTAGAAATACCCACACCGTACATAATATCAAATTCTGCCTCTTTGAAAGGAGGAGCAACCTTATTTTTTACAATTTTAGCGCGTGTGCGTGAGCCGATAAACTCATTACCGGGGCCCTTAAGCTGTTCAACCCTGCGAACATCAATACGGATTGTTGAATAGAACTTAAGCGCACGGCCACCTGTTGTAACCTCGGGGTTGCCGTAGATAACACCAACCTTTTCACGAAGCTGATTGATGAAAACAACCATTGTATTTGACTTTGAGATAGCACCTGTAAGCTTTCTCAACGCCTGTGACATAAGACGAGCGTGAAGACCCACGTGAGAGTCACCCATCTCGCCCTCAATCTCTGCCTTGGGAACAAGTGCCGCAACAGAGTCAACAACAATAACATCAAGGGCGCCTGAACGAGCAAGATACTCGGCAATTTCAAGTGCCTGTTCACCATTGTCAGGCTGTGAAACGAGGAGTGAATCAATATCAACACCAAGTGCAGATGCATAAACAGGGTCAAGTGCGTGCTCCGCATCAATAAAAGCTGCCTCGCCGCCTCTCTTCTGTGCCTCCGCTACAACGTGAAGTGCAAGAGTTGTTTTACCTGAGCTTTCAGGTCCATAAATCTCGATAATTCTGCCCTTGGGAAGTCCGCCGATACCTGTTGCCGCATCAAGAGCAATAGAGCCTGTGGGAATAGCCTCCACATTCATACCTGCATTTTCACCAAGGCGCATAATCGCACCCTTGCCGAAATTCTTTTCTATTTGTGAAAGCGCTGTTTCGAGCGCTTTGTTTTTTTCATTTCTGTCTGCCATTTTTATACTCCTTTCAAAGTGTACAAATGTTCGGTTCGTTTTGTATTATATATGATATTTTCCGAAAAATCAAGCAATTTTGAAAAAAATATTGAAAATATTACGGCGGAATATGTAAAAGTTCATAAAATAAGTGATTTTGTGAAAAAAATGCTTGCATTTGCATTCAAAAGGTGATATTATACGTTCGTTGTCTTATGATTAGACGTAAATTCATCAGATTTTGAAGGAGGTGCAGCTCAATGGCAAAATGCGAATTTTGTAACAAAGAGGTTGCTTTCGGCATCAAGGTTTCTCACTCACACAGACGTTCAAACAGAACATGGAAGCCCAACGTAAAGAGAGTTAAGGCAATCGTTAACGGCTCTCCCAAGAGAGTTTATGCTTGCACACGCTGCTTGCGCTCCGGTAAGGTTACCCGCGCTATCTAATGCAAACTCAATTTAAAGCAATGTAGCTCCGAAGTTTTCACTTCGGAGCTTTGCTTTATTTGACAAAACTTGTCGTCAAATTTGTATAAACATTCCAATTGAATTTTTTGGGGGCATATTATATAATAGAATTAGTATAGTATCGGATTTTATGCCTTACAAATTACCTTTAACAGGATGTGATATTTTGAATCGAAACAAAATAGTTGCCGCGGCACTTTCCATAATTGTTTGTGTACTGTGCTTAAGCGCACCCTTTGACGGTGTTGCAGTCAATTCCACTGTCACTGACGTTACACAGGTGCTTTCCGACACTGCAGTATTAGTTCCCGAAAGTGAGCTCGTGTGTGACTTTATTCCCGAAAATGCTCCCACAAGAGCAGTTCTCAAAAAATACACAGGTAACGGCACACGGATTATTCTGCCCGAAACAGTTAACGGTTATCCCCTTACAAGCTATTCTGTTTCAGCCTTTGATTCTGCAAAGAGCCTTGAATACATCAAGCTTTCTGCAGTTTCCGGCTCTGTAACGGGCAAGCACTTCAAGGAAGTGTCGGCACTCAAATATATCGACGTTGACCCTGCTAACCCAAATCTTACAAGTGTTGACGGTGTGCTATTCAACAAGGCAAAAACAAATATTATTGCTTTCCCCAACGGCGTGGGCGGCGCGTATTACATTCCCGACGGAGTATCCATCATTGGTCAGAGTGCTTTCTACCGTTGTGCTTATCTTACAGACGTTATTATGCCCAACTCCGTTGAAGCCGTTTACAGAGAAGCATTTATGCTCTGCCTTGAAATGGATTTTGTGAAAATGAGTGATAACCTTACGGTTATTGATGAGTATGCATTTCACAAATGCGACGACCTGAGAGCAATCAATCTTCCCTTCTCACTTTCGTATATCGGCACAGATGCTTTCCTGGGATATATTTCATCCAAAAACCACAAGGTATATCATTTCACAGACGGCATTTCCTACGTTCCCGGTACTTATGCAGAGGAATACGTAAAGAAAATGCACTTACCCAATGAAGTAAAGCACCATGCAGACCGCAAGATTACCGACTACAAAACAGGCGTTACAATTATTGACCCCGAAAAAAAGCTACCCAATACAGGTAAGCTTAACCTTACGGTAAACGTATTACCCGCAGAAGATTATAAAAACCTGTTACCCGGTACATTCAACAAGCTTTTCTGTTATGAAATTTCGCTGACAAACAATGGTGCGCCCATTCCCCTCTCAAGCAATCTGCTTATCAGATTCGACGGTTTGGATGAAGATGTTATCCCCACAGGCACTCGAGTGTTCCGTCTGAACAACGGTAAATTGCAGGAATACACACGCACACCACACGCTCCTTTTGTGGGAGCTTCCACAAAGGACTTCGGCACATATATCGTGGGCGCAAGCAACGACTTCTCCATGAGGGGTGACATAAACGGTGACAAGGTGATTTCATCATACGACTCAATGTTTGCACTTTACCTTGCAGCAGACTTAGTAGATGAAATTACACCCCAACAAATTGAAGCGGCAGACTATAACGGCGACGGCAAAGTAACCACAGAGGATGCTCTTATGATACTTCGCAAAGCCGCCGATATAATATAGGAGGTTTTCTATTATGATCGGATTAGGCAAATACAAAGCAGACATCAACAATATGTTCTTCAAGGGCGAGGCAATCTTCGAGTTAAAGGGTGACGACGGCAAGTACGAAATCGAAATCGAGCTTGAGGACAAGGACATTGAAATGCCCGATATTAACATTGTCGATGCAGAAGAAGATGGCGACACTCTTACAGCAAAGGCAACAAGCCCCGAATTCCCCGGCAAAGCAGTTGAAATAAGCCTTACATTTGAAGATGACAAATGCAACGGATTCCTCAAAATCCCCTTTGTGGGCAAAGTAAAAATCAAGGATGCCCAGAAAATAGGCTAAAAACGAACCCATTCCGACGATTAAGTTGGAATGGGTTTCTTTATTCTGTTATGTAATTTTTATACAGTACCGCTCTTCTCGTTGTAGTAAACTACTGAGCCACCTTCAACGGAGCGTGTAAGCCATGTATTACCGCCAATAACACAGTTATCACCGATTTTGGTGTTACCGCCAAGGATGGTAGCATTTGCATAAATAACAACGTTGTTGCCGATGTCAGGATGACGCTTGATATCCTTGACAGGATTGCCATTTTCATCAAGCTCAAAGCTTTTGGCACCCAAGGTAACACCCTGATAAATCTTGACTCTGTCACCGATAGTTGTTGTCTCACCAATAACGATACCTGTGCCGTGGTCGATGCAGAAATACTCGCCTATGGTAGCACCTGCGTGAATATCAACACCTGTTTTTTCGTGGGCAAATTCTGTCATAATTCGGGGAATAAGCGGCACCTTAAGTGTATATAAAACGTGGGCTATACGGTAAATTGAGATAGCGTAAAAACCGGGATAGCAGATAAGCACCTCTTCATGACACTTTGCTGCAGGGTCACCCTCATAAATAGCCTCAATGTCTTTTAAAAGCATATTTTTAACAAGTGGTAACTGACGTATGAATTCATCACAGATTTTTTCGGCAGAGCATGTCATTGATGTCATATTAAATTCACAAGCGCCCTTAATCTGCTCAACAAGTCTGTTGTAAATATTGAGCAACAGCTCTGTCTGTGAAAGCACATTTTCGCTACCCTCACTGTGCTTGAAATAATTGGGGAACAGTAATGACTGCAGGTCCTTGATTACCTTGATAACCTCTTTGCGGTTAGGAATGCGCTCTCTGTCACAATCCTTTTTAAGAAAGCTGTTTTCACTTATATCCTCAAGGCTCTTCACCGTGCCTGTTATAAGCTCCATTGATTCAAGAAAATTTTCCATATTATTTATTATTCCTTATCATAAAGTTTTGTTGACAAATATCTTTCGCCTGTGTCAGTAAATAACACAACTATTGTTTTGCCTTTATTTTCAGGTCTTTGGGCAAGTGCTATTGCGCCACAAAGGGCCGCACCTGATGATATACCTACGGCAATACCCTCTTTCTGCGCAACCATACGAGCATAGTGATATGCGTCCTCATCGGTGACGTCAATGACCTCATCAATTACATCGCGGTCAAGGTTGTCGGGCACAAAATTAGCACCGATACCCTGAATGCCGTGAGCACCTGCAACCCCCTTTGTAAGGAGTGGTGATTTCAGAGGCTCAACGCCTACGACTTTTATATCTGCATTTTTCTCTTTCAAAAATCTGCCCGTACCGGAAATTGTACCGCCTGTGCCGATACCTGCAACAAAAATATCCACCTTGCCGTCAGTATCAGACCATATTTCGGGACCTGTTGTTTCATAGTGAGAATCAGGGTTTGATGGGTTATTAAACTGCGAGGGAATAAAAGCACCCTCTGTTTCAGCCGCGAGGCGGTTTGCCTCGTCAATGCACCCTTTCATACCGAGAGCACCGGGTGTAAGCACAACCTGTGCGCCGTAAGCCTTTGTAAGCTTCACCCTTTCCTCACTTGCGGTGTCGGGCATAATTATAATAACCTTGTAGCCCTTTGCGCTACCCATTGCAGCAAGGCCGATACCTGTATTGCCGCTGGTGGGCTCGATGATTACAGAGCCTTTTTTAAGAAGACCCTTTTCTTCAGCGTCGGTAATCATTTTAAGTGCGGGTCTGTCCTTTGCACTACCTGTGGGGTTGAAGCACTCAAGCTTTGCCAGTATGTCAGCACACAAACCCTCTGACTCGGTAATATTAGCAAGTCGCATAAGGGGTGTATGACCTACAAGTTGATTTATATCTTCATATATTTTCATAATTATCGCGTCCTTTGTGCCATTTTAACACAAACAAAATTCCTTTACAAGTGATAAATATAGCCTGAAAAGGATATATTTATACTAAAAAAGTTATATTTATAAATTATTCACACTTTCACTCCATATAGTGACAATTATCGACACGGTGAATGTGTATAATGTAATCACAGGGCACATAAAGTCGCTTTGTGTCCGCTTCATAAAAATACTTGAAAAGGAGAATCACTTATGAGAAGCATCAGACAAACCATTTTGAGCATTAAAATTGAATATCATTTCAAGAGAGTTAAAGCTCTTGAAAGGCGCATAAAAAAATCAAACGCTGAAAAAGAAAGACTATGCCCATCAATAAACTTTCACAGATATATGGCAGAAAAAGCCTTACTGGAATACGAAATTTCAGCAGGATTAAGAAACAGCCACGGAATATGGACAGGCTTACACCCTCAACACTAATTTAATTGACTTTATCGGCACTGTGTTTACAAAGCGCAGTGCCGTTATTGATTATGTCCTGATTTTATGGTACAATCCCCAAGAGGTGAAATTATGTCATTTGAAATCAGCGTACCCTCTGTATGGGAAGAATTAAAAACCACAACTGAACCAATTATTATGTACGGCACAGGTAATGGTGCCGACAAGGTTGTTGACATTTTAAATGAACTTAATATTCCCCTTTCGGGTGTAACCGCAAGCAGTACCTTTGTGCGCAAAAGGATGTTCCGCGGTTTTCAGGTTATGCCCATTGAACACTTTGAGGAAATATATGATGATTTCACAATAATAGTCACCTTTGGTACATCTGTACCCGATGTTATGGATAATATTTATAACCTTGCCAAAAAGCACACTGTACTTGTACCCGTTGTACCTGTAATCGGCACACAGATTTTTGACAAAGAGTTTTTCAATAAGCATTACGAGGAAATAGACCTTGCATATAATCTTATGGCAGATGATTTTTCTAAAAAGATTTTTAAAGGTTATGTAGAATTTCTGTATGGTGGCAGACTTGATACACTCAAAAGCATTACCACCACAGAAGATGAGGCATTCAAAAACATTCTCAAGCTTCATAATAATGAGGTTTACGTTGATATTGGGGCATACCGTGGTGACACCGTTGATACATTTTTAAGCTACACAAACGGCAGTTATAATCACATAATTTGTGCCGAGCCTGACACAAAAACCTTTAAAAAGCTTACCGACCATTGTGCCAACCTTGAAAACTTTGAGGCTCACAACGTGGCGGTTACTCACATTGACGGTGAAATCGGCTTTTCTGATGCTCACGGCAGACAGTCTGCGGTGGGAGGTAGTGTTATGCAAAAAAGCGTCACTCTTAAAACCTTGTGCGGTGAAAATGTGCCTACATATATAAAAATTGATGCAGAAGGCTGTGAGAATGAAATTATCAGCGCATCGGGTAATATTTTCACAGAATATAAGCCAAAATTAAATGTTGCCGCATATCATAAATGTGAGGACATTTTTACACTGCCAATACTCCTTAACAGGCTCAATCCCGACTACAAAATTCACTTGAGGCACCACCCCTACATTCCTGCTTGGGATACCCTGTTTTACTGTGTATAAGCCTATATAAAACATACATATAAACAATTATTTTTCGACATTTTTAAAAATATATTGACATTTGCTTTAATTGTATATATATTAAGAGTTGCAAATTAAAAATAACGTGTCAGCCGTCACGGGTTTCAGACTTAGTTGATGCCACGGACAAAATAAAATTCACCAATTTGAAGAATTTCTTTCATTATTCTTTGGGTAGGTGGTTTTTTCTTTTGAAAAAAGTTGTTTGCTTTTTTCAGATATTCTTAATTTGCGGAGAGGGGATGCATAATTGTCCAACCATATCATTGAACTTAAAAACATCTCCGTCGCTTTCGACGGCCAACAGATTATTGAAAATATGAATTTATATATCCGTGACAAGGAGTTTATTACCTTTCTTGGTCCCTCCGGTTGCGGCAAGACAACCACGCTCAGAATGATTGCGGGCTTTCAGGAGCCTGATTCGGGCGAGGTCATTTTTGACGGAAAAGTAATCAATGGTGTGCCTCCTCATAAGAGACAGCTTAACACCATTTTTCAGCGCTACGCTCTTTTCCCTCACTTGAATGTTTATGAGAACATCGCATTCGGTCTTCGTCTTAAAAAGACTCCCGAAAAGGAGATTAAAGAGGCTGTTACTGAAATGCTTTCACTCATTAACCTCAAGGGCTTTGAGCGTAGAGATATAGCATCATTATCGGGTGGTCAGCAGCAGCGTGTTGCTATTGCCCGTGCACTTGTTGTAAAACCCCGTGTGCTCCTTCTTGACGAGCCCCTGGGTGCTCTCGACCTTAAGCTCCGTAAGGATATGCAGGTTGAGCTCAAGAATATTCAACAGCGTCTTGGTATCACATTCATTTATGTTACACACGACCAGGAAGAGGCTCTTTCGATGAGTGACACCATTGTTGTTATGGACTCAGGTGTTATTCAGCAGATTGGTACACCCACCGATATTTACAACGAGCCCAAGAACGCTTTCGTTGCAGACTACATCGGTGAAAGTAACATCATTGAGGGTGTTATGCGTGCCGACTTCTGGGTTGAGATGGCAGGTCACAAATTCAAATGTCTTGATAAGGGCTTTGGCGTTGACGAAAATGTTGACGTTGTTGTACGCCCCGAGGACGTTGATGTTGTTCCCGTTGACAAATCTATGATTTCGGGTGTTGTAACATCCATTACCTTCAAGGGTGTTTACTATGAAATCATTGTTGAAATCAAAGGCTTCAAGTGGATGATTCAGTCAACAGATTATCAGGCGGTTGGCTCTACAATCGGTCTTAATGTTGAACCTGATGCAATCCACATCATGAAAAAATCACAGTATTCCGGTCTTTACGGCGACTACAGCTCATTCAGTGAAGAGTTCGATGAGTTGTCCGACGCCACAGTTTATGAGGACGAGGACGAATAATCCCGCATAAATACAGAAAGGAGTGCTGATGATGAACAAAAAATCATCGCTTATGTCACGCTTGGCAGGCGCTCCATACCTTGTTTGGGCGGCTTTATTTATTATCGTTCCTCTTGGTATGGTTGCCTACTACGCTTTCACAGACAGTGAAGGTGCTTTCACCCTTGCCAATATAACTGAAATCAGTAAATATACGGACACCTTCATTCTGTCCATCTGGCTCGGATTACTGGCAACTGTAATCTGTCTTTTGATTGCATATCCCTTAGCTTACATTATGGCGCAGAAGGGCCCAAAAAAGCAGAGCACTATGACAATGCTCATAATGTTGCCTATGTGGATGAACTTTCTCTTGAGAACCTACTCCTGGATGACAATCCTGGAGGATTACGGACTTATAAACACACTCATAACAAGCCTTGGCTTTGAGCCTTTACAGCTCATCAACACACGTGGTGCAGTTGTGCTTGGTATGGTTTATAACTTCCTGCCCTATATGATTTTACCCATTTACACCGTTATGCTCAAAACCGACCACTCTTTGGTTGAGGCAGCGCAGGACCTGGGCGGTAACAAGCTCGACGTTTTCCGCAACGTTACCATTCCCCTCAGTGTGCCCGGTGTGGTTTCCGGCTTCACAATGGTATTTGTGCCCTCCGTAAGCACCTTCTACATTTCGCAGAAGTTGGGCGGTACAGGCACAATCCTTATCGGTGATATTATCGAAACACAGTTCCAGACTGCAAACAACTTCCACTTGGGTGCATCACTTTCATTCATTCTGATGATACTCATTTTCATCTGTCTTGCAGTAATGAACAGGTTTTCTGATGACGACGGAGGTGTTATTATATGAAAAAGACCTCTATCGGCTCAAAGCTTTATCAGGCACTTGTGTTCATTTTCTTATATGCACCCATTGTCGTGCTTATTGTTTTCAGCTTCAACTCAGGCAAAAGCACATCTGTTTTCGAAGGCTTTTCACTTCATTGGTACAAGGAGCTTTTCCGTGATGCCGCCACACTTGATGCCTTCAAAAACTCAATGATTGTTGCTGTTGTTTCATCAGTAATTTCTACTGTTATGGGCACAGCCGCTGCAACTGCTATTTTTAATTACAAAAACAAGGTTTTAAAAAGCAGTGTTATGACTGTGACAAATATACCTATGATGAACCCTGAAATCGTTACAGGTGTTTCAATGATGCTTTTGTTTGTTTTCATTGGCTCACTTTTCGGCAAAACAGGTACTCTTGGCTTTGGCACACTTATTATTGCACACGCTACCTTTGAATTGCCTTACGTTATCCTTAACGTTCTGCCAAAATTAAGGCAGACTGACCCCCACCTTGCCGAGGCGGCACAGGATTTGGGTTGCACACCATTACAGGCATTCTTCAAGGTTATGTTACCTGCTATTATGCCCGGTATCATTTCGGGTCTTATGATGGCATTTACATTGTCTGTTGATGACTTTATCATCAGCTACTTTGTCAGCGGTACAGAGTCACAGACACTCCCCATCCGTATTTTCTCAATGACAAAACGTCGCGTTACTCCCGATATGTACGCTTTGTCAACACTTATCTTCGTTGCTATCCTTGTACTGCTTGTGGTTTCCAACATCATAAGCGCACGCGGTGACAAGAAGCTGAGCAAGGAGAAGGGCGGTGCAAAGAAATGATTAAACGTATTTCCGCCTGTCTTTTTGCACTCATACTCTTGTTTACCTGCGCATTACCTGCACTTGCAGTCACACCCGAAAAGGATTACTCACATCTGAGAGGCACCACTCTTAACGTGTACAACTGGGGTGAATATATCTCCGACGGCAGTGAGGGTACTCTGGATGTCAACGCAGAATTTGAAAAAGAGTACGGCATCAAGGTAAACTACACAAACTTTGACAGTAACGAGAATATGTACAACAAGCTGAAGAGCGGTGGTGCAAACTACGATATCATTATTCCCTCTGAATATATGGTAGCAAAGCTTATCAGTGAGGATATGTTGGCAGAGCTTGATTTCTCCAACATACCCAACTACAAGTACATATTACCTAAGTACAAGGGTCTTTACTATGACCCCGACGAAAAATACACAGTCCCCTACACCGTTGGTATGGTTGGTCTTATATACAACACAACTATGGTTGAGGGCCCTGTGGATAGCTGGGGAATTATGTGGGATGAACAATACAAGGGCAAAATCCTGATGTTCAACAACCCTCGTGATGCTTTCTGCATTGCCCAATGCTATCTCGGTCAGAGTGTGAATACCACCGACACAAAGGAGTGGGATGCAGCTCTTGACCTGCTCAAAAAACAGAATCCCCTTATTTCCTCATATGTTATGGACGAGGTTTATAACAAAATGGAAAAGGGCGAGGCTGCCATTGCCGCATACTATGCAGGTGACTACCTGACAATGTATGACACAAATCCCGACCTTGCTTTTTGCTATCCCAAAGAGGGCGTAAACTACTTTGTAGATTCAATGTGCGTACCAAAAAATGCAGAGAACAAAGAGGCGGCAGAGCTTTACATCAACTTTATGTGCCGTGAAGACATTGCGGTTGCAAATGCAAACTATATCTGCTATGCAACCCCCCACGCACTCGTTCTTGAAAGTGATGACTATGAGCTCAAGGATAACGAAATTCTTTACCCCGATGAGTCACAGATGCCAAAAACACAGATTTTTGAAAACCTTGATTATGATACACAGCAATATATGACAATGCTGTGGAACGAGCTTAAAATCGGTGGCAACTCAAACACAGATGCATACATCGGTCTGTCTGTATCACTTGCCCTTGTAGTAATTTATCTCATATATAAATTCATCAAGAAAAAGAAGCGCGAGGCATATTATTAAAAAGTTTATCCCCGACAATCAACAGATTGTCGGGGATGTTTTTATCTTTATTCAGTTTACCACTCGCGCATTATTTCAGGATTTGCGAAAATCTCATCAAGCTTTTTGATAAAGGGCATTACATCGTTGAATGCGCCGATTCTGTGGTCAAACATAAGTGTTATAGGAAGAACCTTTTTAGTCGCAAGGTCAACCTCGCCCTTATCATTTCTGAAAGCATATTCAGTATCTCTCACACTACCCATCGCCATTAAGAAGGTCTGAGGGAAAAGGAGAGGGGTAAATGTTACATTACCATTAAGACCCTCATACAAGGGACCCCAGTTTGTAAGACAAACAGAGCCTTCGTTAAGCTCCTCCATAAGGAGAATTGAGCCATCTCGGGGGTTACGGTAGAAGTGGTCCTTGATTTTGGCAACCTTGTGCTTACCCACGTAGCCTGTTACAGTCTGTGCAATGGTGGGAATAACTGCTCCGCTAAGGAGAAGACCAACGGTTCTCTGTGCGATAACCTCAAACATAACCTTGTCAATATCCGTTTTCTTAAGACGCTCAAAGAGGTCATCAATCTGCTTTGAGAGTTCTTCAAGAGTTTTATTCTCCGCCTCATTTACCTTAAGGGGGAATGTTTCACCATCTTCAAGCACAACGGGCATAGCAACATTGATATGCTTTTTGAGTACAAGTGTACCGCAAGAGGAAGTAGAATTATACTTGATATGTGCATTGAGCTTGGGGGCTACCTTAAGACCCTCAACAAGCACCTTCATCATAATTGTATTAAATGAAATGTGATAACCACACTCATCCTTTAATTTCTGAAACTCTTCCCAGAACTTTGTAATATCCGCCTCATAATTATAGCCACAAGTGGGAACATTTTTCTGAGCCTTTGTGAGAATATAGCCTGAAACTCTGTTTCTCAGGCTGAAATGCTCAACAGTATCGCCCTTTTCGGGTCTGCCGAGTGCACCGTTAATAAAACTCTTAAAATCCATTTTCTTACCTGTGATTAACTCACGTAACCTTTCTTAAACATAGATATACTATACCATTTATCAGATTACTTTGTCAAATAAAAAAGGAATGTCGCAAGACACTCCTTTTTTATAAATATTCAATCAGTTTGAATCAGTCTTTTTTCTTTCCTGCGCCTGCTTTGTTAAGAAGTGAAACAGAAAGAATAATGATACCAACAACAATAAAGATACCTACCATACCTGCTGCGGAGCAAAGAAGTGCCTCGCCAATATCAGATGTGTGGAAACCAAGCTTTGCTGCCTCTGTTGTTTCTGCAACAACCTCTGCAACAGCTGTTGTATCAACTGCATTTTCAAGAAGTTTAAACATTATATATACCTCCTATTAGCCCTGTCCGAAGAAGCTGAGAATCATACCACCGGCAATAACCGATGCAACCTGACCTGATACGTTAACGCCTGTTGCGTGCATAAGAAGGAAGTTCTGATTATCTTCCTCAAGACCAAGCTTGTGAACAACACGTGATGACATGGGGAAAGCAGAAATACCTGCAGCACCAATCATGGGGTTGAACTTTTTGCCTTCGGGGAGGAAAATGTTGAGGAACTTTGCAAAGAGAACGCCACCTGCAGTATCGAAGATGAAGGCTACAAGACCAAGACCGAGAATGAGAGCAGTTTCCCATGTAAGGAAGTCTTCAGCATTCATATTACGTGCAACTGTGATACCAAGGAGAATTGTGATAAGGTTTGCAAGAACCTTCTGTGCTGTTTCTGAAAGTGAATCGAGAACACCGCACTCTCTGATAAGGTTACCGAACATAAGGAAACCGATAAGAACTGCAGACTGGGGTGATACAACACCTGCAATAATGGAAACAACAATGGGGAAGAGAATTCTTGTTCTCTTTGAAACTGCCTTACCCTCATATTTCATACGAATCTTACGCTCTTTTTTAGTTGTAAGAAGTTTGATAACAGGGGGCTGAACAATGGGAACGAGCGCCATATATGAATATGCGGCAACGATGATAGCACCGATGTAGTTTGAGCCAAGCTCTGAAGCAACGAAGATTGATGTGGGGCCGTCTGCTGCACCGATAATAGCAATAGAAGCCGCCTCGTTGATGGGGAAGAAAAGTGATGCAACGCTGAGTGTGAAGAAAATACCAAACTGTGCAGCAGCACCGAAAATCATAAGCTTGGGGTTTGAAAGCAACGGACCGAAGTCAATCATTGCACCGATACCGATGAACAGGAGCAAGGGGAAAAGCTCGTTAGCAACACCGGCATTATAAAGCACTTCAATAGCACCATGCTCCGAGATAACACCCTCTGTAAGTGCAAGGGGTAAGTTTACAAGAATTGTACCGAAGCCCATGGGGAGCAAGAGTGTGGGCTCCATATCCTTTGCAATAGCGAGGTAAATAAGTGTACCACCGATTGCCCACATAATGAGCATAGGTAATGTTTCACTCATAAAATCCATACCTGCAATTGCTTCAAAGATACTGAGAATCTTTGAACCTAAATCTGTTAAGATTGCCATAATTTTCCTTCTTTCTTATTTCTTGTTTTTCACCTATCGTTTGACAACACATTTACCTTGTGTTACTATCTTACGGCGAGGTGAAAAGGTATGAGCGACACAAAACACAATTCAATGCACAACAAGGCGCGCATCAAAAATGCCGTTTTAATATCGCTGTTTACTGCAGTTATTGCAGTATGCTCACTTATAACCATACCCTCCCCTGTACCATTCACCCTGCAGACTCTCGGAATCTTCTGTGCACTTGCCGTGTTAGGCGGTAAGAACGGAACAATCACCATTCTGCTTTACACATTCCTCGGTCTTGTGGGTGTGCCTGTTTTCTCAGGCTTCACAGCAGGACCCGGCCACCTTCTCGGTGCCACCGGTGGATATATTATAGGCTTTATTTTATGTGCCCTCGTTTATTGGCTTGTTACGAAAATTTTTCATAACACCCTGAGAGCAACCATATCGGGCCTGTCCTTAGGACTTGTCACCTGCTATATCACGGGCACATTGTGGTATGCCGCTGTATATCTTGGTGAAATAAGTGCAAAATCTTTTATCTCTGCAATAATTGTTTGCATTGCACCGTTTATCATACCCGATATTGTTAAATTGATTGTCGCAGTTCTTTTATCTAAAAAACTGCAATCAATAAATTACTGATTCAATCCGCCCTTTCGGGCGGATTTTTTTATTTACTCAACAATGCCTTCAAGGAAGTTTACTTCACGGACATTTGTATCTCTGTCAACACGGAATGTTTTGATTTCGTGCTTTTTGATGTCATACCAGAAGCCGTTGTCAAAAAGCTTTGACATTACGTAGCCCTTTGAATCCTCGATACCCTTTGTTTCATAAAGACGGATAATAAGGTCACCGCTACCATCCTCGCAACGCTTGAGTGCGGTAACAACCACGTTGTCAAGGTTGGTGTAAAGGAATGTATCCTTCTGAGGAAGCTCACCCTTATGATAGCTTTCGGGAACTGCAACAACGTTGTTATTGAAGAAGTGTGCTTCCTTAACAATATCGCTGTTTTCTGCCTCACCGCTGTGGAGGTAAATACCGTATGAGAAACGGTTAAGACCTTCATCGGTAAAGTTGAAGTTTGCAGCAGGTCTGTCTGAATAGTGGTCTGCAAAGATAACATTGCGGAGTGCTGTAAGTCTTAACTCTGCACCGGGACAGTCGTAGCTGTACTTGGAGTCACTCATAACAGAAAGACCAACACGTTTGCCATCCTTTGTTACTGTAAGGTCTGCCCAGTTAAGTGCAGGTTCTTCCTCACCGTTGCAGGGGCGCTTAATGTAGCCGCAAGGGATTTCATAAGTGCTCACAGCATCCTTACCGCCTGTTGGGAATGCGAACTTAAGCATTGTGAAGTTCTCCTGCCACATTGCCTTGCACTCAACCTTAAGGGTTTTCTGACCCTTTGCAAGGATGAAGTCCTGTGTAAGGTAAGAATCGTTGAACTTGTGCTTTGTGCGGATTACAGAGCGAAGAGCTCCTGCTTCAACACGCTGAATTTCAACAAGCTCCATAAGACCCTTTACGTCATGGAATTTGAACACCTTGTGTGCCCAAGTGTCAGTTGTGTGGTCGTCGATAACCGTGGGAATTGCAAGGAAGTTTTCCTCTGCAAGGTTTACGCCTGTGTTCTTATCAACAAGGCTCTTGATGTAGCCTGTCTGTGAATCGAACTCAACTGACATAAATTCATTTTCCATAAGGAAATTCTGCTCAGTTGTAATTTCCTTTTCTGCACGAGCATCACCGTCAACCTCTAACCAATAGGTTGCATAACCCATTGAGGGAACCTTTGCAACAAACAGGGTGTCAAGGTGATTGTCGTTTGAACGTGATGAACGCACATTCTGGAAAAGAACCTGATTCCCCTCACTGTCTGTAACAGCCTTGGAGGGATGGTGAACTCTCACGGGAAGCTCTGCCTCGTAAGAGTGGGGATTGAACACAACAACGGGTCTTGGGAAGCCGTTGTCTGCACCTGTGTGGTGACGCTCCTCAAATACGGGGTCACTTACACCCTCAATCCATGTATCAATTTTACGAGCAATTCTGAGAACTGCGTTGTTATATTTTTCAGAAGCAATATTAAGTGCGTAGCCCTCGGATTCTTTAACATCCTCATAAGCCTCCATAATGGAGCAGCCACACATAATATCGTGGAACTGATTGAAGCAAACCTTCTGCCATGCACCTTCAAACTCCTTGGTGCCGGGCTTGGACTCTGCAACGATTGATGAAATTGTATCCCACTTTTCAGCAGCGGCAAGTGCATTTTCTGCCTTGCGGTTAAGTGCCTTAACAAGTGATGTTGCACTGTAGCAACCGCTTGCATGGTGCTGAAGCTCATCACCCCATGTGGGAATTTCAATAAGCTCGTTAAGCACATCCTCAAAGTAGCCTTCTGGTGAAGAAAATTCAAGGTCATTGAAGCCTTCACGCTCAAGATTTGCCTTAAGGTACTCAATATCCCCTCTTGTAGGTCCACCACCGTGGTTACCAACACCGTAGAACATCATCATTCCGTGGCCGGTTTCCTCTGCGCGGTCATTGAGAATCTCAAGTTTGCGGTCAATATCCTCTTTGCCGTGAGCGGTGTAGCCTGTGGGTGTTCTGTATGTAAGAACACGTGAGCCGTCGGGTGAATCCCACCAGAAAAGGTTTTCGGGAATTTCAGAATTTTCTGAAATATCGGGGCGTTGGAAAACGTAGTTTGTCATACCGCCCTTAGTAAGAAGCTGAGGCATCATTGCATTGTGACCGAAGGAGTCAACGTTGTAGCCTGTTTTACAGGTGATGCCGAATTTTTCATAGTAGTAAAGCTGACTGTAAAGTGCCTGACGTGCAAAGCTTTCACCTGAGGGCATATTGCAATCGGGCTGTACCCACCAACCGTTAATGGGCACCCATCTGCCCTTTTTAACCATTGCTCTGATTTCCTCAAACATCTGAGGGTCAATATCCTCGACCCACTTGTAATATGCTGCAGATGAGCAAGTGAAAACGAAGTCGTTATATTCCTTTAATCTGTCAAGTGCACTACGGAAGGTCTGAAGAACCTCACCGCATCCCTCCTGCCAACGCCAGAGCCAGATTGGATCAAGGTGGGCATTGCCGATAAGTTTAATTGTTTTATCCATTATTCATTGCCCTCCTCGATAAGTTTGAAATATCTGCCTAACCAATATGCAAAGGTATAGGGATAACAGCTTTCAACACAAGAAACACCGCCGCTGTCCTCTGTTTTGAATTCAAGGGGGTTTCTGTCATATTTTGCAATAAAGCGCTCGTCATTGGGAAGAAGAGCGGAAGTTTCCTTATAACCGCCCATAAGCTCCTTCTTGGGAATATCGCGACGGTTGTGGATTGAAACACCTGCCGCAAGTCTTGAAACACTAAAGCGGTAGAACCATGTTCTGATTCTGTCCTCATCGGGTCTTGCATTGTCAGGATCGCTGAGGAAATAAAGGAAATCGTAACCGCAGTTGTATTCGGGAGCAAGTGTGTAACGCCAAGTTCTGAAAGCCTGACGGAAAAGCTCTTTACGCTCTGCATCGGGTTCAAGTGAAATAAGGCCGAAGAGTGAAGCACAGGCAAGCATATGGTCGCCGTACATCATTTCCTCTCTGTCCTCAACACCACCAACGATGCTCATATGGTGGAAACGATTGCGGTGCTCGATTGTAAGCTTGTCATAGCCAAGGTCAATGAGCTTGTCAAATGTTTCCTGCCAGATACCACTTTCACCTGTCAGGTGCATACACACTCTCAGGAACATAAGCATCTGACCTGCGTTAAGACAGGCATCTGCCCAACCCATAGCAGTTTCAAAGTATTCCTTGTTCCACTTTGCCCAGGTTGTATATTTGCCGTCCGCCTCGCGCAGAGCAAAGTTATTGTCAATAATGTGCTTTGTTGTATTCCTTGCGGCAGTTTTGAGAAGCTCGTCAAACTCGGGGTCCTCTCTGCCAAGGAATTCGTGAGCAACAAGAAGGTGAAGATAGTGGTGAGTAATTTCGTCACTACTTGTGTCACCCTTGTAGGTGATGTCTGTATCCTCGAAGCCTTCCTCTGTATAGAATTTTCTCAATCTTTCGGGGATGGGAGCATCTGCCTTAACCTCAAGACCAACAACACCACGGTTACGGGCGTCAGTTGTATTAAGACAAACTGCAGTTGCTCCGTTCTTTTTATAGAAAAGTCCGTCATCCGGAACAGGCTCACTGCTTGTAAGGTAAGTTCTTGCAACGAAGCCGTCACCTCTACCTGCGATGTACATAAGCAGAAGGTTTGCTTCACTCGCTCTGAATGCAACGCGACGAGCTTCCATTGTTTCCTCGTCAAAGTCACCCTTTTCACGCTTGAGTGTGGCATAGCGGAAGATTTCACCCATCGCAAAGCAGGATGAGAAGCTACCGTCATTATCGCTGTGACCGTAAGGAAGAATTGACTTAAGGTTACCTGCCTCGGAAAGGTGCTTCTGGCTGACCATACCATGACGCTGAACATATGTAAGTGTTTCGTCAAGGAGTCTGTATGCCTTTTCCTCCATTGACATTTTAACCATAGCAATGTGTGTGGCGCCGTTATCTGTGAGTGCCCATACACCGTCACCGCCGTCTGTAACAAGTGCAGAAACGTGGTTATCAAGCAAATCACGGTGAGCACTCATATACATAACCTTGTCGGTAAGACAATCCGCATTGGGGTCATAGCGGGTAACACCGCCATCTGAACCATACCACATAACACCATCGGGACCCTCACAATAACAGGTGTAGTCCTTCTTGCGCTGAGGCAGAGGGTAAGGAAAATCCGAAAGGTCAGGTTTCTTTGCCTTAACCTCAAGAAGTGATTTGGGAACTTCAATATCGTACTTCTTGAAGTGGCTTACAACCTTGGTCAATCGGGGATAAAGTTTAATTGGTTGAGTCATAGCCTTATCTCCTTTGTTAGAATTTAAACCCAAATTTATACATTTTATATTGTAACAAAAACGCAGTCAAAGTTCAACTGAATATTGAATATTTTCAACAGAAATAAAAAAATTTATATTTTATATTGGAATATTCAGAACAAAGTGGTATAATACATTTATCTTTGGGCAATTTTTCCCCGAAGAAAAAAGATTTTATAAAGGTTGAGAAGGTCTTGCAAACCGGTAAGACGCTGCTTCTTCCATCTTTATTGTCTTATTGTTTATCACTACGAAAAAGAGAAATTTTTTACAACGACAGAGAAGGTTTTGCAAGCCGGTAAGACGCTGCTTCTGTCGGAAAGGACAATGACAATGAACACAACAGCTTTTGAAAAGTACGAATCCGAGGTGCGCTCATATTGCCGTAACTTCCCGGCAGTTTTCACCAAGGCAAAGGACTCAATCATCTATGCCGAGGACGGCAAGGAGTACATTGACTTCTTCTGCGGTGCAGGTGCACTCAACTATGGTCACAACAACGACTACATCAAGAAACAGATTATCAGCTATCTCGAGAGCGACGGTATCATTCACTCACTTGATATGTTCACCGCCGCTAAGCGTGATTTCATAGAATTCTTTGAATCTGAGATTTTGGAGCCCCGTGGCTTTAATTACAAAATCCAGTTCCCCGGCCCCACAGGTACAAACGCTGTGGAAGCTGCATTAAAGCTTGCCCGTAAGGTTAAAAAGAGAAATAACATCTTTGCATTTATGGGTGCCTTCCACGGTATGACATTGGGCTCACTTTCAATGACAACAGACCGTGATTCACGTCAGGGTGCAGGCGTTGTGCTTACAGATGTAACACACATTCCCACACCTTATATGTTCCCCGATTTCGACGTGCTCGAATATATGCAGACTCTTATTGACGATGACCACTCAGGTGTGTCAAAGCCTGCTGCAGTATTTATCGAGCCTGTTCAGGCAGACGGTGGTATTCACGTATTCAGCGAGGAATTCCTCAAGGGTCTTCGTGAATTCTGCACTCGTAACGATATTCTTCTTGTATGCGACGATATTCAGGTAGGCTCTGCTCGTACCGGCTGGTACTTCTCATTTGAGCGTGCAGGCATTACACCCGATATTGTTACACTTTCAAAATCAATCGGTGGTTACGGTATGCCCTTTGCACTTGTTCTTTTCAAGCCTGAGCTTGATGTATGGGCTCCCGGTGAGCACAACGGTACATTCCGTGGCAGTCAGCTCTCAATGGTAGCCGCAAAGGCAGGTCTTGAGCTTATGCTCAACAATAAGATTGAGGACAAGGTTAAGGCACAGGGCGCTATTATCAAGGAATATCTTGATAAGGTTGCCGAACTTCATCCCGCATTCGAGGTTCGTGGCATTGGCTTTATGTGGGGTATTGACTGTAACAAGGTTAAACCCGACGCGGTTTCAAGAGCAATCGTAAAAGAGTGCTTCAACAATGGACTTATTGTTGAGCGTGCAGGCAGAAACAACGATGTTGTTAAGCTTATGCCTCCGTTACTTGCAGATGAGGCTACACTCCGCAAGGGTCTTGAAATTTTAGTTAAAGCAGTTGAAAAAGTAGTTAAAGAAATGTAAAAAGAAGCACCCCGAGGGGTGCTTCTTTTTAATTGTAAATTATAAATTTAAAATTCAAAATTATGGGGAAGCTTCACTTCCAAACATTATAAAACTACACTTCTAACCAACAGAAGGCTGATTTTTAGTGGAACTACCCACCACCACGACTACACTTCGCTTCGTCGCGGTCCCCCTCCCTAGGGTTAGGGAGGTAAGGCTTCGCACCACTTCAGTTTAGCGACAGCATTATAATCAACGCGTAGCGTTCCGAAATTTAACATTTAAAATTTTAAATTTAAAATTAGTTTAACTCGACTCTTTGATATACTATACCTTCTCTTTGGTGGGTATATGTTATATGGAGAGTATTTCCTACAGCAACCATTGCGGGGTAGCTGAATTCGTGGTCGCCCTCGGTTGCCTCGCACTTGAAGATTTCTTCAAATGTGTCACCGCCATCTGTTGACGCAAGGAGCACAAGGGGTGCACGGTCGCCCCAGTTCTCGAAAATGGGATTCATAATGAGAACAAGAGTACCGTCATCCATTTTTACCACATCAATACCGCTGTTTGGGTTACCCATAGGTGTTTCGTAAGCCTTGCACCAGGTCATACCGCCATCCTTACTGTCACTGCGGTAAATGTGACCCATATTTGTACGAATAAACATATGAATACCTTTTTCATCCTCCCAAAGGGTAGGCTGAATCATATTTACAGTTTTAAGATTTTTCTTGGGTCTGAGTACGAAGTTTGAGTGGGTAAATGTAAGACCATCATCAGTTGAAATATCAACAAAGCATCTCCATGATTTTACCAAGGATTCCCTTGATGCGGGTGCCATTACTCTGCCGTCAGAAAGGCGGATAGCCTTGTTTTTAACGGGACCTCTGCCACCGTCATCATCACCGGGCACAAGAATTTGGGGCTTGGAGAAGGACTTGCCGCCATCCTTTGAAATGCAGTAATATGTAACCCACTTCGGAATGGGTTTTCCGTATTTGAAATATAAAATTATTTCACCATTCTCACGCTGGAAAAGAACAGGATTCCAATGAGGAAGTGCCTCACCATCAACAGCAACACTGTAAGGCTCTGCCCATTTTTCACTATCGCGCACGCTTACCCAAATTTTAACGTCGTCATTGCCCTCCTTTGTGCCACCGAACCAGGCAGCAACAACTGTGCCGTCACTAAGGGGCAGAACTGTTGAAGCGTGGCAGGAGTCTGTCACACTCTTGGGGGGATAAATAAATTCCTTAATAAGTTCCTTTGCTTTAATCATTGTTATTCTCCTCTTCCGTTGAGTTATTTTGTTCATCCATATAATCAAAGGCATTCCATGCCTTATCTTCCTTTTTCTTTGGCTCGTCAAAGCCGATATCCATCACTATTGTCTTCTTACCGTGAATATTTTTCACAGGCTTAACAGGCTTTTCTGTAATATACATTTTATCACCATATCTGTCAGAAGTGGTGGTAATGAACGACGGAAAACCCGGTAGTGTTTTAAGCACCCTGTATGTGCCATAGTTAAGATAAAACCTGGCAACGCTCACAAACAACCACCTGCAATG
>JAZRFZ010000053.1:0-7272 GCA_045643925.1 Acutalibacteraceae bacterium | reverse complement strand
GGTCCTGCCGGTATGGCTGCAGCGTTAAAGGCTAAGGAGGAGGGCGTTGAAAAAATCGTCATTCTCGAAAGAGCCGAAACACTCGGTGGTATTCTTGAGCAGTGTATTCACACAGGCTTCGGTCTTCACTATTTCGGCGAGGAGCTTTCAGGTCCCGAATATGCAGGCAGATTTATAGAGCTTGTTGAAAAAACAGATATTGACGTTTTTACCGATACAATGGTTCTCAATATATCAGAGGATAATGTTGTTACAGCGGTAAATAATAACGAAGGTCTTATGCAGTTTAAGGCGATAGCAGTTGTTCTTGCTATGGGTTGCCGTGAAAGACCAAGAGGTGCTCTTTCTATTGCGGGCTCAAGACCTGCGGGTATCATGACCGCGGGTACTGCTCAGAAATACGTTAATATCGATGGATATATGCCCGGTAAAAAGGTTGTTATTTTAGGTTCGGGTGATATCGGTCTTATTATGGCAAGAAGAATGACTCTTGAGGGTGCAGAGGTTAAGGTTGTTTGCGAACTTATGCCTTACTCAGGCGGTCTTACAAGAAATATCGTTCAATGTCTTGACGATTTCGGTATTCCGCTTCGCCTCAGCTGTACAGTTGTTAAAACTCACGGTAAAGACAGACTTGAGGGTGTTACAATAGCAAAGGTTGATGAAAGATTACAGCCTATCCCCGGTACTGAGGAATACATTGAGTGTGATACACTTCTTCTCTCGGTTGGTCTTATTCCCGAAAACGAGCTTTCAAAAGACGTTGGTGTCGAGCTTGACAGAGTTACAAGCGGCCCCGTCGTTGATGAATACAGAGAAACTCTTAAACCCGGTATTTTTGCTTGCGGCAACGTTTTACAGGTGCACGACCTTGTTGACTATGTAACCGAGGAAAGCCAGATTGCAGGTAAGGGTGCGGCAGACTACATTTTTGGTAAGAAAAAAGGCGGTACATTCATTAACACAAAAGGTATTGATGGTGTGCGTTATATTGTTCCTCAAAGGGTGAATATTGAAGGTACCGAAAACCTCAAGCTTTACTTCCGCGTAGGACAGGTTTATATGGGCGCAAAGGTTGTAGTTGAATGTGACGGCGAAATTCTTTCATCAAGAAAGAAGGTTAAGCTTGCTCCCGGTGAAATGGAGAACGTGGTTATTACCACAGAAATGCTTAAGAAAATGAACGAAAACAGCGAAATTACAGTTCGCATTGAACAATAAGGAGTGGGAGAAATGAAGAAAAATCTTATTTGTGTATCCTGCCCTTTGGGATGCCCCATTGAAGTTGAAATTGAAAACGGCGAGGTTGTTTCAGTTACAGGAAATACCTGTAAACGCGGCGATGCATATGCCCGTGCAGAAATCACAAACCCCGTAAGAAGCCTTACAACAAGTGTTAAGGTTGAAAATGGTATTCATCCGGTTGTGCCGGTTAAATCTTCCGGTCCCGTACCTAAGGATAAAATGTTTGAGTGCATGAATGCTATAAATTCAGTTACAGTTAAGGCTCCCGTAAAAATCGGTGATGTTGTTATTGAGAATATCCTGGGTCTTGGTGTGGATATTGTAGCAACAAATTGCGATGCAGGTATCTGAAAATAATTAAATACTACGAAACCGAAAGGATTTTTTATGAAACCCTACGAAATAGCGGCGGAGGTAAAACCCTCCGCAAGACAAGTTGAATGGCAGAAAACCGAGTTTTACGGTTTTATAAATTTTGGTCTTGCTACTGTTGTTAACAGAGAGTGGACTGACGGCAATATTAATCCCACCAATTTTTGTCCCGAGGAATTTAACGCTGAAGAATGGGTTAAGTTTTTTGTGGATGCAGGCTTTAAAGGAATGGTACTTAACGTTAAGCACCACGACGGCTTCTGCTTATGGTATTCGGAATATACTGATTATTCAGTTGAAAGCTCCGTTAACTGGGAGGTTGAAACAAGGGATATAGTTGCTCTTTTAAGCGAAGAATGTAAAAAACAGGGCATTAAATTCGGTATTGCAATATCACCCCTTGACCGTCACGAAATGACATACGGCAAAGGCGAAGAATATAACGAATATTTTAAAGCCCTTCTTCGTGAGGTGCTTACAAAATACGGCGATATGTTCTATGTTCGTTTTGATGGCGCGGCAGAGCCCGACAAAGATGGCAACATTCAGGAATATGACTGGCAGGGTTATTATGACGTTGTAAGAGAATGTCAGCCCAATGCGGTTATTGCGTTGGTTGGCCCCGATATCCGTTGGTATGGTAACGAATGGGGCGTTATACGCGAGGACGAATGGAGTGTTGTGCCTGCAAGACACAGCATTTACAATGCGTTAAAGCGTAGTAAGGAACCGCAGAAAAAACGTTTCTTCCAGAAAGAAGAAAAATTCGAAAGAGATTTAGGCTCCCGTAAAGCCATAAAAAAAGAGTGTGAATTTATCTGGTATCCTTGCGAGGTAAGTATGTCAATCCGTGACAGATGGTACTACCACAAGGAAGATGAATACAGCGCAAAGACAAAGGACAGGCTTCACAAATTGTATTTGCAGACTGTAGGTAAAAACTGCTGCTTTATGCTCGGTGTTCCGCCTATGAAGAATGGTAAGTTTTCTGAGATGGAAACCCAGATTCTCAAAGCATTTGGCCTTGACCTTAAACGTGCCTATGCTTACAAGGTATCCGGAAATGCGGAAATTGAGGCAACAAGCACATTGTCGGACAAGTACTCTGTAAGTAATCTCCTGAATGAGGACGAAAGCCTTACTTGGTGTCCGGCAGATAATGATGCTGCACCTGAAATTACCATTACACTTCCAAAGAAGGATATGTTTGACAAGGTTTGCATTATGGAAAATATTGCCAACGGTCAGCATATTGAAGGATATGAGATTTATATCGACGAAGGTATAGGCAAGTTTAAAAAGGTGGGCTCAGGTGGTGTTGTAGGCTACAAGCGCATACATAAGATTTCACCTGTTGAGGTTACACGAGTTAAGGTTAAGATAACCTCTTACCGCGGAAAGCTTGAGCTTCAGTCAGTTACAATGTATTGATTATGAATAGGATTGCAATCTACGGCGGTTCATTTGACCCGCCCCACAAGGGTCACAAGGCTCTTGCCGAAAACCTTGCAAAGGCTTGTTCGGCAGATAAGGTTATAATTGTGCCTACTGCAATGTCTCCATTCAAGGATAAATCGGGTGCATCATCAGATGATAGATTGGAAATGTGTCGTCTGAACTTTTGCGAGGATTTGTTTAGGGTGAGTGATATTGAAATACAGCGTGGCGGTAAAAGCTATACTGTGGATACAGTAAACGCCATAAAAGGACTGTATCCCCATAGTCAGCTTTACCTTTTTATGGGTGACGATATGCTTTTGTCATTCCACAGGTGGTACGAGTATCGCAGAATTATGTCGATGTGCCACATTGTTGCGGCGTGTCGCACGGAGGACTTGACGGAGCTTAACGCTATGAAGGACTATGCCCGTCAGGTGTTGGGTGATGACGGCACAGGCGTGACAATATGCAGTAGTGTGCCTGTTGAAATCAGTTCAACTGAGATTCGCAATCAACTGTGTACAGAGGGTGAAAGTGAAATGCTTTTGCCACAGGTAAATGAATATATAAAATCAAGGGGGTTATATCGTGAACAGGGATGCTGAATATACAGAAATTCTCCGTGGCAGATTGACAGAACGAAGATTTCTGCATTCACTTAACGTTGCGGATTCTGCAAAGGAGCTTGCCGAGATTTACGGCTATAACCCTGAAAAAGCATACACTGCAGGTCTTATACACGATTGTTGTAAGGACGAGCCTGCAGGTCTGCAGCTGTCATATATGCTTGGCAACGGCGCAGAGCTTACAGAGTGCGAAATAAATACTGCCAAACTTTACCACGCTATTTGCGGAAGTATTTATGTGCAGAAGGAATTTGGCATTGACGATGTTGAAATAATAAATGCGGTGCGTTATCACACCACAGGCAGAAAAGATATGTCATTGCTTGAGAAGATAGTATTTATTGCGGACTTTATAAGTGCAGAGCGTGATTATAACGGTGTTGAAATTATGCGTGAAAAAGCAAAGCGTTCACTCGATGAAGCCATTGTTGAAGGGCTTAGTTTCACTATCAAAGACCTTATTGATGCTGGTCGCATAGTCCACACCGATACTTTGGATGCTTATAACGATGCTATTGCTAATGTAGAGAAATCAAGACGGGAGAGATAAGATGAGTTTAGATATTGTTAAAAAGGTTGTTAAGGCCCTTGATGATAAAAAGGCTAATGATATACAAGTTATGGAAACAGGGGAGTTAACAATAGTTGCAGACTATTTTGTAATTGCAACTGCTAACTCAAATACCCACGTGAGAGCCCTTGCGGATGAGGTTGAATATCAGCTTGAAGAAGCAGGTATCACTGCAGACCATATCGAGGGTAGAGCAACAGGCTGGTTGTTGCTTGAATATCAGGGCGTGGTTGTACACATCTTCCTTGAGGAGTCAAGAAACTACTATAATCTTGAAAGACTTTGGGAAGACGCTACAAAAATTGATGTAAGTAAAATTTTAAATGATGAATAATGGAATTCAATTTTAAATTTAAGATTTATTGAAAGGTTGATAGAAATGAAGTATGATTTTTCCGCCGTTGAACAGAAATGGCAGAAGAAGTGGGAAGACGAAGGTGTTTTCCACGCACAGGACAATTCTGACAAGCCCAAATTCTACGGACTTGTAGAATTCCCTTACCCCAGCGGTGCAGGTATGCACGTTGGTCACATTAAGGCATATTCAGGACTTGAGGTTATTTCACGTAAGAGAAGAATGCAGGGTTACAATGTTCTTTTCCCCATCGGTTTCGATGCTTATGGTCTTCCTACTGAAAACTATGCTATCAAGACAGGTATTCATCCCCGTAAGGTTACGGATATGAATATTGAAAAATTCTCCTCACAGCTCAAGAAGGTTGGCTTCTCATTTGATTGGGACAGAGTTGTTGACACCACAGAGGAGAACTACTACAAGTGGACTCAGTGGATTTTCCTTAAGATGTTTGAAAACGGACTTGTTTTCCGTGATAAGACACTTGTAAACTACTGCCCATCATGTAAGGTTGTTCTTTCAAATGAGGACTCACAGGGCGGTAAGTGCGACATCTGCCACAGTGATATTGTGCAGAAGTCAAAGGATGTTTGGTATCTCCGCATCACAGAATATGCAGACAAGCTCCTTCAGGGTCTTGATGAAGTTGATTATCTTCCCAATATCAAACTTCAGCAGGTGAACTGGATTGGTAAGTCAACAGGTGCATTTGTGAACTTCAATATTGATGGCACAGACGAGCAAATGAAGATTTACACAACTCGTCCTGACACACTTTTCGGTGTTACATTTATGGTAATGGCACCTGAGCATCCTCTTATCGACAAGTATGCTGACAAAATCGGCAATATGGCAGATATTGAGGCTTATCGTGCAGAGTGCGCTAAGAAGACCGAGTTTGAAAGAACTCAGCTCGTAAAAGAGAAAACAGGTGTTTGCATTGACGGTCTTCAGGCTGTTAACCCCGTTAACGGCAAAAAAATTCCGATTTACATATCTGACTATGTTATGATGGGCTACGGTACAGGCGCTATTATGGCGGTTCCTGCACACGACCAGCGTGACTACGAATTTGCAAAGAAATTCGGTATTGATATTATCGAGGTTATCAAGGGTGGCGACATTTCAGTTGAAGCTTACACAGGCGACGGTGAAATGGTTAACTCTGACTTCCTCAATGGTATGGATAAAAAGTCTGCTTCTATTGAAAAAATGGTAGAATTCCTTGCAGAAAAGGGCATCGGTGAAAAGGGTGTTCAGTTCAAGATGAAGGACTGGGCATTCAACCGTCAGAGATATTGGGGTGAACCTATCCCGATTGTTCACTGTGAAAAGTGCGGTATCGTTCCCGTTCCCTATGAGGAGCTTCCCTTAAGACTTCCCGAGGTTGACAACTTCCAGCCCGGTTCAGACGGTGAAAGCCCCTTGGCAAAAATCGACAGTTATGTTAATTGCACTTGTCCCAAGTGTGGCGCACCCGCAAAGCGTGAAACTGACACAATGCCTCAGTGGGCAGGCTCATCATGGTATTTCTTAAGATATATTGACCCCCACAATGACAACGCATTTGCAGATAAGGATAAGCTCAGCTACTGGGGTCCTATTGACTGGTACAACGGTGGTATGGAGCACGTTACACGTCACCTTATCTACTCACGCTTCTGGCATAAATTCCTTTACGATATCGGTGAAGTTCCCTTTGCAGAGCCTTATAAGAAGAGAACCGCACAGGGTCTTATCCTTGGTCCTGACGGTGAAAAGATGTCCAAGTCAAAGGGCAACGTTGTTGACCCCAACGAGGTTGTTGATTCACTCGGTGCAGACGTTCTTCGTACATACGTACTCTTTATGGGTGACTATGAGAAGGCTGCTCCCTGGAGCGAAAGCAGTGTTAAGGGTTGCAAGCGCTTTGTTGACAGAGTGTGGAATCTTCTTGATATCGCAGTTGACGGTGAGGGTTATTCAGCAAAGCTTGAAGTGCCTTTCCACAAGACAATCAAAAAGGTATCAGAAGATATTGAAAATATGAAGTTTAATACCGCTATTGCGGCACTTATGACACTTCTTAACGAGATTTATGAGGCAGGCTCACTCACAAAGGGCGAGCTTAAGACATTTGTTAAGCTTCTCGACCCCTTTGCACCTCACGTTGCAGAAGAGGTTTGGGAGGTTCTCGGTGGCGAAGGTCTTCTTGCGGTTGCACAGTGGCCCGAGTTTGACGAGGCAAAGACTGTTGATGCAACAATCGAGGTTCCCGTTCAGATTTGCGGTAAACTCCGTGCAACAATCAGCATTGCAAAGGATTCAACAGCAGAACAGGCAATCGAAGCCGCAAAGACAGACGAAAAGGTGCAGGAATTCCTTGCAGGTAAGAATATCATCAAGGAAATCTACGTTCCCGGTAAGATTATCAATATCGTTGCGAAATAAGATTGAAAAAGACCGCATCAGCGGTCTTTTTTAATGCGATTTATTGACAAAAAACTTTGATTTATGATAAATTATTGTGGTTGTTTATTAAGTGAAATGAGGTGTAGATATGACCAAGGATATGACCACGGGTAGCCCTATGAAAAATATTATAAAATTCTGTCTGCCACTTATGTTAGGTAATTTGTTTCAACAGTTTTACAACATGGCGGATATTATTATCGTGGGCAGGT
>JAZRFZ010000052.1:0-9726 GCA_045643925.1 Acutalibacteraceae bacterium | reverse complement strand
AGCTTTCATTCGAAGAGGGCGTTGACTCTTACGTAACATATGCAGGTTCACTCCGTGACAACGTTACAAAGAGCCTTTACAAGGTTAAATCAACAATGTGCAACTGTGGTGTTCTTAACATCCCTGACCTTCAGAGAGATGCAAAGCTTACACTCGTAAGTGCAACAAGTATTGTTGAAGGTGGCGCACACGACGTTACACTTAAAACAAGCACAGGCAATATCAGATAAATAACAAAAAATAAAAGGTGCTTTCGGCTGAAAGCACCTTTATTTTTTAATTTAAAATGTTAAATTGTAAATTTTAAATTTTGGGCACTGCGTGCGGCAAAATCACTGACTTTAACATGTTACGTAAAAGCAATAATACAAATTATCGCCCACGTCATAAGCATAAATTATCCATTGTGTGGTCTGAACCGAGCAAACATCTTCATAATTTGTTATATTTTCTTCGTGCCATGCATCATATACACATATATATGTTTTGTGATCATCTAAAAGTTTATTCACAACCTTACCATCACCAAAGTTTGAACACAAGCGATCCAACAACCACATATGGTGTGGTTCCGTTTCACTCCATAAATCTGTCTTTACTTCTTCAAGTAGGGTCTCACGTTCTTGTTTATTCGGCTTTAAAATCCAGCAATCGTAACTATCAATGCTAATTTCGTGATATGCGGCTATTGCTAAACCCTTGGGCATATACACAACATTCTTTTGTGTTATGTAAGAAAATACTGTACGAGAGTCTATGAAAAACGAGCCTGCCACAAACACAACAACCAACAGAAATACCAGTAAAATGATTTTCTTTACAGAAAGTTTTTTCATATATTCCCCTCCTTATAAAGCAACCTTTAATTATACGATCATCATTTCTTTTTAAACAACTTTACCTTAATACATCTATATGAAACCGAGAACACTAATAAGCCGATAAAAATCTTAAGAAAATCAAAAAGATAATAATTTTGAAAACTCATATATAAAAATTCAACATAATCAATCGGGTAATTACTCTTATAGTTACTCAATCCCTCAAACGCTTCAATATCATTTAAAATATTCGCATCTGTTTTATAAACAACAAAGGTATCATTACTTTTTGCAGGATGGCCGGAATCTGTATTACAGGAAACTATAATATAATCAACACCGAAAAGCCTTACAAAATCTATTCCTGTAGTTCCTGTTGTCTCGGTTAATTTATCCCAATTTTCTTGAGCAAAAGAAACTTTTGTATTATTCTCACCCTGAAGAAAACAAATCATTGTTCTTTCAACAATATTACATTTTACATATTCAGCATCTAAAACATTTTTGGGTAAATCCGTTAATCGCGCTGTTATTTCATAATCCCATATTTCTTCGTTAAACATACGAAGAACCAAATCATCAGCAGTAAGAACTTCACTGTTACCGATTGCAATATCCGCAAGCTTCGCCTTTTCGGGATAATCTTCACCACTATTGCTCAAAACAACAGTAGCAACAAACAAAAGCACAAGCAGCACAGCACAAGTAATAGCCAAAGATACAATTAGTCCCAAAAGTTTAAAAGCAATATTTTTGTTTTTAAATTTTTTCATAAAACAACCTCCTTCAAAAATCAACCTCATCCCACACTCAGATAATCCTGATACAAAGGAATTACGTTTTTGTCCTCGGTTTCATAAAAGTCGAGTATTTTCTGATAGGTTTCCAAAGCAATATCCTCGGCATCTATTTTTCCACTGTACAATGACTGTGCATCACTGATTACAAATGAGAAATAATGCTCTGCCGTAATAACACGCACTTCGCAATAGGTATCACCATAATAAACAGCATAGTCTGTTTTGTTTGCAGTTTTATTCTCCGCTTCGAGATATGACATAATCTTATCCTTTTCCTGGCGTGGCTGTGTCTTTACAATTTTATAATGCTCCAGTAGGCTAGTGCGTGAGGTTTCAAAATATTCAATGTCACACATAATCCCATCTTTTTCAATTACGGGAAAATACTGTGAGTGAATATATGAAGCATAAGGAATATCCACCTTAAAAAATGTGACACTATCATCACTTGTTTCTTTCTCACTGTCATAGAAAGGAACTAATGCAAGATACTCATCAGGAATCTCTTTGTCATATTTAAAGTCATCTGTTTCAGGCACATACACACTGTAACGATTGAACACCTGAGGTTTTGTAACGCCTAAAGCAAAAGCACCGCCACAAATAATGCAAACACTCAAGAAGCAGGCTATTGATGCAAGCACAATTGATTTTCTTGTAACCAAATAGTAGGGCTTCCAATAAAGAAATGCACCGATAAGCATAACCACCACACTGAGAACAGACAAGCCGTATGCAATGTAATCTGTAAGAGGATAAAACTGAAGCATCGAAAAGCCTGTTTCAGAAAACTCGGAAATCGGGAATGAGCTTTGCACAGCGAATGTAACCGCCGCACACAAGCCTAACAACGCACCTACAATGATAAACACTATAGATTTTTTCATAGATTTACCTCCTTAATGAATTATTCTTACAATTCAAATATACTCCCGGACAAAATAATTGTCAATAGATTCAAAATTTTGATTTTATAATTAGAAAAAACCGCCCAAAGGCGGTTTTTCATTTTGCTACTTTTTCCATCTCAACCACTTTTGCAATAAAGTCGGCTGATTTTTGCATACATTCTTTTGCAAGTTTGTTATGACCGAATTCAAGGTGGAAGCAATGGTTATTCTGAATACCCTTTACGTGGTAATCTTCATAATAAGGCGCATTTGCTCTGAGTTTTTCTGCCATTGGCTCACCCTGACCCTGACACACAAGGTCATCGTCTGCCCAACAGATAAATGCAGGACACCACTTATCATTCACGAAGTTGGCAGGAGCCATTTCGTAATAGTAAGGATATTCATTAAAGTTTGATAAATCATCTTTAAGTTCAAAGTCACCTACAATCATCTGTGCGGTTTTCGGTATAACTCCCAAAAGCTTACCTCCCTGAAGAAGGACTTCAATATCATAAATACCGCACATAAGAAGGACGCCCTTCAAATCAATTTCAATCTCTGCCACACCAATACGCTGACGAAGCTCATCATCATATTTGACGGCGGCAAGGTACGCGGCAGAAAAACTGCCCGAACTGTCGCCTGTGACAAAGATATTGTCAAGGTCAATGTTATATTCCTGGGCAAGTACATTGATAAAGTTTGCCGCTTTTACAATATCGTGGGCATATTCAGGGAAAGCAACATCAGGGGGCATACGGTAATTGATGCAACACACGAAATATCCCTTATCCGCATAAAACTCACTAATACTCACACGGCACTTTTTATCCCCCATTATAAAGCCGCCACCGTGAATATACAAAACAACGGGATGCTTTTTACCATCATTTACAATATCTCTGTGATAGTATAAATCAAGTTTGTTCATAGGGTGGTCGCCGTAAGCGATGTCCCTGAAGCTGATAACGTCCTTGAACTTCTGCATATTCTGTGTAGGATAGCCAAGTCCATCAATAGCCTTGAATACCATTTGCGCTCTGTTCATCATAAAAATCCCTCCAAAATAATATGATGCACAATGTTCATACTATGTTCATAATATTACTTTTTTATGGAAAAATCAACAGGATTTTACACCTTTTCTATCATTTGCTTTTCGATATCTTTTTTCAGTTTCAGAATTATTCTTTTTTCCAACCGCGAAATATAACTCTGTGAAATCCCCAATTCGTCGGCAACCTCTTTCTGTGTGTGCTCCTTTTCACCACACATACCAAAACGCATATTCATAATGAGACGTTCTCTGTCATTAAGATCTTCCATACACTCATATAAAATGCGTTTTTCGTCCTCTTGCTCAATATTATCGTTGATTTCGAGTCCATCACTACCGAGAACATCCGACAAAAGAAGCTCGTTACCGTCCCAATCCACATTCAACGGTTCATCGAGGGAAATGTCCGAGCGTTGCTGCCCCACCTTTCTAAGGTGCATCAATATTTCATTTTCAATACATCGTGAGGCGTAGGTTGCAAGCTTGATATTCTTGTCAGACTTGAATGTGTTGACCGCCTTTATAAGCCCGATTGTACCGATTGAAATCAAATCCTCAATATTCACACCGGAATTCTCAAACTTTTTTGATATGTAAACCACCAACCTGAGATTATGTTCAACAAGCCTGTCACGGGCATACAACTCCCCTGTCTGCAACCTTTCCACAAGGTCATCCTCCTCTTCCTTGGAGAGTGGCGGTGGCAAACTACGTGGACTGTTTATATAAAACAACTTGCAGGAGAAGAACCTTAACAGTTTATTTTTTGCCTCTGATAACCTTTTTAAAAATGCTTTCATCATTTTCTGACCCCTTCCAATCCAAATCATATATACTTTTATCCAAAAGAATATTATGCCCTCGTTCATCCTTAATCTCCGAGGAAATACCGATTGTGACACGCCCTACATCAGCCCTCCGATTCCCCCGCACAAGCACAACCTTATGCGGTACAAAAGCGGGTAACAAGCCCCGTCCTGTTGCCGTAACACAAGGCAAAACCCTGTAATATGATTTAAGGCTGTCGGGCGGAGTATCTGTACACTCACCTTTAAAAAAGACAATTTCATCGAAGCTGAACAATGGGGAAATATCATTCTGACCCGTCACAAAAACAGGATTACCACTCAATCCGTCACGCAGAGCGTTACCTGTATCCACAAAGCCCTTCAGGGTCAGTTCACATTGGCGGAATGTTATTATCACGTCATAGGTATCCCTTGTAGCAGAGTGTCGTAGGAAAAACCATTCAAACAAGGTAAACACTCCGTAAACAGAGAAAACCACACCGATTAAATATGTAACGCTCATATCAAAATACACGGTTCCGTTATTAAAAAACAGATTGTGAGGCTTTAGTGTGATATTCACAAGATATACCGCACCACCAAATAACACACTGACACCGAAAAAGCCGCCAAACAATTTCAAAAACCGTCTCAGGCTATCGGGCATAAATGCCACTGCGGTGATTACTGCACATACAAAGAGCTTATAAAGGATATTGAGAAGCACACTCCCCTCCTCAAAGAAAATAACCACAGAAGAAATCCCCCCAATAAACGAGGCAAGGGCAACTAAAAGCTTATTGGTTGGTGCGCTAAAAAACACCCTTACGCACACCAAGAAAATATATGTAATCAATATATTGACCGAAACGAGAACGTCTGCATAAACAGTTACCATATCATCACCCCTTGTTATTATATAAAAGCAAATCCAAAACTTTTGTCGCTAAAAGTCGGCAGAAAAAATTTATTGACAACAACGTGTTTTGCTTTTAAAATCTAATAAGGTGATATTATGATTTTTTATAAAAATGCACAGGTAATTTTCCCCGACAAAATCCGTGACAAGGTGGTTGCCGTAAATGACGGCAAAATCGTAGATATATGTGATAACTTCACACCTGCGGAAAATGACAAAGTTATTGATTGCCAGGGGGCATATCTCTCCCCCGGCTTTGTTGATATTCACGTTCACGGCGGTGGAAAGAAAAGTGCTATGAGTGAAAACCCCGACGACATTGTAAAAATGGCTCAGGCACATCTTAAGTATGGCACAACATCCATTGTACCTACCACACTTGCCGCACCCATTTCTCAACTTGAAAAGGTAACTTTATCAATAAAAAAAGCATCGGAGACTTGCCCCGATGCAAATATTCTCGGTGTTCACTACGAGGGTCCGTACCTTTCACTTCAATACAAGGGTGCACAGAGTCCCGATAACATACTTAACCCCAAGATTTCGCCACCCGACAGCTTGTTTGAACTGTGGGACAAGGTGCTCATAATGGGTGCCGCACCTGAATGTGACGGTGTGTTGGAGCTTGGCGATAAGCTTCGCCATAAAGGAATAATTCCATCAATCGCACACTCCGCCGCAAGTTTTGAGCAGGTTGAGGAAGCTGTAAAACACGGTTTTTCAGACGTGACCCACCTTTACAATGCTTGTTCAAGCTGTTTCAAGACAGGAGTTTTCCGCACTGCAGGCGTTGTGGAAGCAGGTCTTACACTCCCCGAACTGACAACTCAGGTTATCGGTGACCTTCGCCATCTCCCCCAGGGCTTGTTAAGGCTCATTTACAAGTGCAAGGGTGACGACAAGATGTACCTCATAACCGATGGACTTGAATTTTCCGCATCGGATATGGAAGAAAACACAGTCTATATACAGGAAAACGGCATGGGCGTCATCTACGAGGACAATGTTATGAAGCTTAGTGACCGCTCCGCACTTGCAGGTAGTGCGGCTACACTCTCAGACTGTGTGAGGAATATGTACAAACACATCGGTGTCCCCCTTTACAGTGCAGTGAAAATGGCCTCACTCACCCCTGCCAACGTTATTGGATATGGTAAACAAAAGGGTGCTATTGAAGTCGGCTACGATGCAGACTTAATCACATTCGATGATGATATAAACATTAAAAATATTTATATTCATTAAAACAAACAACGGCAGTTTATCCATAATGATAAACTGCCGTTTAAAAATTCATTTAATACATATTCGCATAGCTTACTATGCCGTTATAAATACCTTGTGCGATATATTTCTGACCGTTGGAGGTATTCATCATTGCACGTTCTGAGGAATTGGAAATATAACCAACCTCAACAAGCACCGATGGACAGGTTACCTTGAAATGTTGCACACCTTAAGGCGTCGCGAGCATCATCTGTAAGTATTTTGCCGTCCCCGTTCACATCGCCCATACTTGCAGCATTTACATTTACCGCCATATATGAGAATATGATGCAAAAGCACAACATAACCGCAATTACTCTTTTTGCACTTTTCACCTGATTCACCTCAAGTTTTAGAAATTATTCTTTATAGCAGTGCGTGTTCCTGAACCCACAACACCGTCAACGCCTATACCTTCATCCGTTTGAAATTGCTTAACCGCATTCAATGTTGTTGGACCGAAATCACCATCGACATCGGATTCATTTATGTAACCAAGCTGCCACAAATGCCATTGTAACCACTTGACACCCTCCCCTGATGAACCGGATGACAAGGTACTTGTAGGCTCTGCATAGGGGCAAGTTGTGGTTGTACCTGAATTTGATACCACAATAAAATCTGCCGAAGCATAGCCTGTATATGTAACACCGTCAAGCACAAATGTAACCTTGTGCCAACCGTCTGCAGTACTGAGAATATTAACCACAAAACCGTTAGTTAATGTGCAAAGCACACTTGCGCTTGTATTAGGCTCCTTGCGGATATTGAGTGCATCACTTACCTTTACCGTACCGGTCTTTGATACCGTTGAAGGTGTACCTGAGGTTGTAACACTCACGGCAGAAGAATAGCCTGAGTACAGAGCACTACTGCCCGAGCCTTTGTATGCCTTTATTTTATATGAATATTTTGTACCCGAAAGCAGATTTTTATCAGTGAAACTGTTAGTAGTAACATTACCCACAAGGGTATATGCACTTGAAAGACCACCGCTTCTGTATACTGCATATCCTGTACACACAACAGAATTCCACTTAATTGTTGCTGTGTTGTCGGTATATGCCGAAACAGTAAGTCCACCGGGAACACCGGGTGCAACCTCTGCAGTAAGTTCGGGACAGTAAAGTGAATAAACCTTCTTGCTGTCAACCGTTTTGTATGCTCTTACCTTATAAACTGCGCTACCACCTGCAGATACGCCCGTATCGCTATAATCTGTGGATGTAGTTGTTTTCACAAGATTGAATGAACTACCCGATTTTTTGTAAACCTCATAGCCCTCTGCCCCATCCATAGTCTGCCACGAGAGTACTACGGACGATGTGCTTACACTATTTACTCGTGCAATGGGATAACCCTGCAGGAAGCGTTCCTCTGCGGTGAGGTTACCACCCGGCATATCAATAAACACAGGGATTGAGAAGGTTTTACCATTTGCCATAATACCGCCCGCGGTATATGCCCTGTATGATGAGTACGCCTCTTGTGCTGCGGCACGTACATTTGCCATATATTCATGATTATACAAGTCACCCGAGGCAGAGTTAACATTGAACTTCTGCAGATATCCTGTAAACTGATATTTAGCAAAACCATTGTAAATGTATTTTGCGCCATTATATATACTCTTATAAGGATTGTCCCAGGGTCTGCCGTAGCTTGTGCTGATTGAAACAGCACTCTTTGTCACAAACCCTGTATAGCTTGTACCATTAACCGTTACCTTTACCTTATAGAAGTCCCCTGATTCACCCATATAGTAGAGTTCATTGCCCGAGGGTACTGTACAAAGAAGTGTTGTTGTGGCAGCAGTTTTGTACAGCTTCACACTTTGAGAGGCACACATAAAGCCATTTGCCCACTCAAGACCATCCATAGCACCTGTATATGCACCAATGTTATAGTAGTTGTAGATACCATTATAAGGTGCACACTTACCACTGGAACCGCCTGCATAGGATGATGTGGACGAGCCCACCTCCTGCACAATCTTGGAGGCAAGATAATATGCACTCAGACCGCTGTCCTTTGCCGCTCTCATAATAGCCTCGGAATATTTGACAGGACGACCATTCTCGGTATATGTGCAAGTATTACCTGATGCATCAAGATATGTAATATTACTGTTATGCATCCAGGTATTCTTGATAATAGTTTCCACAGCATCCTGTGTCTGTGACTCGTCATAAATAGTACTTTCAAACTGGAATATATATTCCTGATTAAGGAAATTACGGGGGTCAAGATAATAGGCAACTGCCTCTTCGGAAGCGCTCACCCAACCGCCCGCCTCCTGTACAACACCGTGACAAAGACTGCAGGAGCACTTGTATGATGCCTGTACATCAGGTGAAATAACTTGTTTTTTGTGTGGTGTGCGCTCACCCTTAAGGGCATCACTCCATTTAAGTCCGGTTATAAATGGCTTGAAAACCCATTCGGGATAAGCCTTGTGAAGTGCAAGAAGACTATCGGTGTATGACTTGGGGAATCCTGCTTTAATAAGACTTTCCACATACTCTGCATCATCCTGTGGCATCATAGCAGCAAGGAGTGTCTGCCGTGCATCCTCGGTGGAGATAACTCCATTACCATCCATATCTGCCGCTGCTTTTTCATTTGCGGTAGCAGACTTCTGTCGGGCAGCAATCTTAAGAACAATGATAGCATCTTGTGTAGATACAACACCATCATTATTCACATCACCCTTTTTATATGCGGCGTGGGCTACAGGCAATGTGAATATAAATGAAGTACATATTGTTAACACAATAATTGCTTTGAAAAACTTTTTCATAATTACCTCCCACATATTGACAAAAACACTTATCTATCATCATTTTACCACAATATATCGCGTTTTATTTTTCTTTTTCGGAAAATTGCATTACAATTTATTTAATAATATATTAACATAATAAAATTACTGAATGACACCATACCTTCCTGCATGCAGGAGGGTATGGCTTTGCTTCATTACAATAACTAAAAAACTGCCTTAAGCCGCAACTTAAGACAGTTTCATTTTTTATTGACCATAATCATCATCCAACGTATCAATACCTACACAATCGGTATTGTAGATACGCCTTGCGGAGTAAAGGGTCTTTTGTGCTTTGGCGTGTTCCTCCTGTTCGGAAGCCACCTTTTTGTTATAGTGGAGCATAATCATAAGGCAC
>JAZRFZ010000051.1:0-16781 GCA_045643925.1 Acutalibacteraceae bacterium | reverse complement strand
AACTCTGCCCTTGTTATCACCGGGGATTGAGCTTACATCCACATAACATACTATGATGTTTGTGAAGTTTTGCTGTGTGCCGTTGTCGTCCATAAAGGGCTTGTCGCCAAGTGAACTGAGGTACACCTTTTTGTCAGCATCATAAGTTAAATTATATGTGTAGCTGTTTGAGAAAGGAACCGTCAATTCAGTACAAGCGCCATCGGGGAGTGCATAGAGTGTGGGGCTGAATTTGAAGGGCTTTTCCTTACCTGCTTCAACCTCTGTGCGGAAGCCTTTTTCTGTAAGTGCTTCTGCAATCTTATCCTTTGTGGTGTAGGCTCTGTGTTCCGATGATACATTGCGAGATGTATCACGGGGGAAGATTCTGTTGCCGTAGTTCATACCGTCAATGTCGTTGGTGCCCTGCTTATTGATAGCGTTATATGCCTGGGGACTTCCGCCGTAGTGAATGAAGATTGAATCAAAGCCTTCTGCAAGTTCAACGAAATAATGTCGTGCACTTCTTGTAGGGCCGATTTTATCGGGTAAGCGGGAAGCGTCTGCAAACATAAGGAGCATTCTTGTAATGCCACCCTCAACAACCATTTCCCACACGATGTCAGCAGAGGCGATGCCCCACTGGGGTCTTGCCTGGGGAGAGTTTTCAACAGAAACAAGGACGCTTCTGTTTTTGAGGAGTGTTGTATCGTAATTGAGTTCACCTGTAAGGGGGTTGTATTCACCCTTGTCATAAGGTGACTCGGTTGTGGGAACTGTGGTTGCCTCTGTTGTAGTTTCCACAGGGACGGGTTCTTCCTTGCCACAAGCAACAAATGAGCTTGTAAGCAGCATAATTGCAAGTATAAGGGCAAAAGCCTTTCCAATGTGTGAGTGTTTGAGTTTAAACATAAAATCAGTCCTTTGCGAGGGTTGTGAATCCTACAACCAGAATTGCACAAGATGGGAAATTTTGCCGAATAATGTAGGATTCAATACATCTATTGTACCATCTGCAACAGAAAATACAAGTGCAACAGAGTAAATAACGCTTAAAATTGTGGAAATATATATTAGCGTATTAAGGTTTTTGATACCTTCCTTTGATTTCACTTTTTCACATAGTGCCAGAATCACAAGCACTGCGGCAAGGAAGAAGATGAACCCAAAGTCCGAGTAATACCTTTGCAGGAGTCCGCCTGCCTGCGTGTCTGCAATTACCATTGCAAAACCCAGTGCCAAAAGTGTACAGGTGAAGAACAACAACTTTTTCTCTTTTAAAACGTTCTTTACCTTGGGGAGAGAAAATGTGAACCACAACAGTGGGAGGGAGGTTATGAGTCCTCCGAAACAGAATTCCTTGACTGTTCTGCCAACATAGTTGGTGTCAACATTCACAGCCTTCAGGAAGGGGAACACAGCGGTGAACTGTGGTGGTTGGAACAAGTAGGTGAACAGTCCCAGTCCTGTTCTGCCTATATCAAATCCGCGCCGTGTGACATCGTTTGTGGTCAGGTTATAGGCTGAGCCAAAGTCAAAGGGTGAGCCGAAACGAATGTAGTTGTAATACATAATACCCGATGCAACCACTACGTAGGGAATGCCAAGGGCAACTAAGTTCACAATACCGCTTTTTTCTTTTATGTGCATTGTCTTGAAAAAGTAGCCTATGAAGATTGGCAAAGCAAGTGCCGAGAGTAAAACAAACTGCGGTCTGCAACCCACTGCAAGTGCGCAACAAAGTGACCCTGCAAGGAAGTATAGGTTCTGATTTCGGGTACTATCTCTGCCCTTAAGCCACAAATACAATCCCGTGAATACAAAGGTCATACCTGTGATTATAGGCACAGAGTAAAAGTCGGGACGCTTTACAAGGAACATTGTACCGCAACAGTTGATGAATGCCATTGACAACAGCAGGTATGTTCCAAGTGAGGTTTTCTTGAAATATTTTTCACAGATAAGTCCCAGTAGCTTGAATACCGCCACACTGAACAGAATTGCAAAGATTACAATCCCAAGGGCAGAGGGGAAAGGCGCGTCAAACAAGGCTCGGCAGGGCAGATACATCAGCAGTAGTGGTACTATGCCGAAGTATACATAGTAATGACCGTTGTAGTATGCTACGTCCCAAGCGTATTTGTCGCCTGTATCATACCCCATATAATGACGGGCAACAGAGTCGTATGGGTTCTCCATTTCAAGGAGTGATTGAGGGACATCATTGTTATCGATATATGTTTTTCCTTGCAGAATTGCTTGGGCAAGTTCATCGTATTGATTGTGGTGCGCCAATGGCAGAGAGTGTACTGTAAAACCATCATCATTGATGGATATACCCCAAAAAATAGGGTTCATTGTACTTGTGATTACAATAATCAAGCATTGCAACGCCACAAAGCCCAGTGTTAAGGATGATTTCCAATCCTTTGATTTGATGATGTTATAATCATATATGGGTGATGAGGGTCTGAAAAGGTAAAGCAACATAATCAGTCCCACAAGCACACCAACTCGTGCGAGTGAAAAGTCAAAATCCCTCGGCGCATTGATTGAAATATCCTTTACAGGGATATAACCCTCTTTACCGTCAAACTGTATGGACAGATTTTCCGAAATTCCTGCTGTGTGGAGATTTATACTATGACTGTTTTTGATTTTTGAATAAATTGTTCTTTGGGGTGTTTTAAATAAATGCTTGTTTGCTTCATCTGTAATGTAAATGGTTGCTTTTGTGGAGAGGGGTGCACCATCACCAAGGGTGATTTTTACGTTGTTGATTTCTTTGTTGATATCGAGGAAATCAATACTTTCACCACAGGGGAACATAAGTGTATCGCCTGCCTGCGGACACTCGATTGCGTAGCTGTTGATACTTTCGGGGACGTAATTATTTGTGTTGTAGTAATTGATGTTAAAAACCGACAGCTCTGCACCTGTGACAAATAGCACACAGGCAATAAGTGCACCAAGGCAGTTAAGCAAAAGGTTTTGGGATTTGTGAGCCTTTTTATAAATTACAAAAGCACCTGCCGAAAACAAGATGAATATTAAAAAACACAGAATAATCATAACAATCACCCGTAGAAAAACTTAATAGTATTATTATAGTATATTAAACCACAAAAATAATATTTTGTAAATATTCCCCACAGACTCGCATATATTTTAGTATCAAATTTAATAATAAAAAGCGAGGATTGTCAATGGAGAATATTATTAAAAAGCAGACGTTGTCTTATGAGGTCTATGAAGGCTACATAAATCAGTTGAAGGAACAATATCCGTCATTGCAGGTGACTATCTGCGGTAAAACCCACTTGAGCCGTAAAATTTATTCGTTTGTTCTTGGTGAGGGTGAGCGGAATATTGTTTATGTTGGAGGAACACATGGCTCGGAGTGGATTACTTCTTTGCTGCTTTTGCGTTTTTGTGAGGAGCTTTTGTCAAAATCATATAACGGGACAATTTCGGGCTATGCCGTAAGTGATATTTTGAAAAACATACGCCTTATTATTATACCCGAATTAAATCCCGACGGAATTGAAATTGCTATTAAGGGTGCATCTGCATGCGGACGGTTCAAAAAGGAGAATTTCGAAGCCTGTAAAGGTGATTTTACAAAATGGAATGCCAACGCAAGGGGCGTGGATATAAACCACAACTTCAATGCAGAGTGGTACAAACTCCGTGACTTTGAACGGGCAAGTGGTATAAATGAGCCTTGTGCAACTCGGTTTGGTGGCTTTTTCCCCGAAAGTGAACATGAAACAAAGGCGATTACCCGACTCCTTCGTGGTATTCCTGTGGATATGGTGTTCACGTTCCACTCACAGGGTGAGGAAATATTCTATGAATACGGTAATAACACCCCCGAAAGGGCTTATACCATAGCGGGTATTCTCAGTGCGGTCAGCGGATATTCCCTTGTAAAAAATGAAGGTCTTTACAGTAGCGGTGGTCTTAAGGATTGGTTTATTGAGGAGTTTAAGAAACCCGCATTTACCATTGAGGTGGGTAAGGGTGAAAACCCGTTACCCTTAAGTGAGTTTGACGATATTTACAATAAAATACAGACCCTGTTGTTGATGGGTCTGATTCTGTAAGGAGTGTTTGCTTTTGAGGTGTACCGTAACAGATTTACGCGCGAAAGAGGTTGTGAATGTTGATAACGGTTGCCGTCTTGGTTGTGTGACCGATGTTGAAATCGTCACCTGCACAGGGTGTCTTGTGAGCATAACTGTTTTCTGCGGTAAAGGTGTGTGCGGTTTTTTCGGCAGAGGTGAGGAGTTCACCGTCTGGTGGAAGGATATTGTTGTAATCGGCTCGGATATGATTCTTGTAAGAAAAGGGGCAAGCAGAATTTAATTTTAAAATTAAAATTTCTAAATTTAAAAACCGCCACCTTCGGGTGACGGTTTTAACTTACTTCTCCGTAATATTACGGTATTTTGAATGTAATCTTTTGAAGAAGGAAAGGTGGTTTTTCTCCTTAACCATCAGCTCTTCAATATCATAATCAACTGTTGAAAGCTCTGCTTTGTAGCTTTCATAAAGGTCGATTATTCTGCCTTCTGCAGTTTCAGTAATGCAGGAGTAAACGAATGTAAATGGCTTAAGGTCAGTTGTAACGTTCTTACGATATTTCCAATGAACAACATTGTCCTCACCATAAAGACCGATTTTGATTGCACCGCATTTGCGGATTTTCTCCGTTGGGTAGGAAATGATGATTGCATCCTTGCCATCAATCTTTTTGCTGTAGTTTATAACGCTGAACTGACAGTTTGAGCAATATTTCAGGCTCTTATCCGCAGTGTAGGGACCCCATGTTTCACCAAAATCTGTTGAGTCACAGTAGCTGATGTAGCCGATTGTGTTTCGCGAATACATTCTCAGAACATTGTTGTTCAGCATAACAAACTGTGTTTCCGAGCTTTTGCCTGTTGTGCCCACCTTGTTTGCCTTCTGTGAGCGGTGCCAGGTTTCGCCACCATCATCGGTATAAATCACGCTTGTGTATTCTTTGAGGTCGTTGTTGTCATATACTGCAAATAACACACGCTTTTTGCCGTCTTTATCCACAACAAAGCCTCTGCCGGGTGCAAAGCCTGTAAATCCGCGTGAGTTGACCTGAGTATTAAGGATTTTTCCGTCCCCCCAGGTCTTACCGCCATCAAGACTCTTTTTCATCCACAGATAGTATGTGGGATAAAGCTTAATGGGGGCATAGGCGTAGAATACATTTGCGATAATATCACGGTCACTCAATGTGCCGTCCTTTTCCATCTGCTTGATGAGCACAGGCTCATAGCCAGAGTCAGTTTTTTTGTAGATGTTGTATGCCTTGTCAACGAAGTAGTTGTCATAGCTTGTGTTGTCACTGAACTTGAGTACAGGTGCATATCCCTCTGCATTGAAGTCGTCAATGTAGTAAGGGTAATGCTCTTTGTCAAGCTTTGTGCTTGCTGCCTTAAGTGGGTCAACAAGGTCACTCAGTACAAGCTTGCCGTCAATATATCCGTCGCCCTTGCCGTATGTACCTGCACTCCACAGTCCCATATAAGCGGGACAGGCGTCGCACATATGATAAACCTCGTTGTCCTCACACTCAACAATGGCAGAGTCCACAAATGATGCACTTGTGGGGATTGCCTTATTGTGGTCGCAATCGACCATATCCTCGAAGTGATTTACAAACTGTACAGGGGACCAGGTTTTGCCGTTGTCGTCAGAGTAGCGCACCGCAACATCAACATTGGCAGGGTCATCTGTGCCGTTGCCGTAACGAATGTCGGAGCAGGCGAGTATTCTGCCACTTCTGAGTGTGTAAAGCGCGGGGATTCTGAACAACACGCTGTTTCCTGTGCCGGGTGCGTAAGGGTTTGTAACTTTGTTACTCATAAATTACTCCAATCTGAAGGTTTTAACCTCAAAGGGTGTTACATTAAATGTGATTTTGTTACCGTCGAAGGGATATTCCTTGTTTTCGTCCTCCATAAGGTTACATTCATAAACCTTTGTGAAGGGAAGGTTGATTGTAAGTGTTCTTTCACCACGTACACGACGGCTCTGATAAACACGGATGATTGTACCGTTGCCATCCTGTGCCTGTTTAACAGCATCAATAACAATATCGTTATTGTCACAACTGATGAAGCTGTACTCCTCGGGTAATTCACCCTCGTTCTTTGCAACTTCGGTAGCACAAAGGGGAAGGTTGAGCTGGAATGCTTCCTGCACAGTACCGCCTGTCTGCCATGTACCCGCGTGGGGGTAGAAGCTGTATGTGAACTTATGCTCGCCAAGGTCACCCTTGGGATCGGGACATGTGGGTGCTCTGAGAAGTGTGATTCTCATTCTGCTGTCGAGAATATCATAACCATACTTGCAATCGTTAAGAATACTTACACCATAGTCACCCTCGGAAAGGTCTGCCCACTTGTGAGCACACTGTTCAAATCGTGCAGCATCAAATGGTGAGTTGCGGTGTGTAGGACGCTTGATTGCGCCATGAGCCGCCTCAAATGTTGCCTCTGTGTTAAGCACGTTAACGTCGAAGGCTGCCTTCATAACCTTGTCGCGCTCCTGCCAGTCAACGTAAGTTTCAAACATAACCTGACGGCTGCCTGCATAGAGCATAATGTTCTGTGTAATGGTTGATTTGTTGAACTTTCTTACAACCTTAAGAACTGCTCTTACGGAGTTGCATTCTGTTACCTCAACGCTCTCTGCTTTTGTGAGAGTCCATTTCTTCTTTTCATAGTTCTGCTCAAGGTTCCATGCAGTTTCGTGTACACATTTGTCAATGAATACAGAAATCTCGTTACCCTTACCGTTAAGGGCTTCGCGGTTATTTTCCTTATCGAATACTGATGTGAGAATACCATTCTCATCATAAGAAACCTTAAGGATTTCGTTTTCGATAATGCCGTCACCGATTTTAAGTGAATTACATACTTTTGCTTCGGCAAAGGGATAGAATTTGTAACCCATTGAGGGTACGTCTGTTGCAATGAATTCAGTAAACTCTTTACCGTTCTTTGTGAATGTACGGCATTTTTCACCAACAGTTTTGTTGCCGAGAAGTCTTACGGGGCCTGTTACTGTGTGTGAAAGAAGGTTCCATACAATAACACCGTCGGTCTTAACGTCAACGCGACTTGCAATACCCTCAAGACCCTCTGTAAGCATAGCGTTGCCTTCCTTTTCAAGGTGAGCAAAGTCGGGTCTGCAATCCTCCATAGCCTCGTGGATAGATGTGCCGGGAAGAATGTCGTGGAACTGATTTTTAAGGAGCATAAGCCAAAGGTCGTGAAGACGCTCTTTGTCGTAGCCTTTGCCGAATGTACCTGCCATCTCGATGCGACTGAGTCTGAATTCGTTTTTGCGGTTGCCTTTTTTTATGAAGCCCTGGCTTGTGTATGTACCGCGGTGGTTTTCGTAATAAAGCTCGTCGTTGTAAACGGGTAACTCGTCACGGATTTCCTCTGCCTTGGCAAAGAATTCGTTGGGGTGACCCATTCTTGCTGTGGGCAGACCGGGGAAGCTTTTGAGTCTTTTGGCATTTTCAAGCATACGATAGGTGCTTCCGCCACCGCCGTCACCGTAGCCAAACATACCGAATGCGGTTTTCATTGTACCCTTAAGGTCTGTTTCGTCTGAGGATTCAACAATATATGCAGGGTCATAGTCACCCTGATAATGTGTGCGCTGATTAAATGCAAGTATTTCGGAGCCGTCGTGTCCCTTCCACTTGAAAAGGGTGTGGGGGAAACGGTTTGTGTCCTGGTTACGGAGCTTTGAAGTGATGAAGTACTTCATACCGCTCTTTTTGATAATCTGAGGTAATGCATGTGAGAAGCCGAAGCAGTCAGGCAACCAGTATGTGTCAGATGATACACCAAACTCCTTCTCAAAGAACTCCTTACCGTAAAGGAGCTGACGAATCATACTCTCACCTGATGCAACGTTGGTGTCGCACTCAACCCATGTGTTGCCAACAACGTACCATTGACCATTCTGAACCTTTTCCTTGATTCTCTCATAAAGCTCGGGGTTGTTGTTCTTGATCCAATGGTAAACAATAGCCTGACTCTGTGTAAACTTAAATTCAGGATAGTGGTCCATAAGTGCAAGGTTATTTGCAAATGTTCGTGAGGTTTTGCGCTCGGTTTCCTGTGCACGCCAGAGCCATGCAATATCAAGGTGGCTGTGACCATCCATAATAACCTCGAACTGAGGTGTGTGCTTGATTTTGCTTAATTCAGCATCGAAATATTCACAAGCATCGTAAATAGACTGACGAACCTCTGCGTCGTCAAAATCGAAGTCAACCATGTGGAGTGAATCGTCAAATACCTTGTAAACCGCCTCGCGGATGTAAGCATCCTTGATGTGGGGGAGTGCATCCCAGGTGAGAGCACAGTTAAGATAGAACTTTTCGCATATCTCATCAATAGTTGCAAAGCTTGCGAATTTCATTTTATATTCGCACTCTTTAATACCTGCCATGGCATCATTACAGAAAGCTGCTGAGTCAACAACTGCCTCAAGCTCGATTTCCATAGGTTCGCCGTATTTTAAATACTTATCGTTGATAACAACAGTTTCACGGGCAACCCAACCGCTGTGCTCTCGTGATGAAACAGAGTTTGCGATTTTGCCGTCTATTTTCACCATTATCTCGCCGCCGAAGTCAAGGTTAAGGTAAACCTTCTTGCCCTTGAAGCTTTCGGGGAGGGTAACAGTTGTTTTGAAAACTCTCGCACAGTCATAGCGTGCAAACCAATGGTCGCCAATAACCTTTTCCTCTGCGGTTTCAGGGAAATACTCGTACTTGCCCTCGCCAAGGTAATTGCCGTCATAAGTTGTCCAGGTGTTCATTGAAACACTCTCTGTTTCAATGTATTTGGGCAACTGTATCATCATATGATATAAAACTTGTTCTTTTGGTGTTCGCATAAAATCAACTCCGTTGATAAATATATTTGAAATAAATATATCATAACTAAAATACCTATATCAAGACGAACTTTAGTTAAAATAAATATTTGTATAATATAGTGAAAATACAGGTGCATTTATTGACAAATAGAGCAGTTAATTCAGCAAAAGTACAGATATTTTACTTGCCTTGATATTTACATCTTTTGATTTACTGTGGTATAATATAATGTCAGTAAATATGAAAGGGGTGGACTTATGCCCGATAAATTCATTTTAAAATCAGAATATCAACCAACAGGCGACCAGCCCGAGGCTATTGCTCAGCTTGTTGACGGTGTTAATAAGGGCTATCAGGAGCAGACACTTTTAGGTGTAACGGGCTCCGGTAAGACATTTACTATGGCAAACGTTATTGCACAGCTTAATCGTCCCACCCTTGTACTGGCTCATAACAAAACTCTTGCGGCACAGCTTTGCTCGGAGTTCAAAGAGTTCTTCCCCGAAAATGCGGTTGAGTATTTCGTTTCCTACTACGACTATTATCAACCTGAGGCATATATACCCTCGACAGATACCTATATCGAAAAGGACAGTGCAGTCAATGATGAAATTGACAAGCTTCGTCACTCTGCAACATCTGCACTTTCAGAACGCCGTGACGTTATAATTGTGGCTTCCGTTTCCTGTATATATACCCTAGGTGACCCTATCGATTACCGCAGTATGGTTATCTCCCTGCGTACAGGTATGCAGAAGGACAGGGACGACCTTATAAAAAAACTCGTTGAAATACAGTATGAACGTAACGATGTCAGCTTCACTCGTAACAAGTTCAGAGTCAAGGGTGATACTGTTGAGATTTTCCCGGTTTATTCTTCGGAAACCGCATTCAGAATTGAATTCTTCGGCGACGAGATTGACCCTATTTCCGAGATTCACCCCCTTACAGGTGAGGTAAAGTGCACCCGCTCTCATGTGGCGATTTATCCTGCATCGCATTATGTTGTGGAGCAGGACAAGATGGAAAAAGCTCTTGAAAATATTTACAACGAAATGCAGAGCAGGGTAGAGGAGTTTACTGCTGAGGGAAAACTCCTTGAGGCTCAGCGTATTCAACAGCGAACCCTTTACGATATGGAAATGCTCCGTGAAACAGGCTTCTGTAAGGGTATCGAAAACTATTCCCGCGTTATGTCGGGTCGTGAGCCAGGTAGTGCACCCTACACACTCCTTGACTATTTCCCCGATGATTTTGTTCTGTTTGTGGATGAGTCACACGTAACTCTTCCACAGGTAAGGGGTATGTTCGGCGGTGACCGTTCCCGTAAGGAGAGCCTTGTTAATTTCGGCTTCAGGTTGCCCTCGGCTTTTGATAACAGACCACTTAAGTTTGATGAATTTTACGATAAAACTCATCAGAAAATATTTGTGAGTGCAACACCGGGTGAACTCGAAAAGACAAAGAGTGCACAGATTGCCGAGCAGGTTATTCGTCCTACGGGACTTCTTGACCCTGAGGTAAGCGTAAGACCCACCGAGGGTCAGATTGACGATTTGATTTCCGAAATCAATATGAGAGTAGAGCGGGAGGAACGTGTGCTTGTAACCACACTCACTCGCAAAATGGCAGAGGATTTGACGGAATACCTTACAAACTACGGCATAAAGGTCCGCTATATGCACTATGATGTTGACACCATTGAACGAATGGAGCTTATCCGCGATTTGCGCCTCAAGGAATTCGATGTGCTTGTGGGAATTAACCTTCTCCGTGAGGGTCTCGACATTCCCGAGGTTTCTCTTGTTGCCATTCTCGATGCAGATAAGGAAGGCTTCCTGCGTAGTGAAACATCGCTTATACAGACAATCGGCAGAGCCGCCCGTAATTCTAATGGTCAGGTTATTATGTATGCCGACGAAGTGACAAACTCAATGGAACGTGCCATCAACGAAACATATCGTCGTCGCGAAAAGCAGATGAAGTATAACGAGGAGCACGGAATTGTGCCAAAAACCATCAAAAAGGATGTCCGCGATATACTTGAAATCAGCTCCAAGGATAATGTGCAGGAGCGTATGGCGAAGAAACGACTTTCTGCAAAAGAAAAAAGTGAGCTTATTGAAAAATTGTCCAAGGAAATGCGAGCTGCCGCCAAGCTTCTTGAGTTTGAACACGCCGCATATCTCCGTGACAAGATACACAAATTAAAAGGTGAAAAGTAATTTTTTTATGGAAAAGAATATCATTGTAAAAGGTGCCCGTGAGCACAATCTAAAAAATGTCAGTGTTGAAATACCTCGCGACAAGCTTGTTGTTTTTACAGGTCTTTCAGGCTCGGGTAAGTCATCCCTTGCTTTCGATACAATTTATGCCGAGGGTCAGCGCAGATATATGGAAAGCCTTTCATCTTATGCAAGGCAGTTTCTTGGTATTATGGAAAAGCCTGATGTTGATGTTATCGACGGACTTTCACCTGCCATTTCAATCGACCAGAAAACTACTTCCAAAAACCCTCGTTCGACCGTGGGTACAGTTACAGAAATCTATGACTATTTAAGACTTCTCTATGCCCGAATTGGTGTGCCTCACTGTCCTGTATGCGGACGCGAGATTGAAATGCAGTCTATCGACCAGGTTGTTGACAAGGTGTTAGAGTTACCCGAGGGTACAAAGTTTCAGGTATTGGCACCTATTGCCAAGGGTAAAAAGGGTGAGTTTCAGAAGGATTTTGAACACGCTTCAAAGTCGGGCTTTTCAAGAGTCCGTGTTGACGGCATAGTTTATGACCTGTCTGAAAAAATCAAGCTGCAGAAGAATGTCAAGCACAATATTGAAATTATCGTTGACCGTCTGATTATGAAAGAGGGGGTAGGCTCCCGACTTACGGACTCAATAGAAACTGCCTTCTCACTTACCGACGGCACAGTTATAATTGATGTTATTGGCGGTGAGGAAATTGTTTTCTCGCAGAATTTCGCCTGTCCTGAACACGGCTCCTGTATGGACGAGCTTGAACCTCGTCTGTTCTCCTTTAATAATCCCTTCGGTGCTTGTCCCACTTGCTCAGGGTTAAGTGTGTTTATGCGAGTGTCTGAGGATTTGCTTGTGCCGAACCGCAAACTCTCCATAAACGAGGGCGCAATAAAAGGTTGCGGTTGGGGTAAGACTGACGGAAGTACCATTGCAGGTATGTATTACAGTGCTCTTGCGGAAAAGTACAATTTTAGCCTTGATACACCATTTAACGAAATTCCCCAGGAAGGACAGAAAGCCATCTTCTACGGCACGGATGGTGAACGTATCAGAATTGTCCGTGAGAATGAGTACGGCAGCGGTACCTATATGGCAGAGTTTGAGGGTGTTGTCAATAACCTTGAACGTCGTTACCGTGAAACCACAAGCGACTGGTCACGCCGTGAAATTGAACAGTATATGACCACTTCACCTTGTCCCGACTGTAAGGGTGCCCGACTTAAGCCGGGGCCTCTTGCCGTGACAGTTGGCGGTAAGAATATAAAAGAATTCACCGATATGTCTATCGGTGATGAACTGGAATTTATCGAGAATCTTGCCCTTAATGAAAAGGTGCAGATTATCGGTAAACAGATTGTTAAGGAAATCAAATCAAGACTTCGTTTCCTTTGTAATGTGGGTCTTGATTACCTCACGCTTTCACGCTCATCAGGTACACTTTCAGGCGGTGAAAGTCAGCGTATCCGCCTGGCTACACAAATCGGTTCATCTCTTATGGGTGTGCTTTACATTCTTGATGAGCCCAGTATCGGTCTGCATCAGCGCGATAATGAAAAATTGTTGCAATCCCTTAAAAATCTTCGTGATTTAGGTAATACACTTATCGTTGTAGAGCACGATGAGGACACTATGAATGAAGCAGATTTTATTGTGGACGTTGGCCCCGGTGCAGGTGTCCACGGTGGTGAAATTGTGTGTGCAGGTACTGTCGAGGAAATCAAGAAGTGTAAAAAGTCACTTACAGGTCAATATCTGTCAGGTGCCAAGAAGATTGAAGTTCCCGAGGTGCGTCGCGAGGGTAATGGTAAACATCTTGAAATTAAGGGTGCAAGACAGAATAACCTTAAGAATATCGATGTGAAAATCCCTCTCGGAAAGCTTGTCGTTGTAACAGGTGTTTCGGGCTCGGGTAAGTCCTCGCTTATCAATGAAATTCTCTATAAAAAGCTTGCGGCACAGCTTAACAATGCCCGTAAATTTGCAGGTAAGCACGACGAAATCCTCGGTATCGAAAATCTTGATAAGGTTATTGATATTGACCAGTCACCCATCGGCAGAACACCTCGTTCAAATACTGCCACATATACAGGTGTTTTCAATGATATTCGCACACTTTTTGCACAAACTCAGGATGCCAAAGCAAAGGGCTACGATGCAGGTAGATTCTCATTTAACGTCAAAGGCGGTAGATGTGAATCCTGCGAGGGTGACGGTATCATAAAAATCGAAATGAACTTCCTTTCTGACGTATATGTGCCTTGTGAGGTTTGTCGCGGTGCTCGTTATAATCGTGAAACTCTGGACGTAAAGTATAAGGGTAAGAATATAAGTGACGTGCTTAATATGACCGTTGAGGAAGCAATGGATTTCTTCGGGAATATCCCCAAAATCCGCAAAAAGCTTGAAACAATATATGATGTGGGTCTTGGTTATATTACGCTCGGACAGTCTGCAACAACCCTTTCGGGTGGTGAGGCACAGCGTGTGAAGCTTGCAACAGAGCTTTCCAAGAAATCCACAGGCAAAACTATCTATATCCTCGATGAGCCTACAACAGGCTTGCACACCGCAGACGTGAAAAAACTCCTTGAAGTTATAAACAAGCTTGTTGATGCAGAAAACTCTGTGGTTGTGATTGAACACAACCTTGATGTAATTAAAACTGCCGACCATATAATTGACCTTGGTCCCGAGGGTGGTAACGGTGGCGGAATGATTGTTGCCGAGGGCACTCCCGAGGAGATTGCTAAGTGTAAAAAATCATACACAGGTAAATATTTAAAACCTTTATTGTAAATATTGATATATTGAAATCAATGTTGTATAATTGTTAAAAATTTATTGAAAAAGAGGAATGTTTATGAAAGCAAACGAAAGCATTGCTAACTATGACATTAAAGTCAGAGAATACACAAACTATGCTATCAAGAGCATAAAGAATGTGTGTAAGAACTTCGGCCCTCGCCCCGTAGGCAGCGAGGCAGAGCAGAAGGCTCAGGAATATATGCTCAAGGACCTTGAGCAGTGGTGCGATACTGCCACCCGTCAGGAGTATAAATGCTCTGACAAGGCATTTATGTCATGGGTGCCAATCGGTGCAATATTACTTATGCTCAATGTTATCTGCTTTACATTAGGTCTTAGTGTTATCGGCCTTGCTTTGGCAGCCCTTGCACTTTTCTTTGTTGTGGCAGAATTCATTTTCTACAAGCCCGTGCTTGATGTTTTCTTCCCCAAGAAAACAAGCGGTAATGTTTACGGCGTTATCAAGTCAAAGGGTGAAACAAAAAAACGTATTATCCTTTCAGGTCACACAGATTCAGCCTTTGAGTGGACTTATACATACAAGGGTGGCAGACCTGTTGTTGCAACTATCATTGTTGTTGCTGTTATCAGCATTCTTCTTGGTATCGGTGCAAACATTTACGGTATGGTTCACTTTGATGGTGCTTTCGGCTCTGTTGTTTGGGGTGCAGAGGGTAACATCGCACTCAGAATATTGGCAATCGTTATGTACCTCACAGTGCCCGTACTTGTTATGGCACTTAAGTTCTGTGATTACAAACGTCCCGTTATGGGCGCAAATGACGACCTTACAGGTTGCTTCATTTCCTGTGCTGCTGCAAAATTCCTTCACGATAACGATATCCGCTTTGAGAACACAGAGGTTGCAGTTCTCTGCGCAGGCGGTGAAGAGGCAGGTCTTCGTGGTGCAAAGGCTTTTGCAAAGGAAAATGCAGATATGCTTCATCAGGATGGTGTTGAAACAATCTTTGTTGGCTTTGACACAATCCGTGAGCTTGATTTCCTTGATATTTACGAAAAAGATATGACAGGTATGGTTAAGAATGACCGCCGCGTAGCAGAGCTTATTCAGTCTGCCGCAAAGACTGTAGGCTTTGATGTACCCATCGGCACAATTGCCCTCGGCTCAACTGATGCTGCTGCAATGTCACAGGCAAAAATCCCTGCTTCATCAATCGTTGCAATGGACCCCACACCTGCACGCTACTATCACACTCGCCTTGACGATGCAGATAACCTGTCAGCTCAGGCTATTGACGCAGGCGTGAAGATTGCACTTGAAACAGTATTCCTCTACGATACCCAAGGTATCTAATAATTTTAAATTTTAAATTCAAAATTCAAAATTAAGGGGAAGCTGCGCTTCCAAATTATAATAGCAACGCAGTTCCGAAATTTAAAATTAAAAATTAAAAAAGGAGTTTGACCAATCGGTCAAACTCCTTTTTTAAGTGTATAGTTTCCTTTTTTCAATTCTTCAACAAGCTCTGCTTGGGTTTTGATTTCTTTTTCAAAATATATACCACCTACAGCCTCATCGCCCTTTTCGTGAAAGTCTGAGCCTGAAACAACAATATCCTTGTTGTGGTACTTTGCCCAGATTTCTGCAATTTCGTTGCAGGAGTTGTGTCGGGGGTTTCCGTTGAATACCTCGTACCCGTCAAGGTACTCCCAGTTTGCCACCTCAAGACCGCGTCTGAATGGGTGAGCCTGTAAAAACAACAAGCCGTTTTCGTGTGCAAGCTTTGAAAATGCTTTGACGGACATAGCCATAAGGTCACCGTGACTACGTAAAAACTCCTCGGTCACGCCATATACAAGATAGTCATTATCGCTACCGTAAAAGCATATTTCCATCGCAAGGATAACGTTATATTTATCTCCTGCGGCTTCCTTTAAAAGCTCATAACCTTTAAGGAAGTGGTCAACCTTTGTGTCCCAGGGTGCATCGTCAAGACCTGCGCGGTGAAATGTTGAATGGTTCATATGATTGGTGCTTACGATACCTGTATAGCCCTTACCCTCGTAATATTCAATCATCTCTTTTGCAGTAGCAACGGCGCATGTGCTCACTTCTACATTGTGAGCGTGCATTTCGTATAAATATGACATTTTAAAGACTCTTTTCATAAATAGATTTCTGTCTAATTATAGAACAATTTTTCTGCTTTGTCTATAACTCTATTGCGAAAACGATAACAAAATGATATACTGTTTTTTGTTGATGTTCGTATTATTCTACAAAAACTGCGAATGATACAAAATCCTTCTATGGAGGTTAAATTATGAGTAAATTAAAAGCAGCTGTTATTGGTGTTGGCGGAATTTCAAACGAGCACATCAACGGCTATATTAAAAATCCCGATGTTGAGTTGTACGCTTTCTGCGATATCAATGAAAAACAACTCAGACATATGTCAGAAAAATACAACATTCCTCAGGAGCGTTGCTTCCTTGATAAGGATGAGATGTTCAAGGCTTTGCCTGAGATTGATATTGTAAGTGTATGTACATGGAATGCGGCTCACGCGGAGTGTACTATTGCCGCTCTCAATGCAGGTAAGGATGTTATCTGTGAAAAGCCTATGGCAATGAATACCCGTGAGGCAGAGGAAATGCTTAAAGCCGCCAAGGACAACGGCAGACATCTGCAGATTGGTTTTGTTCGTCGTTACGGTAACGATGCTGATGTAATGCGCGATTTTATCGATGCGGGTAAATTTGGTGACATCTACTATGCAAAGGCAACTTACCTTCGTCGTAATGGTAATCCCGGCGGCTGGTTCGGTGATAA
>JAZRFZ010000050.1:0-2837 GCA_045643925.1 Acutalibacteraceae bacterium | reverse complement strand
TTTGTTTCAAGATTTATCTTTTTGCCAACTGTGAAATACAAGTCATCTGAAAGAGGCTCAATGTAGCCCTTGCCGATAATTGAGGGCACAAGGAAATCCACATCACCAGCAACAAATTCATCGTTAGGATTTACGCGGATACTCTTTATATCACTACCATTGTCAACACCCTCAAGGCAATAAACAACGGGACCACGCATAAGGGCAACCTTACCTGCATTTTCGTGGACACGTCTGTTTGTGCCGATGAACTTAACAGGCATATCAAATGTAACTTCAAAAGTAAAGTCAGCATTATCGGGAGTGATTACAATGTAACCGCCCTCGGTAACTGCCACACCGTCATAGTGCAAATCGAAGGAATCGCACCAACCGGGGATTCTTACTTTAATCTGCTTTTTGTTGCAGTTACTTACAGCAAATTCTACTTTGCCTGTTGTGGGGTAATCGGTTTTCTGAATGATTTTCATACCGTCGATTACGGAGTCGCTTTCCATAAACTGATGGATATAAAGCGTGTCCTCGGTGTGGGTATATACATATTCACCGATATTGGCAATAAACCTGATAACATTGGGAGGACAGCAGGAGCAATCAAACACCTCAAGGCGCTGTGTTATGGGCATACGCTCGCCGCCGTCTGTGCTTGTATTTACCTTGTTGAAATCCACGTCAATCTCCAAGGGATTTTCATAGAAAAAGCTTTTGCCGTCCATTGAAATGCCTGACAAAATACCATTATAAATTGTACGTTCAACAATATCCGCATACTTTGTATCGTCACAGAGCTTAATCATACGCTGTGCAAAAAGAGCAAGGGCAATAGATGCACATGTTTCTGCATATGCAATACGGTTGGGCAAGTCATAGTCGATGGAAAAAGCCTCACCGTGACAGGTACTGCCTGTGGCTCCTGTTATGTACATTCTTCTGTTAACAATATTTTCAAAGCAACGCTCGGTAGCTTCAAAAAGCTCTTTATCATCATAATAATATGCTAAATCTGCCATTGCACAATAAAGGTACAAGGCTCTTACGCTGTGACCCTCGGCAGTCTGACGCTCTCTTACAGGGCATTCATCCTGGTTATAGTATAGATTACAGCCTCTGTAAAGCTCTTTATCCTTGGGATTGTTGCCCTTTTTATCAATAAAGAATTTTGAAAGCTCAAGATAACGCTTTTCACCTGTCAATTCATATAATTTTACAAGTGCAAGCTCAATCTCGGGGTGACCGGGTGTTACAAATGCAGCAGAATCTTCTTCAACAAAGATTTTTTCTACATAATCGGTATATTTGCACACAATGTCAAGGAGTGCCTTTTTGCCTGTTGCCTCATAGTAAGCAACCGCCGCCTCAATAAGGTGACCGAGGCAGTAAAGCTCGTGTTCACTACGGTCAGTAAAGCGCTCACCTGTTACAAGGAAGTGACTATTGTAATAGCCGTTTTCGTCGCGGTTTTTCTCCATTTTGCCGATTGTTTCGTCGGCAATAGCAACCATTTTGTCATTGGGCTTATTTTTAAGTGAATATGCAAGTCCTTCAATCCACTTGGCAATATCAGAATCCCAGAAAACGTGAGGCATATCAGGGTCGCCCTCTTTCCAGGTACAATCGAAAGCATCGAAACGATGTGTTTCCTTAAATCTGTTATAAACAGAATCGACAGTAACATCAGATATCATATCAAGCTTCTGTTTCCAGAATCCGCCTGTTATATTTACATTCAAATAACTTACTTTTTTCATAAAATCACTCTCCAAAAATTCGGATAAATTAAGTTTATCACACATAAAACAACTCGTCAAACAAATTCCTTGATATTGTAAGGAAATAATTATATAATGAAAACATAGTAACCACGAAGGGGGTTAAAAATCGTGTCAACTGAAAAACTCGCGAAGAAAGCAGCACGAAAGCAAAAAGAAATAGCCAAGTGGGAAAGAGAAAAAGCAAGACCGAAGAAAAATTATTATTTCGCTTACCTTGTATTTATAATCACTCTCATTTATGCTACGGATGAAATCGCATCACAGATAGGCACACTGATGAAAACAGAAATTGCCAATGACTTGTTTTCAAGCGAAAGCTCCGTTACGCTTCTCAACGTTTTATCTGTTCTTGGTGTACCCTTTCAGGCGATAGGCCTTTTGTACAGACCCTTTGCAGACCGTCTGGGTAGAAAGAAATTTCTTATAATAAACACCTTTGGTATGAGCCTGGCACTGCTTGTTATTTTCCTTTCAAACAATGTTTTGTTATATTTCATAGGTGCTTGTCTGATACAGTTCTTTATTCCACACGATATGCACGTGGTTTATATTATGGAGTCAGCCCCTGCAAAGCACAGAGCAAGAACCTACTCCGTTATAAAATTCTTCGCAAATATGAGCGTTATGCTTGTTCCCGTATTAAGGCGTTACCTTATGAGCACTGCCTCAGAATGGAGAAACGTTTACCTTATCCCCGCCATTGTTGGTCTTATCGTAAGCTTCGTTGCACTTATGCTTGCCCGCGAAACTGATGCATTCATTGATTCTCGTCTCAAGCACCTGAGAAAATCTGATGAAGAGCTCAGACTCGAAAAGCTCCAAAAGAAAACGAGTGAGGCGCAGGGCGGTCTTATTAACGCCTTTAAATTTGCAATGAAGCACAAACAACTCCGTTGGCTTTTCATCACCGCAACTCTTGCAAACTTCGGCTTTATTGCTTCCATAGATTATCAGGTTATTATGTCCTACGGCTATGCAGAAAGCATATATAACTCTATAAGTGAAACGGCTATGAATGCCGTAAGCACAGGTGTTGTCACCTCTGCAATCTTCCTTTTCCCGGTA
>JAZRFZ010000049.1:0-1917 GCA_045643925.1 Acutalibacteraceae bacterium | reverse complement strand
TTAAGCTTGTTGTCGTAACCGATAGCCTCACCTGTTGACTTCATTTCGGGTGAAAGGTAAGCATCAAGACCGCGGATTTTATTGAATGAGAACACAGGAACCTTTACGTACCAACGGTTCTTTTCCTGAGGATAAATATCGAATATACCCTGCTCCTTAAGGCTCTTGCCCATAATAACCTCAGTTGCAATATCAGCAAGTGAGTAGCCTGTTGCCTTTGAAAGGAAGGGAACTGTTCTTGATGAACGGGGGTTAACCTCGATGATATAAACATCGTCCTTTTCATCAACGATGAACTGAATGTTGTAAAGACCGATAATACCGATACCAAGACCTAATTTCTTAGCATACTGAAGAATGATGCCCTTAACCTTATCAGAAATACTGAATGAGGGATAAACGCTTATGGAGTCACCTGAGTGAACACCTGTCTTTTCAACAAGCTCCATAATACCGGGGATGAATACATCTCTGCCGTCGCAGATAGCATCAACCTCAACCTCTTTACCCTGGATGTATTTATCAACAAGAACGGGCTTGTCCTCATCAATTTCAACGGCAGTTTTGAGGTAGTGTCTCAACTGCTCCTCGTTAGCAACAATCTGAATTGCACGACCACCAAGAACGAAGCTGGGTCTTACAAGCACGGGATAACCGATTTCATTAGCTGCCTTTATGCCGTCTTCAATCTTTGTAACCGCCTTGCCCTTGGGCTGAGGAATACCGAGATTTGTAAGAATTTTTTCAAAGCTATCTCTGTTCTCTGCGCGTTCAATAGCATCGCAATCAGTACCGATAATCTTAACGCCGCGCTTCATAAGAGGCTCTGCAAGGTTGATAGCAGTCTGTCCGCCCAATGAAGTGATAACACCGTCAGGCTTTTCAAACTCGATGATGTTCATAACATCTTCGGGAGTGAGTGGCTCGAAATAAAGCTTGTCAGCAGTTGTGTAGTCTGTTGAAACTGTTTCGGGGTTATTATTGATGATAATAGCCTCATAGCCTGAATTTTTGATTGTTGTAACAGCGTGAACAGTTGAATAGTCAAACTCAACGCCCTGACCGATACGAATGGGACCTGCACCGATAACAACAATTTTCTTTTTATCTGTAAGAACTGAATCGTTCTTGTCTGTGTATGATGAATAGAAATAAGGGATGTAAGCGTTTGTGTGGCAAGTGTCAACCATACGGAATACAGGGAACATACCCTCCGCCTTACGGAGATTGTAAACCTCAATTTCATCCTGTCCCCAGAGCTTGGAAATAAACTTATCGCCAAAGCCCATTTTCTTTGCCTCAAGGAGAACTGCTTTGTCGCCTACGTTCTCTTTGAGCTTGTTTTCCATATCAACAATACGCTTGAATGCCTCAAGGAAGTATGTTGTGATTTTTGTAATATCATGAAGCTCTTCCAATGACATACCACGACGGATAAGCTCTGTTACAGCAAATATTGTGTCATCCTTGAATTCGTCAAGGTAAGCCACAAGCTCATCCTCTGTCATATTATCAAATTTGGGAAGATGGAAGTGGAAAGCACCTGTTTCAAGTGAACGAACAGATTTAAGAAGACACTCTTCAAGGTTTGAACCGATACCCATAACCTCACCTGTTGCCTTCATCTGTGTGCCCAGAGTATTTGCAGCAGATGCAAATTTATCAAAGGGGAAACGAGGAAGCTTTGCAACGATGTAATCAAGGCGGGGCTCAAATGCCGCTGTTGTATTTGCGATTGTGATATCCTCAAGTGCCATACCAACTGCAATCTTTGCAGTAACACGGGCAATGGGATAACCACTTGCCTTTGATGCAAGTGCAGATGAACGTGATACACGGGGGTTAACCTCAATAAGGAAATACTCACTTGTTTCGGGGTTAAGTGCAAACTGAACGTTACAACCGCCCTCGATTTTA
>JAZRFZ010000048.1:0-5771 GCA_045643925.1 Acutalibacteraceae bacterium | reverse complement strand
TTTGGAATATCAACACCAGCTATACGAGCCATTTCATTTCACCTCTTTAATTCGGTTATTTTTAGTGTGTGGTTTGTGATTAACCCTGTCTCTGTTTGTGCTTAGGGTTCTCACAGATTACCATGATTTTACCTTTTCTCTTGATGATCTTGCACTTTTCGCAGATCTTCTTTACGGATGGTTTAACTTTCATTGTACTACCATTCCTTTCTTTTATATGGTTTTATTGGTTTTTTATGAGTCACCCAACGGCAATTTTGCCGTCAGCTTTAAAATTTATAATTATTTTGCACGCCATGTGATACGGCCCTTGTTAAGGTCGTAAACGGAAACCTCGATGGTTACCTTGTCACCGGGCAAAATTCTGATATAGTTCATTCTGAGCTTTCCAGAAATATGAGCATTTACGATGTGCCCATTAGGAAGCTGAACCTTGAAGGTAGCGTTAGGAAGTGCCTCAACGACTGTACCTTCGAATTCGATTACATCATCTTTAGCCAAAGCTATTATCCTCCTCAAATATTTGCTTTAAAAATCTTCTTCAATAAGTGTTAAAATCTGGACACCCTCGGGTGTGATTGCAATTGTATTTTCATAATGAGCAGAAAGACTTCCGTCGGCGGTCTTCACCGTCCAGCCGTCTGGCAACACGATGACCTTTTCCGTTCCCATATTTATCATGGGCTCGATTGCAAGTGTCATACCGTTGCAAAGGCGCACACCGCGTCCTGCAGTGCCGTAGTTTGGAACGTCGGGCTCTTCGTGGACGTTACGTCCGATTCCGTGACCGATGAACTCTCTTACAACACCGTAGCCGTAAGGTCTTACTGATTCGGAGATTGCAGAACCGATATCGCCGATGCGATTGCCCGCGATAGCATTCTTTGCGCCTGCAAAGAAGCTTTCTCTTGTAGCTCTTATGAGCTGCAATGCCTCTTCACTTACCTTTCCGACGGGAATGGTACGCGCGCTATCTCCGTGGTAGCCGTTTATAAAAGCTCCTACGTCGATCTTCACGATATCACCCTCCTGCAAAAATCTGTTTGCTGAAGGAATTCCGTGAATGACCTCATCATTAATACTTATGCAAGCCGATCCGGGAAATCCGTGATAGCCAAGGAAAGAGGGTTTAGCACCGCACTTCTCGATATACGCTCTTATTGCATCGTCGAGCTGCTTTGTACTAATACCTGGCCGAACGAGCTCACGGGCTACGAGCAAAGTCTCGCCCGTGATACGTCCTGCCTCTTTCATTGCATTAAGCTGCACTGAATTTTTGACTTGAATCATATTGATTAAACTCCAATTTCATTAAGAACCTGGAATACTGCAGCAGTCGTTTCGTCAACTCCTGCCGAGCCATCCACCTTCTTGAGCAATCCTCTTTCTTCATAGAAAGCCTTGATTGGCTCAGTCTGATTGTGGAACGTTACAAGTCTGTTTTTAACTGTTTCAGCAGCATCGTCAGCTCTTATATAGAGTGACGCGCCGCACTTATCGCAAGTATTTTCCTTTGCAGGTTTCTTGTGCTCAATGTGATATGACACGCCGCAGCCTGAACATAATCTACGTCCGCTCATTCTCTTGATGATCACCTCGTCATCGATCTCAAAGGAGAGAACGCAGTCGATGTGAACTCCCATCTCTTCGAGTGCCTCAGCTTGAGGTATCGAACGAGGGAAGCCGTCGAGAATGAAACCGTTTGCACAAGACTCTGAGGAAAGAGTTTCCTTGATGATCGCTATTACTACCTCGTCGGGAGCGAGCTTTCCTGCCTCAATGAGTGACTTCGCCTGTTTTCCAAGCTCTGTTCCCTCTTTGATTGCAGCACGAAGGATCTCACCTGTTGAGATAGCAGGTATGTTCCATTTTTCTGATATTCTTTCGGATTGTGTGCCCTTACCCGCACCGGGAGCGCCCATCAAAATCAAATTCATAAGAATTTTATCCTCCGTAAATTTCAGTAAGTCAATTAATCAAGGAAGCCTTTGTAGTTACGCATTGTGATCTGAGCCTCAATATCTCTGAATGTCTCGATTGCAACACCGATAACGATGAGCAAGGAGGAGCCGCCGTGAGCGAGAGCCTCAAATGTGCCACCGGAAATGATGTTTGCCATCATGGGGAGACCTGCAACGATGATGAGGAAGAATGCGCCGATCAAAGTAATACGGTTAAGAATTTTTGTAATATATTCAGCGGTGGGCTTACCTGTACGGATACCGGGAACGGAACCACCGTTGTTCTTGATGTTGTTAGCCACTTCAATAGGATTGAAGGAAATCAAAATATAGAAGTAAGCGAAAGCAACGATCAAAAGGCAATATGTGATAACATAGATCCATGAGTTTGTTCCAAGATAATTTGTAACGAACTTACCGAATCCTGTGTCACGACCTACGAATGTAGCAATCGTTGCAGGAACTGAAACGATTGAGCTTGCGAAGATGATGGGCATAACGCCTGTCATGTTAAGCTTAATGGGAAGGTGTGTTCCCTGTCCACCGTACATCTTACGTCCAACAACTCTCTTCGCGTACTGAATGGGAATTCTTCTTTCGGAGTGTGTTACCCAAACTACAAGAATTACCATGCCTGCTGTTGCAACTACTGCAAGAACAGCAAGTACGATACCGAGAACAAGAATCTCGCTGTTAACAGCGATATTCCATACCTGCTCTACGAGGTAGGGGATTCTTGATACGATATTGAAGAACAAGATCATAGAGATACCGTTACCGATACCCTTAGCATCGATGAGCTCTGCGAGCCACATGATGATAGAAGCACCTGCTACGAAGGAAGCAATGATAACAAAGGTATTAAGAACACCTATGCCTGTACCCCAGTAGCCGTTCCAGTTGATGTGCTCTGCAACGAGGTAAGAGCTTTCGCCGTTACCGTATGCAAGAACTGCTGTGTAACCGTATGCTGTAATAAGAGCAATTGCTACTGTTATGATACGTGTGTACTTCTTGATCTTTGCCTGTCCTTCTTCTCCCTCTTTTGCAAGCTTACCAAGTGAATTGGGGAATGCAACTGTGAGAAGCTGGATGATGATGGATGATGTGATATAGGGCTGTACTGAAAGCGCAAAGAGTGTAGCCTGGGACATAGCGCCACCGGAAAGGAGGCTCATGTAACCCAAGATCGTATCACCGTAATAATTGTTAAAGCTTTCTGCCAAGTTGGATGTTACGAAGGGTACGGGAATAGCGCAACCAATACGATATAAGAGAATTATAAACAATGTGAAGAGGATCTTGTTCTGAAGATCTTCAATCTTCCAAGCGTTCTTCAGTGTCTTAAACATCTTATACCACCTCTGTCTTTCCGCCTGCTGCCTCTATCTTTTCTTTAGCAGTTGCAGAAAAGACGTTTGCCTGTACAGTTAATTTCTTTGTAAGGTCTCCGTTACCAAGAATCTTTACACCGTCAAGTGTCTTGCGGATGATTCTCTTTTCAAGGAGTGCCTCTGTTGTTACAACTGCGCCGTCTTCGAATACGTTGAGAGCGCTTACGTTAACGATAACGTAGTTTGTAGCAAACTTATTGTGGAAGCCTCTCTTAGGAAGCTTTCTGTAAAGCGGGATCTGACCGCCTTCAAAGCCGGGTCTTACGCCACCGCCAGAACGTGCGTTCTGACCCTTGTGACCCTTACCTGCTGTCTTACCGTTACCGGAAGCAGGACCACGGCCCTTTCTGAAGCTGCTCTTTGTTGAGCCTTCAGCGGGTGAAAGTGTATGAAGTTTCATCTTTGTTTTCCTCCTTATACGTTTTCAACTTTAACAAGGTGGGAAATCACTTTGATCTTACCAGCCAAAACAGCGTTGTCTTCGTGAACGATGTAGTTACCGATCTTACGGAGACCAAGAGATTCTGCTGTTGCCTTCTGGTTGGGGAGTGTTCCGATAAGGCTCTTTACGAGTGTTACTTTTTTCATTTCTCTACTCCTCCTTAGCCTTCAACCTGTTCAACGCTGAGTTCGCGAACCTTCGCTACTTCTTCAGCTGTACGAAGAGCCTTAAGACCCTCCATAGTTGCCTTAACAACGTTTGTGGGATTATTTGAGCGCAAGCACTTAGCACGGATGTTCTTAATACCTGCAAGCTCAAGTACCATTCTTACCTTACCGCCAGCGATAATACCAGTACCCTGTGCAGCGGGCTTAAGAAGCACCTTACCTGCGCCGAATACACCTGTGATTTCGTGGGGGATTGTAGAACCCTTAAGGGAAACTTCAATCATATTTTTCTTTGCATCTTCGATACCCTTGCGGATTGCTTCGGGTACTTCAGCTGCCTTACCAAGTCCAACACCTACGTGTCCGTTTTCGTCACCTACAACCATAAGTGCTGCAAAACGAGCGATACGTCCACCTTTAACGGTCTTGGAAACACGGTTCAATGCAACGAGCTGTTCTCTGAGATCAAGCTCTGCGGGATTGATTTTGTTAGCCATGTTATTTTCCTCTTTCGAATGTTCAAATATTTTAATTGTTTTGAACAGTGTACAAACCGGACTAATCCTTTATGGATTAGAACTTCAAGCCGCCCTCGCGAGCGCCTTCAGCCAATTCCGATACACGTCCGTGATAAAGATAGCCGCCTCTGTCGAATACAACTTCGGTGATACCCTTAGCATTTGCTCTTTCAGCAATTGTTCTACCAATTGCTCTTGCTGCAACCTTGTTGCCGCCGTTACCCTCGAAATCCTTTTCGAGTGTGGAAGCGGAAACGAGTGTTGTACCTGTAACGTCGTCGATGATCTGTGCAACGATGTTAGCGTTGGAACGGTAAACCGCCAAACGAGGGCGAGCTGCTGTTCCGGAGATCTTTGCTCTGACTCTCTTATGTCTCTTAAGACGAGCCTGATTTCTATCTTTTCTTGATACCATCTTGTTCCACTCCTTTCATTATTTACCGGTCTTACCGGCCTTGCGGCGAATATACTCATCAGAGTACTTAACACCCTTACCATGGTAGGGTTCGGGAGGTCTCTTGCCTCTGATAACTGCTGCGAGCTGACCTACTGCCTGCTTATCTGCACCGCTTACGATAATTGTGTTAGCGTCGGGTGTTTCGATCTTAAGGTTAGCGGGCTGGTCGATGTGAATGGGGTGAGAGTAACCAAGGTTAAGAGCGGGCTTTGTTCCCTGCATAGCTACCTTGTAACCTACGCCGACAACTTCAAGCTTCTTTGTGTAACCTGTTGTTACGCCAACTACCATGTTATTGAGGAGCGCTCTTGTGAGACCATGAACGCTTCTGTCTTCCTTTTCGTCTGTGGGACGAGTAACAACGAGTTCTGTGCCGTTCTGAGTAATTGTCATGCGGCCGCTGAGCTGCTGTTCAAGTGTTCCCTTAGGACCCTTAACTGTTACGTAGTTAGTTTCGCTAACTGTTACTGTAACGCCTGCAGGAACTGTAATAGGCATTCTACCAATTCTTGACATAATTATCTACCTCCTATTACCATACGAAGGCGATAATTTCGCCACCGATTTTCTGAGCGCGTGCCTTCTTATCTGTCATAAGACCCTTAGATGTGGAAACGATAACTGTGCCAAGACCATTCATAACCTTGGGCATATCCTCGTAACCAGCATAGATTCTAAGACCGGGCTTAGATACACGGCGAATTCCGCGAATAACCTTCTGTTTAGCAGGTGTATACTTAAGAGTTACTCTGATGATACCCTGCTTGCCATCCTCGATTACCTGATAGCCCTTAACGTAGCCCTCTTCAACGAGAATGTCTGCGATTGACTT
>JAZRFZ010000047.1:0-3540 GCA_045643925.1 Acutalibacteraceae bacterium | reverse complement strand
ACAAGTAACTTTTGACCTAGTTCCTCTTGTGATAAATTAAGGTCTTTTCTATATTTCTGAATTTTTTCACCAACTGTCATAAAGGTTTCCTCCTTTTCTGGATATAATTATAGCAAAAAACGCTTTATAATGGAAGAATATATTACTTGATTTTGTCAAGCGACACTTGCAGCACAACTTTTTTTAGTTCAAATCCTCCCCAAAGGTCGTTTTGGGGAAATGATATCTTTTGAATTTTACTTTGAAAAAAGGCATAACAAAACCCCGAAACCGCTGTGGTTTCGGGGTTTTTCGAACCGATATCTTTTTCGGTTCGCATTGTTGGTTGCGGAGAGGGGATTTGAACCTCCTGACCTCCGGGTTATGAGCCCGACGAGCTACCAAGCTGCTCTACTCCGCGATATTTACTTGCCTCATCTCGTGAGTGCTTAAGCATTATAACACTATAAGTTTATGTTGTCAACCCCTTTTTATGCATAATTTTTTAAATATTTTTGTCTTTTGTTGAGGTTTGTTTGCTTATTATATAATAAACATATTAAATGGTGTGTTATATTTGTATCTTTTTTCGGTTGACAACATATTTTTAGTATGATATATTTATAGCAACCGATAGAGGTGCATTTTGCTATCAGTATCCGCAATTTAACGGTCTGCCAAGGCTTTTGCGGTGAAAGGAGCAGGTGCCGAAGACGGCTTACGGCAAAAAGTCGGTCTGGCAGTACGGAATAATATCTTTACTGTTGTCACCCATTTGGGTGGAGAGCTATCTTGCATGATTTAATACCTATGGAGTATTTTTATGTGGATAGTTGCTTTTCGGCAGCTATTATTTTTTTGATAAACTGAAGGAGATTTTTACGATGAAAAAGACAGTTTTCACAGGTGTAGGTACTGCTATTGTTACCCCCATGAATGCAAATGGCGTTGATTACGAAGCTTTTGGCAGACTTATTGACTGGCAGATTGAAGAGGGTGTAAACGCTCTTGTTATTGCTGGTACAACAGGTGAGGGTTCAACCCTTACTGACGCAGAACACAAGGAGGTTCTCCGTTTTGCTATGGAGAAGACAAACCACAGAGTTCCTCTTGTTGCAGGTACAGGCTCAAATGACACAGCTTATGCTATCGAGCTTACAAAGTTCGCCTGTGAACTTGATTACGATGCTATGCTCCTTGTTACTCCTTACTACAACAAGGCTACACAGCGCGGTCTTATCGAGTCATTTATCGCTATTGCAGATGCTTCAACAAAGCCCTGTATTCTTTACAACGTTCCCTCAAGAACAGGCTGCAACCTCACTCCTGCATCCTGCGCAGTTCTCGCAAAGCACGAGAACATCGTTGGTATTAAGGAAGCAAGCGGTAATATTTCACAGGTTGCTGAAATTGCAGCACTCACAAACGGCGAGTTTGATATTTACTCAGGTAACGATGATCAGATTGTTCCTCTTATGTCATTGGGTGGCAAGGGTGTTATCTCTGTCCTTTCAAATATCCTTCCCAAGAAGACTGTTGAAATCTGTGATAAGTTCTTTGCAGGTGATGTTGCAGGTAGCTGTAAGCTTCAGCTTGAACTTCTTCCTCTTATCAACTCACTCTTCTGTGAGGTTAACCCCATTCCCGCAAAGGCAGCAGTTGCCGCTATTGGCTTCGGTGAGAACTATGTTCGTCTTCCTCTCACAACAATGGAGCCCGAAAACGAGGCAAAAATGCGCGCTCTTATGAGAGAACAGGGTCTCAACGTTTAATTCTGAAAAGGTTTTTGTAGTACTATATGATTTGTTCTAATCTTGAAATAAAAAACAATGTGCTTTACTTTGGTGGCAGAAGTACACTTGAACTTGCCGAGAAGTACGGTTCACCCATTTATGTGATGGATGAACCCACAATCCGCAAGAACTGCCGTACTTATGTTGATGCCATGCACAAATATTTTGGCGAAAATGCAAAGCCCTATTATGCAAGCAAGGCTTGTTCATTTAAAAGAATGTATAGCATTGTTGAGTCAGAGGGAATGTGTGTTGATGTTGTTTCCGTTGGTGAAATCTACACCGCTAAAAGTGCAGGCTTCAATATGGAAAATGTCTGCTTCCATTCCAACAGTAAAAATGATTATGATATAGAGTTTGCCATTGAATGTGGTGTTGGCTCCTTTGTTGTTGATAACCGTGAAGAGCTTGATGCATTGAATGATATTGCAGGTAAGCACGGTATCAAACAGCGTATTTTGTTCCGTGTTACTCCCGGTATTGACACCCATACATACGAGGCAGTTAATACAGGCAAGGTTGATTCAAAATTCGGTTTCCCTATTGAAACAGGGGATGCTATGAAAATCACCGAATATGCCCTTACAAAAGAGAATATTATCCTTGAAGGCTTCCATTGTCACGTTGGCTCTCAGCTTTTCGAATCAAGTGTATTTATCCGCTCTGCTGAGATTATGATTAAGTTCATTGCCGATGTTAAAGCAAAAACAGGCTTCGAGGCAAAGGTTCTTGACCTTGGCGGTGGCTACGGTGTGCGCTATGTTGAGAGTGACCCCACAATTGATATTGAAGATAATATCCGTCAGGTTGCAGAGTACGTCAAGACAGAGTGCGAAAACTTAGGTATCGCATATCCCGAAATTCACATGGAGCCGGGCAGAAGTATCGTAGCCGATGCAGGTATCACACTTTATAAGGTTTCAAACGTAAAGGTTATTGAGGGCTACAAAAACTATGTTGCCATCGACGGCGGTATGACTGATAACCCCCGTTATGCACTTTATGAGTCCGAGTACACAGTTGTTACCGCTAATAAGGCGGAGGAAAAAGCAGATTTCATTTGTGACCTTGTGGGCAGATGTTGCGAAAGTGGTGACATCATTCAGCCAAAGGTTCTTTTCCCGCAGTCAATCGGCAGGGGTGACCTTGTTGCAGTCCTTACAACAGGCGCTTATAACTTCGCAATGGCATCAAATTACAACAGAATCCCTCGTCTGCCTGTTATTATGCTTAACGGTGATGACGATTATATTGCCGTCAAAGGCGAAACACTTGAAGATATTATTAGGAATGATATGTAAAATTATAGAGACACGTTCGTATGAACGTGTCTCTGTGTTTTTTTAGCGTTTCTCCGCAATAAATGCTCTGAACAATGGCAGACAAGCATCAAAGAATGCTTTGTAGCTTTCGCAATAATCCCTATCCTCTCGGTTTCTTTTGCATCCGCCTGCGCGACAGAGGGGATAATATTTGCATTTTTTACATTCCTCGGGGTGCGCAAGGCTTTCTTTTAAAAATTCTATTGCCTTACCGCTGTGTGCAAGGGTATCAAAATTTTCGTCAGCATCATTTATGTTGCCAAGCAACCATTCGTCTGTACAATAAAAGTCACAGGGGTAAATGTTGCCGTTGCCCTCTGCATCAATTTGGTGACTACAATGACCGCACATACCGCACTGTTCCGTGGGGTTGCCTAAGTACTGGTGCACAATGTTATCAAAGTAACGTATACTTGTGTAATCATCCCTGACGTAATCCTTCACAT
>JAZRFZ010000046.1:0-2840 GCA_045643925.1 Acutalibacteraceae bacterium | reverse complement strand
CGTTCATCACGCTGATTACAGTCTGTGGGTACATCAAGGAAATTACCGCGCTGACCCCAAACAATATTTTCATAAAGCTGCTGCACAAGGTCGTCACCGCAGGCAAAGTAGCCTGTACGCTTCATATCAGAGAAAACAACGAGAGCCTTGAAGTTGTCAAGGTTGATTTCATCATCATCGAAGTTTTCAAGTCTTACATATCTGAAGCCCTGATATGAGAAATGAGGCTTATATGTATGCCCATTTCCGTCTGAAATCACCTTAATTTCATTTACTGCACCACGGAGATTCTCTGTATAGAAATTGCCATCCTTATCAAGAATTTCTGCATGACGAAGTCTGAATTCCTTACCCTTAACAGGAGGAACAACCCACTCAACATAGCCTGTGAGATTCTGACCGAAGTCAATAACCTTTTCACCCTTGGGTGTGGTAATAAGCTCCACGGCATCAAGACAAGCCATTTCGCGCACTTCCTCACCCTCCTGAGGAATGAGCAAGTCTGTGCTTATATCATCAAGCACCCTGACAGGGAATTCCTCGTCAGTAACTGCATTAAAATCAACAGTTTCACCGTTGTAAACGTGTGATTCGAGAATATTACTCTTGGAGCATTTCCAGCTTTCATCTGTGGGATAAAATGCAGTTGTTCCGTCGGCATATTCAATGAGAAGTGATGCAATAAGTGCATCCTCACGGTCAGTAATGCTTTCATAATGCTCGTGAGGGTTGCCGTGATAACGTCTGCCGTTACCCAGAGCAATATCAAGAGTATTGCACTCCTCAAGCATATTTGTCACGTCATACTGCTGATACTGTATGCGCACACCATAGCTTGTCCAACCGGGAGCAAAAATAAATTTGCCCACGCGCTGATTGTTGAAATATGCCTCGTAATATCCGAGGGCAGAGCAACAAAGTGTGGCTTTATTCACCTTTTTGTCGAGCCAGATAACCTTTTTGAAAACAGGTCTTACTGTGCCCAAATCTGCACCCTGACGAATAAACTTTGCATCTTTAATACTATTCAAAGGAAATCACCCCATATATGATTGTTGACAATCAATATTTAATTTGTATAATAAATATATTATATTAAAGTCTAGGCTTTTTCAATACTTTTTCGGAGGCTATGATGAAAAATCTTTCTGATATAAACGTTATTAAATCTGTTATGGCTCGTCACGGGGTGACCTTCAACAAGGGTCTGGGTCAGAATTTCCTTATTGACCCCAATGTTTGTCCCGATATGGCAGACAATGCTGACCTTGACGAAAACACCTGTGCAGTTGAAATCGGTCCCGGTGTGGGTGTCCTCACCGCAGAGCTTGCCAAAAGGGCTGGTAAAGTCCTCAGCTTTGAGCTTGACGACAGACTTTTGCCTGTTCTTAAGGAAACACTTGCAGATTTCCAGAATGTTGAAATTATAAACCAGGATATTCTCAAGGCAGATTTACCTGCAATCTTTGAAGAAAAGTGTAAGGGTATGGACATTGTGGTGTGCGCCAACCTGCCATACTACATCACATCCCCTATTATTATGCTTTTCCTTGAAAACAAGCTGCCTGTAAAATCAATCACTGTTATGGTGCAGAAGGAAGCAGCAGACAGACTCTGTGCAGAGGTAGGCAGTCGCGACGGCGGTGCAGTTACTGTTGCGGTTTCATACTATGCACACAGTGAAGAGCTTTTCTTTGTACCCCGCGACTCCTTTTTACCCCCACCAAAGGTAAACAGCGCGGTTATCAAATTGACCTTGCGCGATGAACCACCCGTTAAAATCCCCGACGAGGAATTTTTCTTCAAGGTTGTTAAGGCGGCTTTTTCACAAAGACGAAAAACTGCAGAAAATTCCATAAGCGCAGGTCTGGGCATACCCAAAAGCCAGGTTGCAGATGCACTCAGTGAAGCTGGTCTCGAAAAAACTGTCCGCGCAGAAAAGCTGACTATGGAAAACTTTGCCGATATCACCCGCATCCTTATGTCAGAATAATTATTTAATAACAAACACCTATCCGAGAGCGTTGCATATTATACTATGTAACGCTCTTTTCGCATTTTTGCTATACAAATGCACCAACGGAAAGGTAGATTGCTTGTCAATATCACCAAAATTCTTCTAAAATGAACATAAACTGTTTACATTTTTTTGTTTTTATGCTACATTGGTTACGGAGGAGTTTCGTTCGATTCCCACTAAGTTGCCACAAAGGAGGCATTATAATGTATAAATTCCTTAAATCAAAAAAAGGCTTCACTCTTGTTGAGCTTTTGGTTGTAGTTTCTATCGTCGGTATTCTGGTTGCAGTTGCCGTGCCAATATATAATGCCGTTACAAGTAGCAGTCGCATTAAAGTATGCAGGGTTTCCCGACTTGAAGCAGAAACCCAAGTAAAAAGCTGGTGTATGGAAAACGGTTTCAACCAAGATTTTTCTTATAAAATCACCTCCACCGGTGAAAAAGGTTTTGTAGCACCTATCAGCGGAACCTTCTCAGCAGATCAATATGCTTTGTTAGAAAATGACGTACACGGCAGAATTCCATATTGTCCCTCAGGCGGAACTTATATTATAACAGTTACCCCCAGACCAAACGGTGTAGCCAAGATAACAGTTACCTGTGACGGTGGCGATGACGGTGACATTCACAAGGACGCTGAATAAAAGTAAACAGAAAAATAAACGGATGTAAACGCTTTGGTTTTACATCCGTTTTTAATGCTTAAAAAATCGGTTGCGGGTAACCCACAACCGATTTTAATTTTAATTATTCAACTACGCTGAAAGAAGTCATTGTTCTGAGAATCATATTGAGGAATGAACGGATAAGAGCAATGATA
>JAZRFZ010000045.1:0-8849 GCA_045643925.1 Acutalibacteraceae bacterium | reverse complement strand
CCTTCAAAAGTGGGTAAGGTTAATGTTAAAGTAACTGTTGATGGTGAAACAATAAAAAATGAAACCATTGATACAAACAGTAAATCAACTTATTCTTTTGTTGTAGGTGGAGAAAAAGCCAATATACCCGTTAAGGTCTATATTGATGGTCAGCTATATTATGAGGCAATAGGTGATTTTTCAAAGAATCCTGCTAAATTAAGTAAGGAAAAGAATCATAACGTATCATTCTATGTTGACGTTGTCGGTCTTCCTAAGGCTGAGGCGGAAAAAGCCCTGCGCGCTGCTGGATATAATAATATCAATTTCCAATCTGCGCCCAGTACAGAGACACCTGGTACTGTTATATCACAGACTCCTAAGTATTCAAGTGCTACAAACCTTGATACTTCAACAATTATAGTTCTTACCGTAGCGGAGGAGGAGAAGACAACAAAAGCTCCTTCAACAACTGCTCCTGTTACTGAAATTGATACAACCATAGAAACGGTGGAATAATGGCAGAAATTACTTTGAACGGTATTATAATCAAAGGCATAGGCGGCTTCTATTATGTAGAAGCCGCCGGTGAAGTTTATGAGTGTAAGGCTCGAGGAGCTTTTCGTAAGAAAAAAATCTCTCCGTTAGCCGGGGATAATGTTTCCATTACTGTCAGAGAAAGTGGTGAAAACACTATTGATGAAATTTTTCCCAGGAAGAATTTTTTGGTAAGACCACCGGTTGCTAATATTGATACACTTATAATTGTTTCATCGGTAAAAGAACCGGTGCCAAGCTTACTTGTGATAGATAAACTTACTGCCATCGCTGTTGATAAAGGGATTAAGCCTTGCGTTGTTTTATCGAAAAGTGACTTGGGTGATACTTCGTATTTTGAAGATGTATATAAAAAAGCCGGTATTGATGTTGCATCTGTTTGTTGTAAAACAGGTGACGGTGTTGATAAAGTCAAGGAAATGATAGGAGAGGGTATTACTGTTTTTACAGGTAATACCGGTGTTGGCAAATCCTCACTTCTTAACGCTATTGACGAGCGTTTTTCTCTTGCTACAGGTGAAATTAGTGATAAGCTTGGCAGAGGTCGTCATACAACCCGTGAGGTGACCTTGTACCATGTTGGTAATGGTCTTGTTGCAGATACACCCGGATTTTCATCCATTGATATAGAACAGACTGGTGATTTAATTATGAAAGATAATTTACCTTTCTGTTTCCCTGAATTCGAACAGTTCCTTGGAAAATGTAAATTTACATCCTGTTCTCACACTGTTGAAAAAGGATGTCTTGTTCTCGATGCATTAAAAGCTGGGGAGATACATCCCGAAAGACACGCTAGCTATGTTTCGATGTATAACGATGTAAAAGATTTAAAGGAATGGCAGCTGTAACAAAAAAACAAATCACTCATATTATGTAGCAAAAGGAGTGATTTGTTAATGAAAGTTGTAGTTTGCCGTAGCCCCAAATTTTTGAGTGGTATTTTGAAATTGTTTTTTGGAATAAAAGAATAAATACATAGTAAAAAAATCTCTGCAAGATTAAAATCTTGCAGAAATTACTTGTTATTAAAGATTATTGAAAAATTCGTTGATTTCAAGTGCTTTGCCACAGGTCATAGGACCTTCGGTGCATTTGCCGACATAACAGCTAGGACCATAGAAATTAAACACTGTTTTGTCTGCCTGACGAAGTTTTTTGAGCATATCTATTGCAAAATCACGGATTTCCCACTGAGCTCTGTTGCAAGAACGTAATTTCATAAATAAGAGCAACTCTCTGCCGTTGATTGTTGTTACGATATCAAGTGTGTTACCGCTTAACAGAACGTATCCGAGAAGCTCTTCACTAACACCTGCTGATTTTAATTCCTTGTAAAGCTCTGCAGTCTTTCTGAATGCTTCGCAATATCTTTCTTTTAAATCATCTTTACGTGCGATTGTTTCAGGAAGAATGTGACGTTCTCTGTCTGTAAGAGTAAGAGCAGGGATGCCGATTGACTGCATTCTGTGTCTTGCAAAATGAGTTAGACATGAGAGTGAAACGTTGTTGATTCGGAAAGTGAATGTAACAGCTTCGAGTGCCCTTTGTCTTTTTGATGAAATAATTTCTTTGATGATTTTTGCACATTCGGATTCATCGGAAATAATCTCTTCAACCTGTGCTGTAGGAAGATTGCAGTTTTCTATAAGAGCAAATCTGGAAATAGCTTTTGCTGCATCAGGAGTATAGCTGAGAAGTTCAACCGGTTCCTGTGATTTTATGAGATCTGCATTGGGTTTATAATTGAATTTAGGAATATCCTGACAATTAGGACGTCTTGTTTCGAAATCGGTGAAAATACCGGGTGTCAAGCGTCTGGCCTGTTCGAGGAGAGATTCACCAAGAGTTTTGATTTCTGCAAATTCTGAACCTCTACCATAAATCATTGCATAAAGCATATTGATAAGCTCACGGGCATTGAGTGTACAGTAAAAGTTACTGTATAATGAGTAGGGTAAAAGGAATCTTGCATCCTCTTTGGGAATACCTGCGTTAATAAGTGCTTCATACTCACCGTAGAGATAATTCATATGAGCAATGTATTTGTCCTGAATTGCTTTTGATTCGAAGTGGGGGATATAATAACCTAATTTTGCAAAGTCAACATATCTTCTTGACTTAACAGTGAATGATGCAAGACGGAATTCGATAACAAACTGTTCAACGAGTACAGAAACATTCTGAAAAGCGAGGTTGAAAACGGTGTGTTCAACAGTGGAGGTGTGACCTGAACGGGTAACCTTTGAGATAAGATTAGCGTTCTTTGCCGCATCCTTTGATAACTCAAGAATTTCGAGTGCCGTACCGGGTTGGGTGGATATCCTGCCCGATGCTGCAGGTAATTTTTCGCCTGTGTCAGTAAGTCCGATAATTATGGCTTTTGAGTTTGTGTTAAATTCCGTATTCATAATATATCCTCCGAAATTTTGATTGTATGTTAGTTTAACACATAATTCCCACAAATTCAAGTAGATATACTCTTTTAAGAAACAAATGCACCTTATCTAGGGTTAGTAAATATAAATATCTCTAAATATTGTTAAATTATATATAAATAATACAGTAATTGTCTTGAAAAAAACAGTTTATTGTGATATATTATTTACAATTATGGGTGATTATCGCCTTAGGGCATATTTATCACATTTCGGGAGGTTGTTTTGTGGCTATTATTAAGAAAGAGGCCTACTTTAATTCTTCAACCGGTGTTAATAAAATTCGCACTCTTATCTGGACTGATGACGAGGTAACTCCTGTTGCGGTTTTTCAGATTGCTCATGGTGTAAGTGAACATATCGACAGATACGACGACTTTGCACGATTTCTTGCATCAAAGGGTTTTGTTGTTTGTGGCAATGACCATATCGGTCATGGTAAATCTGTTGAAAGTGAAGCTGACCTTGGCTTTACCGCGGAACGTGAGGGCTATCGTCGTTTCGTTGACGATATGCACATTCTCTATAATATCATTCACAAACGTTACCCTGAATTGCCTTATTTCCTTTTTGGTCACAGTATGGGCTCTCTTTGTGCTCGTGTATATGCAAGTACCTTTGGTACAGAACTTGCGGGTCTTATTATCTGCGGTACAGCACAGGTTCCCTCGGGGCTTGATTTCTTCATTGATACACTCGATAAGGTTACTGAAAAGTTCGGTCCTCGTACTGTGAACAGCACATTGGCATCTATGCTCAATAAGGTTTCTTCTCTTTCTGTGCAGGACAAGACCTCTGACCTTGATTGGTTATCTGTTAACAAAGAGAATGTTGAGAAGTATCGTAATGACCCACTCTGTGGTTGTGAGCTTTCTCTCGCAGGTATCAGAGACCTTGCTTCAATCGGTATTCTCGCAAGTGATAAGAATTGGCCATTGACAATTCCCTATGATTTGCCGATTATGATTATTTCGGGTGCGCTTGACCCTGTGGGTCTTAACGGCAAAGGTCCTATTGCTTGTTGCGATTCCCTTGTTGAGGTTGGTATCGAACCCACAATTATTATTTATCCCTGTTGCCGTCACGAGATACTTAATGAGGACTGTAAAGAGACAGTTTACTTTGATATTCTCGGTTGGCTCAACAGTATACTTTTTTGAGTTTAGGTGATTTTTAGTTTTGCAAAAGAATTATTTTGTAAGTCAATCTGAATTGGCGGTTCAAAAGGATTTTTCTGATAAAGTCAATTTAATCCTTTCGAACAGATTTCCGGACAGAACTCCCCAAGCATTTATTCACACGTATGGTTGTCAGGGTAATGTAGCCGACAGTGAGCATATTAAGGGTATGCTTATTGAGATGGGATATGCTCTTACTGATGAAATTGAAAGTGCTGACTTTATTCTTTACAATACCTGTGCAATCCGTGAACACGCTGAGGATAGAGTTTTCGGTAATGTGGGCGCGATAAAGAAATTAAAGAAAGACAATCCCGAGCTTATCATTGCTCTTTGTGGTTGTATGATGCAACAATCTCATATAGCCGACAAGATAAAGAATAGTTATCCGTTTGTTAATCTTGTTTTTGGTACACATGTTACACATAAATTACCCGAGCTTATGTTCAGACTTCTGACAGGTAAAAAGCGTGTTTTCTGTATTGAAGAAAGTGACGGTGTTATTGCCGAGGGATTACCTTCATCACGTGACAGTGGTGAAAATGCCTGGTTGCCAATTATGTATGGTTGTAACAACTTCTGTTCATATTGTATCGTTCCCCACGTCAGGGGAAGAGAGCGTAGTCGTGAGCCAGATGTGGTAATTGATGAAGCCAAACAGCTTATTGCAGAGGGTTATAAAAAAATCACACTTCTCGGACAAAATGTTAATTCTTACGGTAAGGGTTGTGACTTCAATGTTCAATTCCCCGAGCTTGTTCGTAGGCTTGATGCACTTGAAGGTGACTTCGAATTCGATTTTATGACCTCTCACCCCAGAGATTGCAGTTTTGAGCTTATCGATGTTCTTGCTGAATCAAAGCATTTCTGTGGACATCTCCATTTACCTGTTCAGTCAGGTAATGACCGTGTTCTTAAGGAAATGAACAGGCACTATGACCGTAAGCGTTATCTTGAGCTTGTTAATTATGCGAAGGAGCGCATACCCGGTGTTGATTTGACAACCGACATTATCGTTGGCTTCCCTGGGGAAACTTACGAGGAGTTTCTTGATACCGTTTCACTTGTTAAAGAAGTTGAATATGGTTCAATGTTCACTTTTATTTATTCTCCGCGAAAGGGCACACCTGCCGCAGAGATGCCTGACCCTATATCAAAAGCAGAAAAAACAAAGTGGTTTATGGAGCTTTTGAAGGTTCAGGAGGATATTGCCACAAAGGCAAAGACTAATTCATAAACAATGTTTCATTGTTGAAATTGAAAATATATTTTAAGGAGTACACAAAATGACAGTTATTGAACTCACAAGACAGCTTGGTGCTGCACTTCAGGAAGATGCTCGTTACAAAGAGTACGAAGCAGCTAGAAAGGCTAATGAATCAGACGAGGCTCTTAATGAGCTTATCGGCAAAATCAACCTTATTCAGCTTAACTATCAGAATGAGGCTTCAAAGGGTGAAGAAGCAGACCCTGCAAAGATGGAAGAATTTGCAAAGGAATTCGAAGAGACATACCGTGAGATTATGCTCAACGGCAATATGGTTAAGTTTGAGGCTGCAAAAACTGCAGTTGACGATATGATGAATGAGATTATGGGTATTCTTGCTTGCTGTATCGACGGTCAGGACCCTGCAACATGCACTCCCCAGCAGGAGCATCATTGCGGCGGTAGCTGTGATAGCTGCGGCGGTTGCCACTAATTCTCAAATTACTACAAGAAATTTTTTCAGAGGCTGAGGTAAAAAATGGCTAAACTTTCTCCTATGATGGAACAATATTTCCAGATAAAACAGAATTATCCTGACAGTCTTTTGTTCTTCCGTCTTGGTGACTTCTATGAGATGTTCTTTGATGATGCCAAGATTGCGTCAAAAGAGTTGGAGCTTGTTCTCACAGGCAGAGATTGCGGCCAGGAGGAGCGCGCACCTATGTGTGGCGTTCCTTTCCACAGCGCTGATTCTTACATCGCAAAGCTTGTTAGCCGTGGTTACAAGGTTGCTATCTGTGAGCAGGTAGAAGATCCTGCTACAGCAAAGGGTATTGTAAAACGCGATGTTGTAAGAATTGTTACTCCCGGTACAGTTATTGAGAGTAATATGCTCGATGAAAGCAAAAACAACTATCTTGCTTCGGTGTTTTTATCTGACAAAAATTGTGGACTTGCTTTTATTGATATTTCAACAGGTGAAGTTCACCTTGACCGTGCTGATTCCGGTGATTCCGTAGCACATATTCTCAACAGACTTGGTTGTTATAATCCTAGTGAGGTTATTATCAACAAATATGGTGCTTCAGTAAAGTCTGTTATTGCTTTTATTAAGAACAGACTAGGTGTAGATTATCAGATTGTTTCTGAAAGTGATTATGATGTTGATTACCTTAAAAATCTGATATATTCACACATTTCAGACGATAATAATAAAACTGAATTTGAAAACAACAGTTCGCTTTTGTATGCTTTTGGTGTTGCACTTCAATATCTCAAGGGTGTGCAGAAAAACGAACTTGAAAATATAAACGAAGTTGATTTTTATAATGAGAACAGTTTCCTTACACTTGACCTTACTGCAAGGCGTAACCTTGAACTGACTGAAACTCAGCTTCGCCGTGAAAAGAAGGGTAGTCTTCTTTGGGTTCTCGACCATACTAAAACTGCAATGGGTAAACGTCTTATCCGTAACTGGGTTGAGCAACCTCTCATAAATTATTCATCAATTATCCTCAGACAGAATGCAGTTGAGGAATTGACATCCGACACAATTCTCCTTGATTCACTTATGAGCTATATGGGGGATATGTTTGATATCGAACGTATAATGACCCGTATTGTTTATGGTTCTGCAAATGCAAAGGAATTAAGAACGCTTGGTCGTACCATTGAACAGTTGAGTAGTATCAAATCGAGTCTTGCTAATGTAGAGTCGAAAATGCTTTCGGGTATCTATGATGATATTGATTTGCTCGAGGATGTTTACGAGCTTATAAATACATCTATTTGCGACGATCCGCCCCTTACCGTGCGTGATGGCGGAATGATTCGCGACGGATTTAACGAGGAACTTGATACCCTCCGTGATATTGTTAATAACGGCAAGGGCTATCTCAGTGCTGTTGAACAACAGGAGCAGGAGAAAACAGGCATCAAGAAACTCAAAATTGGCTACAATAGAGTTTTTGGATACTATATTGAGGTTACTAATTCGTTTAAGGATTTGGTGCCCGACCACTACATACGTAAGCAAACCCTTGCTAATGCTGAGAGATATATTACTCAGGAACTCAAAGAGCTTGAATCAAAGGTTCTCGGTGCTCAGGAGCGTATTGTACGACTTGAATTTGAGATTTTCTCAGGTATCCGTTCACAGATTGCTGTACAGCTTGAACGCGTAAGAGTTACAGCCCGTGCTGTTGCAAACCTTGATGCGCTATGCTCACTTGCATATACCGCAGTAAACAACAATTACACAAGACCAGTTGTTGATACATCTGATGAAATTATCATTGAAAACGGCAGACATCCTGTTGTTGAGCTTATGCTTGATGGTGCACCCTTTGTACCTAATGATACACACCTCGATTGCAGAGGTAATCGTACGGCTATTATCACAGGTCCCAATATGGCAGGTAAATCAACCTATATGCGACAGGTTGCTGTTATTACACTTATGGCGCAGATCGGTAGTTTTGTTCCTGCCGGAAGTGCGAAAATCGGTATTGTTGACCGCATCTTCACAAGAGTTGGTGCATCTGATGATTTGTCTGCAGGTCAGTCAACCTTTATGCTTGAAATGACCGAGGTTGCAGATATTCTTAAAAATGCCACATCCAAGAGTCTTATTGTTTTTGACGAAATAGGCAGAGGTACATCAACTTATGACGGTATGAGTATCGCAAGGGCTGTTCTTGAATACACCGCTGATAAAAAGAAGATTGGTGCAAAGACACTCTTTGCTACTCACTATCACGAGCTTACCGACTTAGAGAATACTGTTGAAGGTGTAAATAACTTTAACACATCCGTAAAGAAACGCGGTGATGATATTACATTCCTTCGTAGAATTGTAAAGGGTCCCGCAGATGGTAGCTATGGTGTTGAGGTTGCGAAATTAGCAGGTGTACCTAAAGCGGTTGTTGAGAATGCTAAAAAGATTCTTGCAACCCTTGAATCTCAGACACCGGTTAATATGACCCAAAGGGTTGTTGTTGAACAAGTTGAGGAAGAAGAAATGCAGCTTTCGTTTACATCAAGTGCATCTGATTCCATTATCGAAAAATTAAAAACAATCGATGTAAACACACTTACTCCTATTGAGGCGATGACAGTCTTGTTTGAACTTCAGAAGGATGCCAAAAATATATAAAACTGATAAGGAGGTGGGCGCTCTGTGGCTCGAATAAATGTGTTACCAAAAGAAATTGCAGATTTGATTGCTGCAGGTGAAGTTGTTGAACGCCCGTCTTCTGTTATCAAAGAATTTGTTGAAAACTCCATTGACGCAGGTTCTAGTAAGATTATTGTTGAAATCAAAAATGGCGGTAAGACGTTTTTGCGTGTTACCGACGATGGTTGCGGTATAGAACGCGAAGATGTGCGAAAGGCCTTTCTCAGCCATGCAACCAGTAAAATTACTTCTGTCAATGACCTTGACGGAATAGCAACACTCGGTTTCCGTGGTGAGGCACTTGCATCTGTTTG
>JAZRFZ010000044.1:0-3137 GCA_045643925.1 Acutalibacteraceae bacterium | reverse complement strand
TACTGTTTCATCCCAGACAGACCTTTTGGGTAATGATGTGGCACAAATCGAGGATAACACACTCCATTTCCACCCATGGGAAATCAAAACAGTAAAAATAATTCTTAAATAATTTATCGACAAAATCTACATTTTATGGTAGAATTCTTAACATATTAAAATACACTTTTTCAGGAGCGTGTTTATGAAAAAATATACTCTTAATTTTGGCGAATTCAAGCAATATGACAAGGAGTTCCTTACCGCTGACAAGGGCATTGACGGTGCATCCGTTTCCTCTGTTGCTTTCGGTGGTAACACACTTTATATTGCCTCTGCCAAAGGCACATTTGAATATGCTGACGGCAATCTTAAAAAGCTGTCATTCAGCGCATCAAAGTTAATTAGTGCAAATGGCACTCTTTATGCGGCTATTGGCAACACCCTTGCCGAAATCAAAAAGGGCAAGGCTAAGAAGCTTGCAGAATTCGGCTCAAAGGTTATTGATATTTCAGTAGCACTTGACGGCTCTGTGTGGCTCATCACAGAAAATCACCTTTACCTTATGAATGACGGTGAGTTCCAGAGGGTTGTTGACCTTCCTGCTGAAACAGTTTGCCTTGCAGCACATGATAACAAGACAAAGTATGGTGAAACTGTTTATGTTGGCTCAACTGTTGAGGGTCTCCTCTCCATGAAGGGCAAGCGCCGTCATTGGGCAGAGCTTCTCCCCGAGAACACAGGTGTTATGAGCAGAAAAATCAACTGTATCAAGATTGATGCTCTTGGTCACCTTTGGGTTGGCACAGATGAAGGCATCAGTATCTACGACGGCAAGAACTATTGGTTCAAGGGCGACGATTTCTACGCTATCCCCAGCGGTTCATTCAACGATATGTTCTTTGCCGCTGACGGCAAGAAATACTTTGCAACAGATACAGGCCTTGTAACACTCATTGAGGGTAAAATTTCTTACTTCTCATACGGCGCATGGCTTATGCACCCCACAGTTACATCACTTGCAGTTGCAGATGACGGCACAATCGCCGCAGTAACACCCCGTGGTATCAGTATCATTACTTCAAAATATATGACTCTCGCTGAAAAGGCAGAGTACGTTGACGAATTTACAGACAAATATTTCTGCCGTAACGAGGGCTACCACGTTGACAGAATTCTCAGTAAATACGGCGACGTTGAGTCAGGCTACCTTTATAATTCAGATAATGATGGTCTTTTCACAGGTCTTTACTGTGCAAGTCAGTGCTTCCGATATGCCACAACCAAGGACCCCAAGGCAAAGGCTAACGCAAAAAGAGCTGTTGAGGCTATGATTAAGCTTACCGAGGTTACAGGCAAATCAGGCTTTACCGCACGTGCAACACGCTACAACGATGACCCCTACTTTGGTAAAGGCAACCGTGAGGAATGGCACGTTTGCGAGGATAACCCCAACTGTGAATGGCTTGGTGAAACATCAAGTGACGAAATGACAGGTCACTACTTTGCATACGGCATTTACTATGACCTTGTGGCAGATAAGAAGGAAAAGAAGAAAATTGCCGAGGTTGTTAAGAAAATTACAGACCATATCATTGAAAATAACTTCCACCTTTGCGATGTTGACGGTGTACCCACAACCTGGGCAAACTGGGAGCCCGAGCTCCTTAACAACGACGACCGCTGGTTCTTTGAAAGGGGCACAAATTCACTTGAGATTTTGTCATTCCTTAAAACAACCTACCACGTAACAGGCGATGATAAGTATAATCAGGTGTTTGATATGCTTATACAGAATCACCACTACGCAATGAACTGCATGCAGTACAAGTGCGAGGATGCTCACATTGCCCACATCGACGACCAGCTTGACTTTACAAATATTTACAATCTCCTTGTTTACACCGAAAACGAAGCACAGAAAGAGATTTTCAAAATGGGTCTTACTCACCACTTTGAGTATGAAAGAATTGAACGCTCACCCTTCTTTAACATCGTTTACGGTGCACTCACAAGCAATAATTGTGACATTGAAAACGCTGCAAAGTCACTTTCAGAAATGAACCTTGACTTTGTTGTATGGCCCACATACAACAGCTACCGTAAGGATATTGTTGTTGACACCGCACCCGAAGAGCTTGGATGCGCACCTCAGCTCAAATACCCTGTTGAATATAGCTCAAGACTCCTTGTGAACTACGACGGCAATCAGTTCGTATGTGACTCAGGTGTTGAAGAATTTATTGAAATCAACAAAAAGTCTGCAAACCGCGCTGCCGCACTTCCCGGCACAGACGGTGCAAACGGTATGAGAACCGTAATGCCCTATATCTTCCTCCTCCCCTATTGGATGGGCAGATATTATGGATTGCTTGGTGATTAAAAGACAAAGCCTCTCGCAATGCGAGAGGCTTTCTTAATTTTAAATTTTAAATATAAAATGTTAAATTTCGGGGCACTTCGTGCCGATTATAATGTTTGGAAGCAAAGCTTCCCCTTAATTTTGAATTTATAATTTTAAATTGTATCATCCACCATACACGTCTGACTCGATGTAATCCACTCCGAGTGCACGGCAATAGTTAAGTGAAATAAGGTCGTTGGCTGTCCACAGACCAACCTTGAGTCCCTTGTCGTGGAATTCCTTAACCATTTTAGGTGTAGCAACCTTGTATTCAGCATCAATATCAAAGCCGTATTCGATACATTTATGGTAATCGCCACAGTTTTTGCCGTAGGTCAGCATAATCTGCAAGTCGGGGAATGCCTGGTGTGCTTTCACAAGGTTTTCAAACTCAAATGACTGAAGCTGACATCTGGAAAGGTCATAAACCTCACCTGCCATTGTGAAAAGCTCGTTTATCTGCTCATCGGTAAACTCACCCTTAAGCTCAATGAAGCAAATCATATTTGCATCACGGCAGATTTCAAGATAACGCTTGAAGGTGCAAACATAAACAACCTCGTTGCTCTTTTTGTTCAAAAGGGGCTTTTGTGTAAGCTCCTCATAGGTAGAATCCGCAACAATAAGCTCTGTGCCGTCAACGAATCTTGCCTCGTCATTGTGGTTAACAACAAAAATGCCGTCCTTTGTAACGCGCACGTCAGTTTCGATACCGCCTGAGCCATTCTTCACCGCCGCAATAAATGACGCCTCA
>JAZRFZ010000043.1:0-8746 GCA_045643925.1 Acutalibacteraceae bacterium | reverse complement strand
TTAAATGTCGAGATTTGAAACGAATTTAGCGTTCTGCTCAATGAACTCACGTCTGGGTTCAACCTTGTCACCCATGAGGATGGAGAATGTTTCGTCTGCCGCCTCAGCATCCACAATGGTAACTCTGAGCATAAGTCTTGTTTCGGGATTCATTGTTGTTTCCCAAAGCTGCTCGGGGTCCATTTCACCAAGACCCTTATAACGCTGAATTGAAACACTTGTACCGATTTCAGCCATTATTTCGTCTCTTTCTTCGTCAGAGTATGCATAATGATGCTTCTGACCCTTGCTGAGCCTGTAAAGAGGAGGCTGTGCAAGGTACACGTGACCCTGCTTGATAAGCTCAGGCATATAGCGGAAGAAGAATGTGAGAAGAAGTGTTCTGATGTGAGCACCGTCAACGTCAGCATCGGCCATAATAATGATTTTGTCATAACGAAGCTTGCTGATATCAAAATCTTCGCCGATACCTGTACCAAGAGCAAGAACAACGGGTGTAAGCTTGTCGTTACCGATAACCTTATCAACTCGTGCCTTCTCAACGTTGAGCATCTTACCCCAGAGGGGAAGGATTGCCTGAATCATTCTGTCACGGCCTGCCTTTGCAGAGCCACCCGCAGAATCACCCTCGACGATGTAAATTTCTGTCTTTGTAGCATCCTTATCAATACAATCAGCAAGCTTACCGGGAAGTGAATTGCTCTTAAGCACAGATTTACGTGCACTGTCACGAGCCTTTCGAGCAGCCTCACGTGCTCTTGAAGCATCAAGGGCTTTGCTGAAGATTGCTTTTGCTTCAGTGGGATTTTCCTCAAAATAAGTACTGAGCTTTTCATAAACACACTTGGAAACAAGTGGAGTGATGTCAGTGTTACCTAACTTACCCTTTGTCTGTCCCTCAAACTGTGCCTCTGTAAGCTTTACGCTGATAACTACGGTAAGACCCTCACGAACATCGTCACCTGAAAGGTTCTTATCGTTGTCCTTAAGCAGCTTATATTTTCTGCCGTAGTCATTAAATACTCTTGTAAGTGCAGTTTTGAAGCCGTTTTCGTGAGTACCGCCATCAATAGTACGCACATTGTTAGCAAAACTGAGCACAAGGTCATTGTAGCTGTCATTGTACATAAGTGCAATATTAGCTTCACGGTCACCACTTACTGCAGAGAAATGAATTGGATTCTCGTGCAGGGGTGTAAGACCTCTCTTCTTTGTTTCAAACTCTACGAATGAGCTGATACCACCCTCGTAGCAGTGAATTTGTTCTATTATATTTTCGGGGTCACGCTTATCTGTAAGAGAAATTGAAAGACCTGCATTAAGGAATGCCTGTTCTCTGAGTCGTCTTTCAAGAACTTCATATTCATAAATTGTGGTTTCGGTAAAAATCTCAGGGTCTGCCTTGAAACGAATGAGAGTACCTGTCTCCTCAGTATCACCAATAACCTTAAGGTCACAGGTGGGATTACCACGCTCAAATCTCTGATAATGAACGTGACCGTCCTGTGATACTTCAACCTCAAACCACTCGGAAAGAGCGTTTACAACTGAAGAACCAACACCGTGAAGACCGCCTGATACCTTGTAACCGCTACCACCGAACTTACCACCTGCATGAAGCACGGTAAGAACAACTGTAACGGCAGGTAAGCCCTGCTGTTCATTGATGCCGACGGGAATACCACGACCATTATCGCGGACGGTAATGATGTCACCGGGCAGAATTTCAACCTCAATATGAGTACAGAAACCAGCCAATGCCTCGTCTATTGAGTTGTCAACAATCTCATAGACAAGGTGGTGAAGACCCTTCGGTCCTGTTGAGCCGATGTACATACCGGGGCGCTTTCTAACCGCCTCAAGTCCTTCAAGAACCTGAATGGCACTTGCATCGTACTTTTCTGTTACCTGAGTATCAATGGAATCCTCATCATTGATTACGATGGCATTTTCCAGAGCCTCTGCGCGAAGCTCCGCTTCCGTTTTAATAATTTCTTCCAAAATGATGACCTCCGTAGAAGATTCAAAATAAATGTATCTAAACTATTTATTTACTGGTTAAAGCCTGTTGTCCTTGCATTCTCAATACGCCTGAGTATTGTGCCGACGGAAACAGGGGAGATGTAAATTACCTTGCCTTGAGGCTCTTCACATACTATAAACGATTTCGGTAATTCATAGGGTGCAACGTTCTTTACCTGATTACACTTTTCTGCATTACCTAAATAATCAAGTGTTTTTTTCATAACCGTGGTATTTTCCATATCAAAAATACCGATTATTTCTTTTTCAATAATAACTGTATCGTGACCTATATGTATAAACATCAGATAAGCTCCCCCTTTTTAATAAGGTAGGATTTACCTCCGCACATTCTTAATACCTGTGACGGGTCACAACAAGTGAGAAATACCTGCCTGTCATTTATATGGTTAAGCACGTAATCCTGTCGTTTTTCGTCAAGCTCACTCATCACATCGTCAAGAAGTGCAACCGGATTCTCACCGGTAATCTGTTTTATAATCTCTGATTCGCCAAGCTTCAGTGCAAGTGCACAGGATCTTTGCTGACCCTGTGAGCCGAATGAACGGGCGCTGACGTTATTTATAAGTATCTCAATATCATCTCTGTGGGGTCCCACAGTAGTTGACCTGTTCAGAATATCCTCTTTCCTTGAGTCTGTAAGCCTTTGCGCCTCTATCCTGCACAAATCCTCAAGTGAAAGTGATAAATCAAGGTCATTTCGCGAATATTTTACGGATATTTCTTCCTTATTTTCTGATATACCACCGTAAATTTCCTTACTGTATCCGGACAGAATATCAATATACTTTAATCTTTGCATTACAACCTGGCCGGAAAACCTTGCCAACTGAATGTCAATGGTATCAAGCAGGTCATAAAGACCGGAATTAAGGTGAATATCCTTTAAAAGTGCATTTCGTTGCATAAGAGTGTGCTTATACCTTGAAAGCACCTCTGCATAAGACGGCTTTAACTGGCAAAGTGCAGTATCAATGAATTTTCGTCTGCCCTGCGGTCCATCCTTTATAAGTGACAGATGAGAAGGGGAGAAAATAACTGCATAAAAGGAACCTATAAGCTCTGCAGTGCTTTTCATGGGCACTCCGTTGAGTAAAATCTGCTTCCCTTTTGGTGAAACAGTTAATTCTGCAGTTTTTTCACGACTTACATCTGAAAAACCAAGCCTTAGCTTCGCAAAATCCTCACCGAAACGGATAAGCTCAGAGTCTTTTGCACCGCGAAAGCTCTTGCAGCCTGTAAAAAGCCATATACCCTCAAGGATGTTTGTCTTTCCCTGAGCGTTTTCACCGTAAATTACATTTACACCGTCATGTGCATCAAGCCTCAGGGAGCCGATATTACGAAAATTATTCAATTCAACAGAACTAATCTTCATATCAAGGACCTTTTATTTTACGTCGTAAATGATTCTTTCAAACTCGGCGGAGTCACCGCTACGCATTTTTTTGCCGCGCATAGTGCAAACCTCGCCATTTACCTTAACTTCGCCCTCTTGGATAACAATCTTTGCATGTCCGCCTGTCTGAACGGCTGCAACATTCTTTAAAAGGTCATCAAGTCTTATAAAATCACCTTTTAAGATAAATTCCTGATGCTCCTTAGGAGCAACCTTTACTTTTATTTTCATAAGTTATCTACAATCTTTCAAAAAATGTTCAAAATTAAACTAAATTTTCATTTTTTAATCTCATAGGAATAATGAGGAAAATGAAGCTGTCACCCTCAACGGGTCTGATGATGATAGGTGAAACAGGGCTTGAAAGCTCAATATTAACTTCATCCACATCCACTGTCTTAAGACAGTCTGTAAGATAAGTATTATTAAAGCCGATTTCCACTCTTTTGCCGTCAATCGCTGCAGGAATTCTGTCATTTGCTGCACCAAGAGAGGTTGTGCTTGAAATTCTTATCATATTTTCATCAAAGACACATCTGATGGGGCTCTTGATTTTGCTTGTGATAAGAAGAGAGGTTCTTTCAACGCTGTCAAGGATAAGCTTAAGGTTAACTCTTGCAACTGTTGAGCTCTGTGCGGGAATTGCATTTTTGTAATTAAAGAATTCACCCTCTAACAGACGGGAAATAATTCTGTAATTGCCGATTTCGAAAAGAATAAACTTTTTACCGATTGAAAGAGTGATGTTTGAATCCTCATCATCGGCAAGCTTAATTACCTCTGAGAGTGTTTTTGCAGGTACAACGAAGGTCATATCTTCACCGGGATACTCGATTGCTTCGTTTCTGATTGCAAGACGGAAGCCGTCGCAGGAAATAAGTCTGAGATTATTACTTTCAACCTCAAACTTGATGCCCTTATGAACAGGCTTGATGTCCTGTACAGCAACTGCGAAGATTGTCTGCTTTACCATATCACGGAGAATTCCCTGCTTAATTGCAAAAGGAATACCGCCTGATACTGTGGGAAGCTCGGGATAATCGTTTGCAGGGATACCAACAAGTGAAAATTCTGCTTCACCGGATGAAATCTTGCAAAGATTGTGTGAATCAACATTGATTGTAACTGCTGCTGAGGGCAAGCGTCTTAAAATATCGCAAAGAAGACGAGCATTAAGTACAACGCTGCCTTCCTGTTCGATTGAGCAGTCTATTATAGTTGTAATACCAACCTCAAGGTCATAACCTGTGAGTGTAAGACGAGAATTTTTTGCCTGCATAAAGATACCTTCAGTTGCAGGAATTGTGCTTTTCTGAGGAACGCCACGTTGAACTATGTTACAAGCATCAGCAAGAACGGATGTGTTACAAGTGAATTTCATAAAACTACCTCCAAAAGGTGAATAAAATAGATTTTTCAGCAAATAATAATATATTAAACAGTAGCAGTAGTAGAAAGTGTAAAATTGTCAGTATCTGAAAAAACCCGCATAGGACAAGGCTTTTTAAGGGATTTTTTCTAATCATCCCAAATGTTTATAATTGTCAGTAATTTACAGCTTTTAATACCCACTGTTCACGATGTAGAAAACTTTATCTACATCGGTGTTTAAATTGTCAGTTAAAGAGGACTAATTTTTACTCGTTACGTTCATCCTTTATGCTCTTCATAATGTCATAAACAGATGTTTTCAGCTGAGGGTTGTCCTCCATTTTACTTTCCGCTGCTTCGATTGAATAAATAACGGTGGAGTGTTTCTTACCGCCGAACTGTGCACCGATTTCTTCATAAGTAAGGTTAGTAACTTCACGCATAATATACATTGCAAACTGTCTTGCGTGGGAAATCTCTGCCTTTTTCTTCTCGGAGCGGATGTCCTCGGATGAAACACCGAATGAACGGGCAACCTTATCAATAATGTTGTTTATTGTAACCTCAGTTGGCTGAGCATAATAAATAATATCCTTGATAATATCGTTAGCAACACCGATTGTGGGAGAGCATCCGTCAATTGAATATACTGCATAAAGCTTGTTTACAACGCCCTCAATCTGACGGACATTGTTCTTGAGTCGTTCTGCAATGAATTCAACAACATCGTCGGGAATGTTCATCTGGAAAGCCTGTGCCTTGCGACGGATGATTGCAATTCGGGTTTCAAGAAGGGGAGGCTGAATATCAGCAAGAAGTCCCTGAACGAATCTTGAGCGGAGTCTTTCCTCCAGTGTGGCAATATCCTTGGGTGGGCGGTCAGATGTAAGAACAATCTGTTTGCCCTGATTGATAAGTGCCTCAAAGGTGTAAAAGAATTCTTCCTGTGCAACGCTTGTCTTGCCGATGAACTGAATATCGTCCATAAGAAGTATATCTGCGTTACGGTATTTGTCGTGGAACTCGGACATTTTCTTTTCACCCATATGGGTAATCATTTCGTTAAGAAAATTTTCACCGCTTGTGAAGAGGATATTCATTGATGGTCTTTTTGAATGAAGGTCTGCCCTGATAGCCTTAAGAAGGTGGGTTTTACCAAGACCGGATTCACCATAAATGAAGAGGGGGTTATGTACGCTGCCGGGATTGTTTGCAACAGCAAGTGCTGCAACATAAGCAAACTGGTTTGTTGAACCTACAATAAAGTTCTGGAAGGTGGGTTCAGAGCTATTGAGCGGGTATCTGTTGCCGTTGCTATCGTAGTGTACAGTTTCCATAGTGACCGGTGCAGCGGGTTGAGGCTCCTCATCCTCAACCACGATAACAACATCCACCTCAAAGCATAATACTTTTTCAGTTGCAATTCTGATTTCGTCAAGAAATCTGCTTTCAATAATATTCTTTTTGAAAACTGAAGATGTTTCCAAAACTAAGGTATCGTCATTTAAGCCTACGGGAGTTAAAGTTTTAATCCATGTGGACATTACTGCCGTTGAAACTGAGCCTGTTAATTCCTGTATGACTGCAGACCAAAGGTCATTTACATTATCCAAAAAATTCACCCCAAAAAATTGATTTTTTATCTTTCACTTTTTTACATTTATAAGTATATAAATAAACAATATATATGCCATTAAATTATATCATACAAGTATGTGTAAATCAACCTTTCAGAGCAAATTACTGACAAAAAATGTTCAAAAAATACATAAATTTTAAGTGTTTACTTATTGCAATTTTTTTACAATTACTGTAATATTTAAAATGGAATGAAATATGGCTTATACATAAGGAAAATAAGGAAATTTTATAAATAAGAAAAGAGAAAATTATGGACTTAAAAAACTATTTCTGCCCTGTTTGCGGCAATGATTTTAATGAGGATGACGATGTTGTTTTCTGTCCCGAATGCGGTACTCCTCATCACCGTGAATGCTGGATGAAAAACGGCAGCTGTTCAAATGAAAATCTTCATGGCTCTGATGAAAATGTTGCGGTGACTTTCACAAAATCAGTGACAGAAAAAACAAAGGCTGCAAAGGCAGAAAAAATACCCGAGCAGTCAGAAAATGACGATGAATTATCGGGTGATTCCGTTATTCATCGCAATATTGAAGTCAATTCAAACACTTCCATTAACGGTAAACCTGCATATCTTTATGAAATTGCAGTGAAAAAGAATCAGCAATACTATATCCCCAGATTTATGCTTGAGGATAAGGAGATTAAAGCTCCCTCATGGAACTTTATTGCTTTCCTTGTACCACTCGCCTGGACATTTTACCGCAAGATGTACAAGTTCAGTGCAATTATCCTTGCAATCTACGTGGCCATTATTTCCGTAACAGGCTACTTTATCATAAGCAATGAGGAATATATCGATGCAAGTGTTGCTTGTATGGAGGAGGACCCCGAATTTATCACAAAAATATCATTGTACAAGGCAGGGGAAGATGTTGTTCTTACTCCCAAACAGCAACATTTTATAAAAATATTAGATAATTTCCAGATCCCGGGCTATATCTCAACCGGTTCAACCATTATTCTTTATGCAATAAGGTTCTTTATGGGAATCTGCGGTAACAAGCAATACTTTAAAAAGCTGTCCAAGAGTATTGATAAGGGTATAGGCAAAGGACTTACAGGTGACAATCTTAAGATGTACGTTTATAAGAAAAACGGCGTATTACCTATTGTTTTCGCGGTTTTGATCGGAATTTCAGAGTGGTTTATGGTCTGAAAAAATTAAGTACAGAATTTGAAATTAAAAGGTGATTTAATGCACACACCTCTTGCAGACAGAATCCGTCCCACAAGCATTGATGAAATTGTAGGACAGACACATCTGATTGGTGAGGGTATGCCCCTTCGTAACATAATCGAATCAGGGGAGCTACCCAATATGATATTTTACGGTCCCTCCGGCACAGGTAAGACAACCCTTGCCCGAATGATTGCTCAGAAGACCGACAGAACACTCCGTAAGCTTAATTGCACAACTGCAGGAACACAGGATATCCGTGATGTTGTAGAGGATTTGAATGCTTTTACCGCACCAAACGGAATTTTACTGTACCTTGACGAGATTCAATACTTTAATAAAAGGCAACAGCAGACTCTTTTAGAGTATATTGAGAATGGTTCAATCACTCTTATTGCCTCTACCACAGAAAACCCCTATTTTTACGTTTACAGCGCAATTCTCAGTCGTTCATCGGTGTTTGAGTTCAAATATGTCACTCCCGAGGATGTTGAAAAGGCTGTAAACAGAGGTTTTAACCTTCTTGCAGAGGAAAAGGGCGAGGAGTTTCAGGTTGAGGACGGAGTTTCCCTACATATTGCAACCGCTTGCGGCGGTGATGTGAGAAAATCTCTCAATGCAGTCGAGCTTTGTGTCCTTGCCGCAAAAAAGCCCCAGGAAAATGAAAAAAGAATAATCACCCTTGATAGTGCAAAGTCACTTACACAAAAGAGTGCAATGCGATATGACCGTGAGGGTGACGAGCATTATGACATATTATCCGCATTTCAGAAGTCAATGCGAGGCTCTGACCCGGATGCGGCAATACATTACCTTGGCAGACTCCTTGAGGCAGGGGATATGACCTCTGCAATACGTCGTCTGTTGGTATGTGCTGCCGAGGATGTGGGACTTGCCTATCCTATGATATTACCCATTGTAAAGGCGGCAACTGATATTGCCCTGCAGGTGGGTATGCCTGAGGCAAGACTTCCCCTTGCAGACGCGGTTATACTTGTATGCAATTCTCCTAAATCAAATACCGCTCACGATGCCATAAATGCGGCTATGAGTGACCTTGCCGCAGGAAAAAGCGGTCCCATACCCCGTCAGCTACAAAACAAGCACTTCGA
>JAZRFZ010000042.1:0-3642 GCA_045643925.1 Acutalibacteraceae bacterium | reverse complement strand
CCTCGAATCAGAATGTCAACACTCTATGCGGTTTCACAAAGCTGTAACGGCAGAGTGTGTAACACCTGTAATCTCTCCGAGGATTGGGTTGGCTATTCCACACGCTACGGTGATTCTGTGGGTGACTTCTCCCCAATGTCAAACCTTACCGTAACCGAGGTTAAAGAGATTGGTTATTTACTTGGTCTCCCCCGTGAGCTTGTTGACAAAACTCCTATTGACGGACTTTGCGGTAAAACCGACGAAGAAAATCTCGGCTTCACCTACGCGGTTCTTGACAGATATATCAGAACAGGCGAAATCGACGATGCTCAAACAAAGGAGCTCATTGACAGACGCCACAGGGCAAACTTATTCAAGCTTCAGTTAATGCCAATATTTGACCCCCAAATTGAAACAAAAGCATAACATCAAGCGTTGCAGTAAAAAACTGCAACGCTTTTCTATTCATAAATAATCCTCAAACAGCATATAAAGAGTTATCAAAACGCATCCCGTAAATATTGCAAAAATCATATAAAGACATATATATAAATAGAATTTAAGTAATCATTAACAAATTAAAATTATGACTTGACAAATAATGGGTGAAGTGATATTATATCTGCAGTTAGCAACGGCTAACCGACAGGAAAGGTGGGTTAAAATGAATCTGACTCAAATAGAATTAGGTTCCGAACACATTATCAAGAGTATCAATACTCACGACAATGAATTGGAGGCATTTCTCTTTTCCTTGGGTTGCTTCGAAGGTGAGAAGATTACTGTTATCAGTCGTCGTAAAAGCGGTTCCATTGTTGCAATCAAGGATGGCAGATACAACATTGACACCCCCCTCTCTCAGGCTATTGAGGTTTTTTAACAGAGATTCATTCTCTGCTTTATTTTTCGACCATTAAGTTAGCGTAGGCTAACTGTTAAACATAACTACGGAGGTTTATTTATGAGAATTGCTATGACAGGCAACCCGAACAGTGGTAAGACGACTATGTTCAACGCCATTACAGGCAAAAACGAAAAGGTCGGCAACTGGGCGGGTGTTACTGTTGATATAAAAAAAGGTTTCGTAAAAAAATCTCTCAACGAATCAGATGAGAAAATTGTTGCGGTTGACTTGCCCGGTGCTTACTCAATATCCCCTTTTACCGCCGAGGAAAGCGTAACAAGAGACTACATAATAAACGAAAAGCCCGATGTTATCATAAATATTGTTGATGCAACCAACCTGAGCAGAAGTTTGTTTTTCACAACACAGCTCCTTGAGCTTGGCATACCCGTAGTAATCGCCCTCAACAAAACAGACCTGAACATTAAAAAGAAAACAGAAATTGATATCAACTCCCTGTCAAAGATAATGAATTGTCCCGTTATCGAAACAATCTCTACATCTAAAAAGGGTCTGAAAGAGGTTATTGAAGCTGCTTTTTCTCTTAAAGGAAAGTCACAGACACCTCCTTACACGCAAGGCTCTGTGGATTCTACGGACAAGGAAGCGCTTACCAGAGCCGATAAGCAGAGATTTTTGTTTGTTGCCAAGGTTGTAAACCAGGTTGAAAAGCGCAAAGCATCCACTCACAAAAGAAATACACAAGATAAAATTGATGATTTACTTACAAACAAGTGGTTGGGATTGCCCATTTTTGCCATTGTTATGTTTCTCGTTTTCTGGATTTCACAAGCAGGACCCGGAGTTTGGGTATCTGATTGGTTAACCGCACTTATGGAAAGCGGACAGGAGTGGATCGGCTCACAGTTAAGCGGTGCAAATCCCCTGCTTTATTCACTTCTTATTGATGGTGTTATCGGCGGTGTAATTGCCGTTGTAGGCTTTTTGCCCCTTGTAATGGTAATGTATTTCCTCATTGCACTTCTTGAGGATTGCGGATATATGGCGCGAGTTTCCGTTATACTCGACCCCATATTCAAAAAAGTAGGACTTTCGGGCAAGTCTGTTATCCCCTTCGTAATTGCAACAGGCTGTGCCGTTCCCGGTGTTATGGCGTGTCGAACAGTCCGTACAGAGCGTGAGCGCAGAGCAACCGCAATGCTTGCGCCCTTCATGCCTTGTGGTGCAAAGCTTCCTGTTATTGCTCTTTTTGCAGGTGCTTTCTTTGAAGATGCAACCTGGGTTGGTCCTCTTATGTACTTCCTTGGTATTATAATCATCTTCTTCGGTGCGCTTATAATAAACAAAATCACAGGCTATAAGGCAAGAAAATCATTTTTTATAATGGAATTACCCGAATACAAGGCACCCTCATTTATCAGAGCATTCAAATCCATGTGCTCACGAGGATGGTCATATATTGTAAAAGCTGCAACAATCATTCTTCTTTGTAATACTGCCGTACAGGTTATGCAAACCTTCAACTGGAGTTTTACAGTTGCTGAGAGTGCAGACCAATCAATATTAGCATCTATTGCAGGGCCCTTCGCCTATGTACTCGTTCCTGTTGTTGGTGTACTTTCCTGGCAGCTTGCCGCCGCAGCTGTTACAGGCTTTATCGCCAAAGAAAATGTTGTAGGCACCCTTGCAGTTTGCTTTGTTGGACTTGAAAATCTTATTGATACTGAAGAACTGACAATGGTTGAGGGCGCAGGTACTGAGGTTGCTTCACTCTTTGCTATTACAAAGGTTGCGGCACTTGCTTACCTTATGTTTAACCTTTTCACACCACCCTGCTTTGCAGCAATCGGTGCAATGAACTCTGAAATGAAGAGCAAAAAATGGTTGTTTGGCGCAATTGGATTCCAATTGGGTACAGGCTTCACAATCGGATTCATAGTTTATCAGGTCGGCACACTCATTGCCACAGGTAAATTAGGTACGTCTTTTGTGCCCGGACTTATAGCGGTTGTTGTGTTTGCTCTGATAATTGCAGGTTTGTGCTTCAAATCAGATAAAAAGTCGAAGGTATAATTTATGGAAAATCTGATAATCATCGGAATAATCGTTGTGGTTGTTGCCCTTGCACTCTTTTATGTTATCCGTCAAAAGAAAAAGGGTGTGAAGTGTATCGGTTGTCCCTACGCAAAGGATTGTGCACAGAAATCCCCTAAAGGCGGTTGTTCCTGCAACGCAAAGTAAAACTTTAACGTCACTCGCTAAAATGAGTGACGTTTTTATTGTAATGACAATAAAAGTATGCTAAAATAACTCAAAAATTATAATTAAGGTGTTTTTATGTACTATGGTCTTTTGACTGTATCCGTTGTATTATTCGGTGTGCAGTTTTTATTCAATGACAGATATGAAAAAGAAGCGGGAAACAACACTGCCGCAACATTTCTGTTCACATTCATCAGCAGTTTGTCAGGCTTATTGTGTTTATTGATTATCAATAAATTTCAAATAGATGCAACACCATTTACCCTTATAATGGCGTTCTTAACTTCAACCAACATAATTGCCTACAACTTCTGTTCACTTAAGGCAATCGAACACATAAACCTGTCACTTTACTCTTTGTTTGCGATGCTTGGCGGTATGGTACTCCCCTTTGTGACAGGAATTTTGTTCTACGATGAACCCCTCACAATAGGAAATACCATATGCCTTTTACTGATTACAGGTGCCCTTGCACTGACAACAGGCAAAGGAAATCCGAAAAACAAATTTGCCACCCTTTACTATGCAGGAGT
>JAZRFZ010000041.1:0-8432 GCA_045643925.1 Acutalibacteraceae bacterium | reverse complement strand
ATTGGGGCTATGCGGTTCTTCCCTGTGTGGAACAAGTGGACTAAAAATAAACGGAGAAATTTATGGATACAGTTAATCCCTTGTGGAGCAAAACTGAACAGACAGTTTTAGATTTGTTGGCAACCAATTTGTTTGGTGCCGACAAGTCTGTTGTGTCCGAAATTGAGTTTTCTGAGGTATGGCAGGAATCATACCTACATACAGTTCCGTTATTGGCATTTTCGGGGGCAATCCCTACAATGCCGCAAGATTTTAAAGCCTTTTTGCGTGGACAGTTTAATATTATAATCACCCGCAATTCAAGGCGAATCGGTGAGCACGTATTCCTGCACAAGCTGTTGACCGAGGCGGGCATTGGCTACACAATAATCAAGGGCTTTGCCTGTTCACTTTATTACCCTGACCCGTTGTTGCGCCTCATCGGTGACGTGGATTTCCTTGTTAATCCTGAGGATTTTGACAGGGCAGAGGCATTGCTTGTTGATAAGGGCTTCGCACCCTTGAAATCAACAGGGGAAAGCCACAAGGTCTTTTTGTACAAGGGTTGCCGATATGAAATGCATTATGAACCTGCAGGCATTCCCGCGGGCGAAATTGGTTCTATAACAAAAGATTTGTTGCAGGGGGCGGTTTCTTCTGCACATAGCCATACAACAGAATTCGGCACTATAAATGTACCTGACAGATTTCACCACGGATTGATAATTCTTCTTCATATGTGTCATCACCTGAACGGTGAGGGCATAGGCTTACGCCATTTATGTGACTGGGCTGTGTTTGTGAATTCAATGTCACGATGCGAGTTTTGTGATTTGTTTGAAGGTGCACTGAAATCAATCGGATTGTGGCACTTTGCTTGTGTACTTACTGCGCTCTGTGTCGAATTTTTGGGTTGTAATCCCGAAATATTAACAGAGGAAATTGCAGAAACCTCATTGAAGGCATATATGCTTGATATAATTAAGGGTGGCAACTTCGGTCAGAAGGATGATGATCGTTCTCACCAGGCACTACTGATGTCCCGAGAAAACATCGACGATAAAAAAGAGAACAGTAGCCTTAAAAATTTGTTTTTATCAGCTAACAGAGCTGTATACAAAAATTGGCCTTGGTGTAAAAAAATCAAGTTGCTATTACCCTTGGGGTGGTTGTTCTTCGGTATAAGGTATGTTATTCGTTCAGTAAATGGCAAAAGACCCGAAATCAATGTAGGAGCGGTGATTTCAGGTGCCCAAGAACGCAAAAGCTTGTATAAGGATTTAAAACTATTTGATACTGATAATGAATAAAAGATGTTTCAGTCATAAAAGCTGAAACATCTTTTTGTGTTATTTGAAAGTTTTATTTATAAAATTCTTTGTACCATACCGCGAATTTTCTCAAACCATCACGTAATGATGTGGCAGGCTTGAAATCAAAATCACGCTCAAGTGCAGATGTATCTGCAAATGTTATAGGCACGTCACCGGGCTGCATGGGTACAAGCTCCATGTGAGCATCAAAGTCATAGTTAGAGGGGAGTATGTCGGCATTTACAAGCTCCTCTTTGAGTATGCTTACAAAGTCCATAAGATTTTCGGGACTGTTGTTACCGATGTTATAAACCGCATAGGGTGGGTTGGGAAGACCGTCTTCACCTGTGCTTTTCTGCGGAGGCTTTTGCATAACTCTCTTAACACCCTCAACAATATCGTCGATGTATGTAAAGTCGCGTTTGCAGTTGCCGTAGTTGAATATCTGGATTTTTTCACCCTTTATGAGCTTGTTCGTGAAGCCGAAATATGCCATATCAGGTCTGCCTGCAGGGCCATAAACGGTAAAAAATCTGAGACCTGTTGAAGGGATATTATAAAGCTTTGAATAGGCATGTGCCATAAGCTCATTGCTCTTCTTAGTTGCAGCATAAAGGCTTACGGGGTTGTCAACCTTGTCATCGGTGCTGTAAGGAATCTTCTTGTTTGAGCCGTAAACGCTGGATGAACTTGCATATACAAGGTGTTCAACAGGATTGTAACGACAAGCCTCAAGTATATTGTAAAAGCCGATTATATTGCTTTCGATGTAAACATCGGGATTAGTTACAGAGTAACGTACGCCTGCCTGTGCGGCAAGGTTTACAACCACGTGGAATTTGTATTCCTCAAAACATTTATCAATAAGTGCTTTGTCGGCAATATTGCCCTTTATGAAAATCCAACTGCTCTGTGGTTTGGTTTCCGCAACCTTTTCAATCTCATTCAAACGATACTCCTTTATGGAAACATCGTAGTAATCGTTGAGGTTATCAATACCTACAATGGTAATGTTACTGAAGCTGTTCAGTAGTGTTGTAACAAGGTTTGCGCCAACAAAGCCTGCTGCACCAGTAACAAGAATGGTTTTGTTATTAAGGTTTATTTCAGGTGTAAACATAAAAACTCTCCAAAAACAAATATAGTGCCATTATAATTCAATTTATATATAAAATCAAGGAATATTCATAAAAGAAGTGTATATCCATTTTGATAATGGATATACACTTGAAATTACTTTTAGCAGAACTCTGCCTTTGCCTTTTCAATCATATCATAAACATTTTTTGCAAGGGGCTTGCTTTCTTCCTTAAGCCCTGCAAGGGGTTTACGGGCATCACCGATATCGATTCCCTGTAAACGAAGCACCTCTTTAGCAGCAGCATACATATTGCATTTACATGCACACATTGCATAGATTATTTCGTTGATTGCATACTGTATTTTCCTTGCTGTGTTAAGGTCACCTGATTTGATAAGCTCGTCACACTTGAGGAAAAGCTCTGGCATAACACCGTAAGTACCGCCAATACCGCCTTCGGCACCGATTGCACGACCTGCAACGAACTGTTCATCAGGACCGTTGAAAACAATGATGTCGTCGCCACCCTCTGCTTTGAACATCTGAATATCCTGTGTGGGCATTGATGAGTTCTTAACACCGATTACGCGAGGATTTTTAAGCATTTCTTTGAAAAGTGGCATTGTAAGTGAAACACCTGCAAGCTGAGGGATGTTGTAGATTACAAAATCTGTGTTTGGTGCAGCGGATGAAATATCATTCCAATACTGTGCAATGGACTCTTCGGGGAGTTTGAAGTAAATAGGGGGGATGGATGCAATAGCATCTACACCAAGGCTCTCTGCATGAGCTGCAAGCTCCATTGAATCTGCAGTGTTATTACATGCAACGTGGGCAATAACTGTCATTTTGCCCTTTGCAACTTCCATAACAGCCTCTAAGATAGCCTTGCGTTCCTCTTTGCTCTGGTAAATACACTCACCTGATGAACCGCAAACATAAAGACCCTTTACACCTTTGTTCAGCAAATATTCTGCAAAGGCTTTTGTTCTTTCGGGGCTTACGTTTCCGTTGTCGTCATAACAAGCGTAAAAAGCGGGAATAATACCATGATATTTTGTAAGGTTTCTCATATCATCATAACCTCTCATAATTTTTAATTAAATATTATCACAAATTGTCGGTGTTGTCCACAAAAGAGATTATTTATTATTTTTGGGACTGTCACTTTCCTGGAGTTTGATTTTGGCTTCTTCACGGGCACTCTTTTTGCCATCAATCTTGATGTCGCCTGCCTTGGTAAGTGCAACCTTAGTGAAATAGGGACCTACAAGCTCGTATATAAGAACTGCAAAGAGCGTAATGCTCTGTACAAGACCGCCTATTTCGTCACCGAGTCCCCATGCCTGACTTGCCATACCAAGTGCAACACCTGCCTGAGGAAGAAGGGTGATACCAAGGTATTTCACAATGTTTTCGTCGCAATGGGAGATTTTGGCACTGAATCGTGCACCGTAGTATTTACCCAATGAACGGAAGATAATGTATGCAAGACCTATAACAACATATACCCAATTACCGAAAACGGAGAGATCAAGCTCTGCACCGCTCAGTACGAAGAAAAGCACAAGTAGGGGTGCAGTCCAACGGTCAGCTCTGTCCATAAGCTCTTCTGAGAAATCGCAGATATTGCAGAAAATTGTGCCAAGCATCATACAAGAGAGTAGGCTTGAAAATGCAATGTGCACACTACCGATTTCAAATTTAAGAGATGACAAAGCAACTGTCAGCATTACGAAAGTAACTGAAATTGCCATACGCTTTGAGCGTGAATGGAAGAACTGTTCGCACAGTGTGAACATAAAGCCCATAAGAGCGCCAAGTGCAATGGAGAGAACAACCTCAAGTATGGGGTTCACAATCATTGAAACAGCATCAATAGCGCCTGTGTCTATAGCACCTGCCACACCAAATGAAATGGCAAATACCACAAGACCTACGGCGTCATCGAGAGCAACAACGGGAAGGAGGATGTCTGTAACGGGACCCTTTGCCTTGTACTGCCTTACAACCATAAGTGTGGCGGCAGGGGCAGTAGCAGTTGCAACTGCACCAAGTATAATAGCCGCAGGTAAGGGGAGACAGCCTTCAGGAAGGATAAATGAAAGGCTTATAAGGGCAATATCAACAACTATGGTTGTGAAAATTGCCTGGAATATACCGATAACCGTGGCTTGCTTACCGATTTTTTTGAGTTGTGCAAGTCGGAATTCATTACCGATTGCAAAAGCAATAAAACCGAGTGCCAAATCACATAAAAGTGAGTAAAACTGCGGGGGATTTGCTTCGGTAAAAACAAAACCAAACTTACCTAAGCAGAATGGACCAATTATTACACCTGCCACAAGGTAAGCAGTAACTGCAGGCAAGCCCATTTTTTTGGCAACTCGTGACAGCAAGAGACCTGACAACAATGCCATGGATAGGGTTAAAAGAATCTCCGGTGTTTCGTGCATAGAAAAGACTTCTTTCTTAATTATAATATGTATTAACGGTTGTATATTTTAGCACAACTGATGTAAAAGTCAATATAACAAATAGTCAAAAAACTATTGATTTACAAGGTGAATTTTATGTATGTTCTGTCATCAAATGACAATTTATCTTTTTGTAATCCTTTTGATGATTTGTACTCATTAAAGCACAAGGGGTCTGTTCTCAAAATATGTTTGAGATATTCTTCACTTTTTTCCAAATTATCAAAGAGCTTTGGATATCCGTCGCTTGCTAAAATAACTGTATCACCACTGTTTACTTTATAAGAAACAATAACTTCGGGGGTGAAAGGTGTGCCGTTAAGCACGGTATAGCCGTAGGGGTGGTCTGTGCGGTTAGCGAACTGGTGTTGCTCCTTGAGTTGCGGCATTATTGCTTGTCTGCCAATGTCGTTTTCTGCGATCTCCTCAATGGTGACGCCGTTTTTCAAGGCTTCTTTAATTACCTTTGAACGGATTTCAGAAAGCTCACAGTCAATAAGCTTTTCGTGAGTGTGGAGTTCACCATTTATAATACACTGACAGTCTCCCGCAACCCATAGCTCCCTGTGAAAATTACTGTAAACAATCATACACACAGCGGCTTCACCGGTAGGATTACCATCGTAAAGTGACGCGATAGCGTTGTTTATATCAGCAAAAAGTTGTGTCTTACTGATGTCTGCAGGTACGCTTTTCAACACGCTAATTGCAACCTCTGTTGCGGCTTTACCACCTGACATATTATTGAATTGGCGGTCACTTTTCGGGGTAACACCATCAAGTACCGCAATAAAATCGTTACTGACAAAAAGACCGTCCTCACAAAGGTCTTGGTCGGTGTGTTTGCCCATTATGAACTGCTCTTTTATAATCATAACTACACCTGCACTTTCGCCACTGATATTATATGATACTCCATTCTTAAAATCAAGGAATCTGTCTATTGAATTTCACTTGAAATGTGTTAAAATAATTATATATTTTAGATGGAAGTGATATTTTATGTATGGTCGTAAATTGTGCTTGTCAACCAATAATACATTTGGAATGCCCGAATGGGAACAGGTAAAACTTTTCAAACAGGCAGGTTTCGAAGGCTTTAACGTGCTTTGGGGCTACGCTATGGACGATGTAATAGAAAAGTGCGCTCAAGTAGCCCAGGAGGAGGGGATGATTTTCCAATCAATTCATGCCCCTTGGGGCTACTGTGCCGATATGTGGGATGAGGATTGTGCCGATGATGCAGAGGACGGCGTTGAAGAGCTTTGCTATTGCCTTGATTTGTGTGCTAAGTACAAAGTTCCCATAATGGTTTGTCACGTGTATGTGGGCTTTGATGAGGAGTATGTTCCCACAGAATTTGGCCTTAAGAATTATGGTAGAGTTATTGATCATGCTGAAAAGCTGGGGGTTAAAATTGCCTTTGAAAATACCGAAGGTGTAGAGTATCTTGATGCAATATTAAAGAAATATTGGGACAGAGATTGTGTTGGCTTCTGTTGGGATTCGGGCCACGAAATGTGCTACAACTTCTCTGAGGATTTAGTTGCAAAATACGGTGAAAAGCTTATTGCAACCCACCTTAACGATAACCTGGGCATTAAGGACGAAAACGGCAGAATCTTCTGGCACGATGATTTACACCTTCTGCCCTATGATGGAATGGCAGATTGGAAGGAGCTTGCTCACAGACTTAATAAATGTGGTTATGATGATATTCTTACCTTTGAGCTTAACAATAAATCAAAGCCTAACCGTCACGAAAATGATAAATACGATAAAATGCCTATTGAGGAATATATTGCGGAGTGCTATATTCGTGCCTGTAGATTCGCAAATGATATAAAAAATGATAAATAAAATATATATTTATTGGTGAAATTTATTGACAATATCCAAAATTAGGTTAAAATAATATTGTAAGAATATTAAATTTTTGTGAGGGATAATATTATGGATTTTAGCAAATTTATTGCAAAAAAAGACGAATATGCTCAGTATATGGTGGATGAAATTACACATATCTGTACCAAGTTCGAAAAACGCGCTCCCGGTTCACGAGGTGAACAGCAGGCTTGTGAATACGCTGCAGAAAAGATGAAAGAATATGGTTGCGACAGAGTTTTTGTTGATGGCTTCAAGGAGAATCCAAATGCCTTCTTCGGTTGGATTTATTTTACAATTACCTTCTGCTTTTTGGCATTGATTTCATATTTCTTTATTCCTGCACTTTCAATCGTGTTTATAATTCTCGGACTTACACTTTGTGTGTTGCAATTTGGTCTTTATAAGAAGGTTGTTGACAAATTCTTTAAAGAGAAAATCGGTCACAATGCAACAGGCCTCAAGAAGCCCACAGGTGAGGTTAAACGCAGAATTATTTTCAACGGTCACCCCGATGCGGTTTGGGAATGGCCAATTAAACACAAGCTTACATACCTTGGCTTTGATATTCATATGATGGTTTGTTTTGTGGGCGCTTTTTATACTCTTGGCATCGCTATTGCGAAGCTTGCAGGTGTAAATGCAGACCTTGCTCTTAAATTAGGTTTAGGTGCTCTTGCTTTTGTTCCCTTCTGGTTTGGTCTTTACTTTATGTGGAACGAAAAGAAAATCGTTGATGGTGCTAACGATAACCTCAGCGGTTGCTATATTGGTATGGCAATTCTCAAAATGCTCCACGATGAGGGCATTGAGCTTGAAAACACAGAGGTTGGCGTTGTTCTTTCTGGTTCAGAGGAAGCAGGTATTCGTGGCGCAAAGGCTTGGTGCGAGGCACATAAGGATGAATTCAACGATGTTCCTACATTCATTTATTCCTACGATACAATTGCACAATGCGAACACCTTAGTGTAAACTACCGTGACCTTAACGGTACAGTTAAAGTTGATAAGGATGTTTCTGACTTGTTCTACGAAGCATGTGAGGAGCTGGGAATTCCTTGTAGTAAGGGTATGGTTCCACCACTTGGCGGTGCTACTGACTCTGCAGCATTTGCACAGGCAGGTATGCGTTCAACAGGTATTACAGCCCTTAACCACGCTCTTCCTGATTTCTATCATACAAGACTCGATAATCCTGATGCACTTAATCCCAAGTGCCTTGCAGATTGCTTTGCAGCAAGTGTTAAAGTACTTGAAATGTTCGATAACGGCGCAAAACAGTAATATAAAAAAGCACTCCCTAAGGGAGTGCTTTTTTTATTTTAAATTTTAAATTTTAAAATTAAAATTTTGGGCGCAAGCGCGGATTATAATGCTGTTGTTTAATATATGTTTTTGTATTATATAAAATTTTCAACAAACACTATCTTTATGAGAAAATTATTAAGAGTGCTGTTTGCAATGTGGTTATTTGTTTTGTCTATGCTCCCTTGTGGGGTTATTTATAATACGCAGAGTGTTGGGACAAGCATAAATGCAAGTGAAGTTAAAGGGGTATGTCAAGCCATAGGGCAGAGTTATCCTCGGAAGGGAAATACATTGAGAATAGCCACATATAACCTCCTTGCAGACGGAGTGGGGTATTATGGTGGCAGAGAGGATTTGAGGGCGAGCGGAGTGTGTAATTTGCTTTGCGGT
>JAZRFZ010000040.1:0-2246 GCA_045643925.1 Acutalibacteraceae bacterium | reverse complement strand
TATTTCTATGATGGTGCAATCGGCTTGAAAACAGGTGCAACTGATAAAGCAGGTTCTTGCCTTGTGACAAGTGCAACAAAGGATGGCTATACATATATTGCTATTGCAATGGGTGGTAAGACGAATTTCCCGCTTGATGGTGAAAATCGTAACACATCTTACCTTATGTGCAGGTATCTTCTCCGTTGGGCGTTTTCGAATATCCGAATGAGAATTATTGCAGATAGTTCTTATAACATCGGTGAGGTTAAGGTGAAATATGGTCAAGGGTCTGACTATGTTGCTCTTGTTCCCCAGGATGACATTTCTTCTATCATTCACAAGAATATCTCCATTGAAGATATGACAGTGGAATATGCCGAGGATTTCCCTAAGGAAATTAAAGCACCAGTGAAGCAGGGGGATGTTGTTGGTAGTGCCACATTGAAATATATGGATGTTAAGATTGCCGATATTACTCTTGTGGCTCAACAGAGTGTTAAGAAAAATTATTTGTGGGCAACCTTCAGTTGGCTTGAAAAGCTTATGGAATCCAAGCTTTTTGTGGCATTTGTTATAATAACTGTTGTAGCTGTTATTGCTTACTTTACGTTTACTAAGAAAAAGCGCCAAGCTAAAAAGCGCCGCAAGAACAGAATTGAGATTATCAAGGATTATAGTAAGCTTTCAAAATAATAATTAAATGAATATAAAGAAAGCCCCGCAACAAACGTTGCGGGGTTCTTCTTTCAGCCAAAATTAGTTTGACTTGTTGAGTTTGTTAACAAGCTGTGACTTCTTGTGAGCTACATTGTTCTTGTGAAGAAGACCTTTAGCAGCAGCCTGGTCGAGCTTCTTAACAGCAACCTTAACAGCTTCAGCCTTGTTAGCATCGCCTGATTCAATAGCAGCATTAGCTTTCTTGAGAGCAGTCTTAAGAGCAGAGTTTGCTGACTTGTTGTTAGCAGCCTTTGTTGCGTTAACAAGTACTCTCTTCTTTGCAGATTTAATATTGGGCATTACGGCACCTCCTTTTACTGTTCATACAGTCAAATATAATAACACAAAGTTATGGTAAATGCAAGAGATTTTTACATAAAATTCAACTTATTTTTCGAACTTTATTTTATACTCTTTTATGGCATCCTCAATGATTGAAACTGCATCAAGAACACCGCGCACCTCATCAATAGCTGTATCCTTGTCCTCAAGTGTTTTGTACACCGAGAAAAAGTGTTTCATTTCGTCAAAAACATGAGCAGGTAACTGACTGATATCCTTGTAGGTGCTGTATGTGGGGTCATTGAATGGGATTGAAATTATTTTGTCATCGGGTGCACCGTTGTCAAGCATTGTGATAACACCGATTGGATAGCATTCAACAAGTGCCATTGGCTCAATTTTCTCGGAACACAGAACAAGAACATCAAGAGGGTCGTTGTCCTTAGCATAGGTTCTGGGGATAAAGCCGTAGTTTGCAGGGTAGTGTGTTGACGTGTAAAGAACACGGTCAAGTCTAAGCAGACCTGTTTCCTTATCAAGCTCGTATTTCATTTTGCTGCCCTTGGAAATTTCGATAACCGCTGCATAGGATGAGCGTGAAATTCTGTCGGGGTTTATGTCGTGCCATATATTCATAATATCGCCTCAAATCTTAAATATTTGCGTTTTCATTATAGACCTGTTTTTCGTGAAAATCAATGATTTTATTTCTGTATTATAATTATTACTTTATTAAAACCAAAGCCATTATTCCGGCAAAGGAAAGAGCAACCGCACCCAATTCTTTTTTAGAAGGCTTTTGACCGCACAATAGACTGATTATGGTGGAAACTATCATTACTCCGCCTGTAACGAATGGGTATTGTATAGATGCGGGTAACACAGCAAGTGCAATAAGTAAAAGATAATTTGCAAACTTGTTTATTGTACCGTATCCCGCGCCAAATAAAAGGGCTTTCCTGCTCATTTTAGGCAATTTGCGTCGTAAGACTAATAAGACTATACCTGCGCTTAAAACGCCGAAAAAAGCCGCCCAGATGCTGTAAACAGCCTCGTTACATTTCGGATAATCTCCCGAAGCGTAAATCTTTGATAATACTCCCGCCATGCCATCGAGACCGAACACTCCTGCATAGTAAAGGGTGGCAAATTTGTTTTTCGGATTTCCTTTGCCTGTTGTCAGTGCAAGGGCACCTGTAATCAGTAAAAGGCATATGGTATTTCCTATTGTGAGGGGTTCATCGTAGAACAAAATTCCTGTCACA
>JAZRFZ010000039.1:0-7117 GCA_045643925.1 Acutalibacteraceae bacterium | reverse complement strand
GAGGCAGGTCTTGGAGTGTCCAAAACCATCGGTGACCTTGCGGGGCCGAGTCTTTTTGCCGTGACTATGGGTACATCGAGAGTTATTTACTCTAAAATAAGCGAAAAGGTTGATTTATCAAAATATATGTCTTTTTGTGCAGCTCTGTGCATAATTGCATATGCTATGGCAACATTCCTTAAAAATCCTGCATTGTCATTTGTTGGGTGTGCTTTGTGTGGCTTTTCTGTTGGCGTTATGTGGCCCGGTTCATTCTCCCTTGCATCGGAGAATTTCCCGAAAGGCGGTACGGCAATGTTCGCCATACTTGCTCTTGCAGGTGACTTCGGTTGCTCGTTTGGTCCTACGGTTGTTGGGTTTGCTACAAGTCTTTTTGACGATGATATCAAAAAAGGTGTTTTTGCTGCTGTAATTTTCCCTCTTGTGTTAATAATATCACTGTACTTTATGAAGAAATTGCAAACAAAAGCTTGTGAACTTGACAAAAAGTGCCAATAAAAATATAATAAATAGGTATGTTTTTTGAAAGGACTTAAAATTATGATAAAGCCCGAAAACAGAAATTGCTTTGAATACTTCAGAGATTGTACTAAGGATTTCGGCGTTTATGATGTTGCCGAAAGCTTTGGTGCACTCATCAGTCGTAAGAAGTTTATGCACGATGTTGAGGCAGTTGCAGGCTTCCTTGACAGCAGAAATGTCAAAAGGGGAGATGTGGTAACAGTTTTCCTTCCCAACGTTGCACAGAGCTTTGTTGCTTTTTATGCAATTAACCGAATTGGTGCTATTGCCAATATTGTGCATCCTCTTACACCTGCGGATGCTCTTGAGGAAATAATCAAGACAAGTCGTTCAAAGGCTGTTTTTGTACTTGATATAATTATGGAGCCTTATGTTGAAACCTTACGCAGACTTAACAGGCTTGTTATTGTTTGCTCAAGCTCTGATTATGCTTCATCCGTAATGAAACCTGCTCTTAAGGTTTATTCGAAGATAAAGGTAAAACACAAAGCTCCATCATCAAATACCGCATCTTATCACACAATATGCAATCTTTCCTTCAAAGCACCTGCGCTTGAGGGGAATGGTGACGATATTGCCGTTTATCTTCACGGTGGCGGCACAACGGGTAAAAGTAAGACAATCCGCCTTACAAACCTGAACCTTAACTCACTTGCATATAAGCTCAGCTTCCTTGACTCACCCCATGCGCCCGGCGAGGAGTTTTCACTTTGTGTTCTTCCTTTGTTCCACGCATTCGGTCTTGGTGTTGTGCTTCACTTCAGTATGTGTGCAGGTTTTACCTGTATCGGTATGCCTACATTCTCTGCTGAAAAAGCAAATAAATACATTAAGAAATACAATGTCACATACATCGTCGGTGTGCCTAATATGTTCAAAAAAATGTATGAGGCATCCAATTTCGATGGTGAACATCTGAAAAAGCTCCGTCTTTTGTGGGCGGGTGGTGATATTATCAGTGAAACCTTCCTCAATGCCTTTAACTCCAAACTTGAAAAATGGGGTGCAAAGGGCAAACTTTACAGAGGTTACGGTCTGACAGAGGTTTCATCTGTTTGCACAGCAAATATTGCAGGTGCATATAAGGAAAATTCAATCGGTAAACCACTTGACGGTATTACTGTACAGGTTTGGGATGACAATCAGAAGCAGCTTCCTCCCAACACAATTGGCGAAATTGCTATTTCAGGTTCAACTGTTATGAAGGGCTACATTAACAGCGAGGAAGACGGTGTTTATGTTGACGAAAACGGTACCCGTTGGGTAATGTCAGGTGACCTTGGTTATCTTGATGAGGATGGTTATCTTTTCTTCACAGGCAGAAAGAAACGAATGATTATCATTTCGGGTTATAACGTTTATCCTAATGATATTGAAAACGAAGTTTTAAAGTTAGATTATATCAACGAGGCTTGTGCCGTTCAGGGTTATATTGACACAAAACCAATCATCAGATTGTTTGTTTCACTTACTCAACCTACAAATAATCCTGAGGAAACTGCCAAGGTGATTAAAGAATACTGTGACAGTAAGCTTGAGAAATTCTCAAGACCTTCTACGGTTACGATTCTTGATGCACTTCCCAAAACACGTATGGCTAAAATCGACTTTATGAAGCTTACGGATACACCACCTGCACCTCAACCCACGAAGAAAGAAATTCGTGAGGAGCGTAAGGCGCAGCGTGAAATTGAAAAAGCAGCCAATAAAGCGGGTAAAGAAGCGGATAAATTAGAGCGTGAGGAACGCGAAGCCGCTGAGAAAGCCCGTGAGGGTAAAAAATCCAAGGAGGAAAACTGAAATGGATGAGAAAAAAGGTTTAGGCTATAAGCTTCAAAAGAACCCATTTTTGGTGGTTTTGCTTATTGTTGTAATCGGTGTTGCTATCTTTATGGTTTCAACTCTGTCTTCTGCTTTGAAGGAGAAAATCAAACAGGCAGAGGAGACCACTGTTGTTGAAACAACAGAGGAAACAACAATAGCGGTAACAGAGCCTGATGATACAATAGTTGTCGACGGACTCAAGAAATATTCTGACAAAATCATTTCTGTAACCGCACAGAAGGAAAAGGGCAGAGTGGCACTCAGAGTTGAATATGATACAAAGGAATCATTGCTTAGTGAACACCTTGCTGATAATGCTTTCAGTATAGATGTTGTTCCCATGTTCTACTTCTATATCGATAATGGTATGCAGGTTAAGTGCCCTGGTGAACTCAGACTTCTCGATAGTGGCAATGTAGTTATGTATTACCTTTCAGAAGTTGATGATTATATCAATGCTGTTGGTCTTACAGATGAGCTTACTGTTACACTTGATAACATTCTCAACACAGGCTTCAATCTTTATATAGAGCACAAGACAAATGACGGTGTCGGAAAAACAATCTGTGGCTCATATGCTCAGACTGTTGAGGATTTCAACAAGAAGCACGCAGGCAAGCCTGCAGAGGTTGTTGATGTTGTAGACGGCATCAAAAAGGTTGAAACAACCGTTTGTGATGACTTTGTATGGGTTGATATTTACTATAATGATGTTGATTCATACACCGCACTTAACAATGACTTTATTACAAACTTTGTTGTGTTTGGTCTTGAAAAGGGCGGTAAGAACTTCAAACGAGATTTCATTGTTACTGAATATGATAACCTCAATATGATTCGTTGTAAGTTCGATTCCTATGCAATTAAAGAGCTGGCAAAGGAAATGGACGAGCCTGACCTTACTGTTAAGGAGCTTTTCGATACATATTCTATCTCAGTATGGTCAACTGACTATGAGAATGAAACTGCATTATTCTCTATAAACGGTTCAACTGATGTTATGAACTCAATCAATACCGAAACAACTGCAGAAGAAACAACAGCTGTTGAGGTTGAATCAACAGAAGCATAAAAATATTATATAAAAACCTGACGAGTCCAATCGGATTCGTCAGGTTGTTGTTTATTAAATTTAAAGCTCGATAAAATAATTGTTGTTATTTAATGGTCCGCCTGTCACAAGCTCAGGGGCGGCATCCTTAAGGTGTGTAAGCGTCCTTATAAGACCGCCATTTTTAATGCGAAGCTTTTTCACAAGCTTAAGGGGGAAGGCGAGTGCCTGTGTGAATACTGTGTAATAAGCTGAGCCTTCCTCGTGTGTTGTAAGTGAGCCATCGAGGATAGAGTGGAAGGTTTCGAATATAATATTTTTAACCTTGTAATCTCCAATTTCCTTTGCAGCTTTTTTGTCGATTGCCTTGCCAAAGGAAATGAAGTTCATAATCCTTGCGGCTTTCTTAACTGTAAGTCTGTCAAGCCATTTAAGCACAGGTCTTGCGATTTTCCATACCTTAAAGGATTTCTCGTGACTCATACCGAGGCTTTCCATAAGTGCGGCAAACTTGATTTTCTCATTACTTGCCGCTGCATCAATAACCTCTGTAAAGAGCTTTGTAGCGTGGTCTTTAAGATATTGATTTGTGTAGGTTTCACCTTTGTATGTAAAGCTTTCAAGGTGCTCGGTTTTAATATCAATACCATTGTTGTCAACTGTGCAATATGCAATGGGGGCAGGGTAGCCACTGATTGATGCAACATTAAATTCATAAAAACTGTTGCCTTTTTCTGATACAAGCTTTCTGATGTGTTGCATATGTGAGTGACCTGTAAACATAAGTGGGAAGCCAATATCAGCAAATTTGTTGCAAAGCTTTTCGCGGTACTCAACAGAGCCTTTGCCGTTGATTACACGGTCAAATTCAGTAAGGTGCAGGTGATGGTGTTGCATACCGAATACAACATCACCGCGCTTCTTTGCTTCACTTACTTGCTCTGTAATCCATTTAAAATGCTCATCAGAATAACCTGAGCCACCTTCACCATTCTGGTCATCGTCAAGACAAAAAACAGTCACGCCGTCTGCGGGTCTTACAACATAAGAAACCTTGTCTTGATGAGTATGGAACTCGCTGAGCGCCTCATCAGGACCGAAATCCTTGTAAAACTCATGGAGTTTTTCCGGAGGTATGGTTTCTACATCGTGGAAAATATTGTCACCCTCGTATCTTCTCGGATTACCGTCGCAACACCAGTCGTGGGTTGCAGTAATCACATATACGGGCATAGTCTTCTTGAATTCATACAATATTTCACGCATTTCCTCATGGGAGCAAAGTTCACCGTCGTTTGACAGGTCACCTGCAATCATAAGAAACTGTGCACCTGATTTTTTTATATGTTCAAATGCGGCAAGAACGCAACCCTTTGAGGGTGCAAGCATTTTCTGATCGGAGCCTGCTCGTCTTTCATAAGCCGTACCGCTACATCCCAATTTCTCAGAATAATAGTGTGGGTCAGCAATAACTGCAAATTTTACACTCATTTAAATCACCAGATAATATTGATTTTTGAACCTTTTCTTGTGTATGTCATGGGGTCGAGAGGGTCTGTGTTCTGAACTTTCTTTAATGCCTTAACAAATTCTGTTGCCATCATATTATCCTCGAAGTTAAGTGTCATATCCAACTCGATAAACTGAGGTACACCTATGTGTGCAACCTTAAAGCCTGTGAGCCACCAGTGTTTTTCGGGTCCACGTGAAAATACATATTCGCCCATATTATAGAAGTCAAACTGCATCTCAATAAGCTCTGAGTCATCAGCGCAGTCATACTGCATAACCTTTGAGGGGTCGCGGCTATAAAGACCGATTTCTGCACCTGATGTGATGCCGTACTGACCTTTCCAAATCTGTACCATCCACTCTTTGCCACCGTATGTAAACTCAATACGCTTTGTTGAGTAGTGCATACCTGCAAGGGGGGCAGCCATATCATAAAGCAAGTTGAAACCGAACTTTCTCTGTAATGGATTCATTTGTGAATAGTAGATGCCTTGTTCTTCGTCGTATTCGAATCCGGCTGCAATAAGTATCTTACTTGCGGTGTTCTCGTCGTCTGTTGCAAAAAGAATATCCTGAACTTCCTTTACAGGCATATCCTTGATGTCTTCAACGCTTGTATCATCATCAATAACGGGCGCCTGAGTTGCCCCAACAGTAGTACCGGGAATAATGGGGCTTGTTGAGTCTGGTGCAGTGGGTTTTACAGTATTTGTTGTGTTGGGTTTTGTTGTAGAGGGTTTTGTTGTGGAGGTTGTTGATTGGTTCTGCGGTGTTGTAACAACAGCGCTCTGTGTTGATTGTGTGTTTCCTCCGGGAATAACATTTTCCGGACCACCAACAATTACTGTGCTTTCAACGGTGGGTGCGGGGTCTCGTTTAATTGCAGAACGAGCGTAATCAATAATACCACAACCTGAAAAGCAAAGAATCATTGCAATTAAAAGTGCAAGGGATGACAATGTTCTTGTATACTTTCTCATTATAAATGCCTCCTGTAGGACATAATATTTCATCATACATATTTAACTATACCACATAATTATAAAAAAGTCATTAACTTTTTGTAACTTTATAGGATTTATTGTAATTGACAAAGCGTGTATATAAGATATATAATTTGGTTAAGTAAATCTTTTGGTGATAGTGAGGCGGTTTTATGTATTTAAAATTAAAGGAAACTGTGTGTGAGGCAAATAAAGAACTCCATGCACACGGACTTGCCCCCTTTACCTGGGGTAATGTTTCAGAGGTTGACCGTGAAGCGGGTGTTTTCGCTATTAAACCCTCGGGCGTTCCTTATAGCGAGCTGACACCTGAGAAAATTGTAGTGATTTCACTTGATGATGGTAATGTTGTTGAGGGGAACTATAATCCTTCTTCAGATACACCAACCCACTATGTTTTGTATAAAGAGTTTGAAGAACTTAATGCAGTTGTTCACACACACTCGGTAAATGCTTCAGCGTTTGCACAGGCAGGTCGTGGTATTCCTGCGTATGGCACAACTCACGCGGATTTTTCATATACTGCGGTACCTTGTACACGTGCTCTTACTGATGCCGAGGTTAATGGTGAATATGAACTTAACACGGGTATAGTTATTGCAGAGCATTTTAAAGAGAATATTCTTGATGTTAAATCCACTCCTGCGGTTCTTGTGCGCTCCCATGCACCTTTTGTTTTTGGCAAAAATGCAAGTGATGCGGTTCACAATGCAGCAGTGCTTGAAATTGTTGCCGAAATGGCAATGAAAACAGAGATTATCGGTGGAAATGTTCCCGAAATAGATGATTTTCTTTCAGATAAACATTATTTCAGAAAGCATGGAGCAAATGCCTACTACGGACAAAAGTGATTTGATATGACAGACTTTACACATCTTCATTTACATACTGAATACAGCCTTCTCGATGGTGCTTGTCGCGTCGAGGAGGTTGTTGAACGTGCCAAAAATCTAGGTCAGACCTCACTTGCAATAACTGACCACGGCGTCCTTTATGGTGCGGTAGCGTTCTACAAGGCCTGTAAAAATGCAGGTGTGAAGCCTATTATCGGTTGCGAGGTATATGTTGCACCTCGTAGCAGGTTTGATAAGGTGCACGGCATTGACAGTGACCGTTATCACCTTATCCTTCTTTGTAAAAATGAAACAGGCTACAAAAATCTTATTAAGCTTGTTTCCTCTGCTTGGGTTGACGGCTTTTATAC
>JAZRFZ010000038.1:0-45786 GCA_045643925.1 Acutalibacteraceae bacterium | reverse complement strand
GTTTGTAGGTCGTATAAGTAACTTCGTGGTGTAAGCATTGTTTACAAGGGGAGTAAGATTTCTGTCGTAAATCATTCCGCGCTTTGTGTGGATTTCTTTTACCCTCGTACCGCTCCCGACAGATGCACTTTGTGGTTCGTTTACAATGTTGAACAATCTTCCGCAAAGCAGACCAACAAGCAGATTTACACACAAAAGGAAGGATATTATCCGTTTTTTCATAAAATAGGGTCCTTTTTGAATTTATTTAATGTTTTTTATATTTATTATTTGACATTCACGCTAAGAATATTATAATTATTTTATGAGATGATTTACGATAAGATAAATTACGGGTGATTAAATGGATGAACGATTTTCCCGTTCTGCACGTGTAATCGGTGAGGACGGACTCCGAAAATTGAATAATTCCTCTGTGATTGTTTTTGGTCTTGGAGGTGTCGGCGGTGCGGCGGCAGAGAGTCTTGTCCGTGCAGGTGTGGGTACAATCGGCATTGTTGATAAGGATGTTGTGGATATCACCAACCTTAACCGTCAGATAATGGCAACAGAAGGTTATGTCGGACTTCCAAAAACCCAAGCCACTGAAGAGAGGCTTCTGAGCATAAACCCACAGGTGAAAATTCACAGATATGATTTGTTCTATCTCCCCGAAACAGCGGATGAAATAGACCTTTCACAGTATGATTTCATTGTGGATTGTATCGATAACGTAACTGCAAAGCTTGAGCTTATTTCCCGTGCAAATGAACTGAATGTTCCCGTTATTTCATCAATGGGCACAGGCAACAAGCTTCACCCCGAACTTCTTGAAATTTCAGACATTAAGAAAACAAGCGTTTGCCCCCTTGCAAGGGTAATGCGCCGTGAATTGCGGAACAGGGGAATAAACAAATTAACTGTTGTTTATTCAAAGGAAGAGCCGGTAAAAACTCACACATCCGAGCCCGGTTCAATGTCCTTTGTGCCACCTGTTGCAGGTTATATGATGACTTCTTACGTAGTCAGAACAATTTTAGATAGTGAGGTTTAATATGAAATATATTCCTTGTGAAAAGCCCGGTATGGTTGAGGGCTTCGGTCTTGTTAAAAGCTGTGACAAAAAGAGTGCCAAGAACGGCACGTTTTATCTTGATATTCTCCTCGGTGATAACGAGGGTGACGTTTATGCCAAAATGTGGGATTACCGCGAGGATGTAACTCCTATGCCTGTTGTGAATAGCGTTATTAAGTTTCGTGGCAGTGTTCAGCAGTATAACGGCAATGACCAACTCATTATTCAGCGAATTCGTCCTACTGATGTGAATGACAATATAAATATGTCAGACTTTGTAAAGTCTGCAGACTGTGACGGTGGCGATATGCTTGACGTTATCGTCAGATTGGTTGCAGATTTCAAGGATGAAGAAATCAAAAACGTTGTTCTCTCAATGCTCGGTGATAACAAGGAGCAGCTTCTTACCTTCCCTGCAGCAGAGAAGCTTCACCACGCTATGACAGGCGGTCTGCTTTATCATACGCTTTCAATCGTTCGACTTGCAGAGTGTGTCTGCAGTATTTATCCCTCGATTGACCGCGAATTGCTCCTTGCAGGTGCGATTCTTCACGATATTGCAAAGCTTCGTGAATACAGCCTTAGCCCTGCAGGTACTGTTGACGGACACACCCTTGAGGGTATGCTCCTGGGTCACCTTGTTATGGGTGCCGAGGACGTTGGCAGAAAGTGTGATGAATTAGGTGTCACCCCCGAAACAAAGTATCTTTTACAGCACATGCTCATTTCACACCACGGTAAGCTTGAATTCGGGGCAGCCGTAAGACCTGCGTTTATTGAGGCGGAAATTCTTTCACAGCTTGACCTCTTGGATGCCAATATCTATGAAATGGCAGATGCGGTGAAAGATGTTGGAAATGGTGAGTTTACAGGCAGACTCTGGATGCTTGATAATCGTAAGCTCTACAACCACGGTAGGGTGGACGTAGAGCCTAAGGCAAATATTATGGAATAAATTAACGTAGATAAGGGAGGATTTATTATGAGAAATCACGAGGTTACAAACGTACAGTCACTTTTAAAGGAAGATGGCTCACTCCGTGAACCCGGTTGGTCAAGGAGCCTTGTGCAGAAGTATGACCGCAAGGACGTCAAAGCACCCAAATTCCGTATTAAAGAGTGGGATTATTATCTCGTAGTGTCAAACGAGCATAATATTGCTCTCGCATTTACTATCTCCGATGACGGATATATCGGTTTGCAGAGCGCATCATTCCTTGATTTGGGTGACAACCCCTGGGAGCATACCGAGACAATTCTTAATTTCTTCCCTATGGGTAAATTTAACTTGCCTGCAACAAGTGAAACAGGCATAACAAAGTATCAGGATAAGCGCCTTGATATGCAGTTTGTTGCAGAGAAGGACAAACGCTCCATTTACTGTGATTACAAGAACTTTATGGGTGAAAAGCCTCTCAAATGCTCAATTACACTTTCTCAGCCTCCTATGGATACAATGGTTATTGCAACTCCTTGGAAGGAGAAAAAGACAGCATTCTATTATAATCAGAAAATCAACTGTATGCGTGCATCGGGTACTATTGAATTTGATGGCAAAACCTATGAGCTTAACCCCGAAATTGACTACGGTACACTTGACTGGGGTCGCGGTGTGTGGACTTATGACAACACATGGTATTGGGGCTCAGGTAATATGACTGTTAACGGCAAACCCTTCGGCTTCAACATTGGTTACGGCTTTGGTGATACAACTGCCGCAAGTGAAAATATTCTTTTCTATGACGGCAAGGCACACAAGCTTGATGACGTTACATTCAATATCCCCGAGTCAGGTTATACTGACCCATGGACATTCACATCAAGTGACGGCAGATTCGAAATGGACTTCGTACCCATTCTTGACAGAGCGGCAAAGATTGATATTAAGTTTATTATCACAGACCAGCATCAGGTATTCGGCAGAATGAGTGGTAAGGCTATTCTTGACGACGGTCAGGTTATCGAGCTTAAAGATTGTCTTTGCTTTGCCGAGGACGTACACAATAAGTATTGAGGTTATTTATGAATTATACAGAAGTTAAAATTTTCGTTCCCACAGGTGATACTGAACGTGCTTCAGGTATTGCGGTAATGACAGTACCTTATGGTATTTATATTGAGGATTACAGTGACCTTGAACAGGGTGCGTGGGAAATTGCACATATTGATTTGATTGACGAGGACTTACTCGAAAAGAACCGTAACGAATCAATTATTCACATTTATATTGAAGAAGGTAATAATCCTGCGGAGGCGGTTTCCTTTATCTCCGAGCGCCTTTCTGCTGAGGGTATCTCCTTTAAAATCGAAACTGATGGTTGCAGTGAGGAGGATTGGGCAGACAAATGGAAAGCCTTTTTCAAGCCTACTCCTGTTGGCGAAAGGTTGTTCGTAAGACCTATATGGGTGGATGATTACGACAGCGGTGATCGAGTTGTACTCAATATTGAACCCGGTGCTGCATTTGGTACGGGCACTCATGAAACAACTCGTCTTTGCCTTGAAACCCTTGATAAGATCATTCGAGATGGCGACACGGTTCTTGACATCGGTTGCGGTAGCGGTATTCTTGCCATTGCGTCAATGCTCCTCGGCGCAACAGAGGGCTTTGGTGTTGACATTGACCCCCTTGCAGTTAAAACAGCCGCAGAGAATGGTAAAATGAACGGACTTAACGAGCCCGAGCTTCAGTTTGTTTGTGGTGACCTTGCAGATAAGGTAACGAAAAAATACGATGTTGTTGTTGCAAACATTGTGGCAGATATAATTATCCTTTTCAGTACTCAGGTAAGGGCGTTTATGAAACCAAACGCAAAGTTCGTTGCATCTGGTATTATTGACTCACGTGCAGACGAAGTTGTTCTCGCACTCCAGAATGCAGGACTTACCGTACGTGAGCGCATCGAGGAAAACGGTTGGGTATGCCTCGTATGTGAATAGAATAATAAAATGAAATTTCTCATATATTTCACCGAGGTGAAGTATATGAGAAATTCTTTTTTTATAAAGGCGTTTAGCTTTTTCTTATCTTTGGTTGTTTTGTTTCAGTTTTGCTCCGGAAGTGTGTGTGCGGTATCTGTGGTTAAAGGGGAGGAGGAAATAACCATCCCTGAAGACTTTGTTGCCTCTGTAAGTAATGACGAAGCGCTCAAAAAACTGCCTGTGGAAATTAAGGCGAAATCAGCTGTTCTGATGGATGTTTCCACAGGTGAGGTTCTTATGGAATATAATCCCGATTTGAAATTGTTCCCTGCGTCCGTAACCAAAGTTATGACCATGCTCCTTGTTGCCGAGGCGGTTGACAAAAAGGAAATATCACTTACCGATAAGGTGGTCTGCTCCGAAAATGCCGCGTCAAAGGGCGGTTCGCAGATATGGCTTGAGCCGGGGGAGAGTATGACTGTTGATGAGCTTCTCCGTGCGACTGCAATAGGTAGCGCAAATGATGCCGCCACGCTACTGGGAGAGTATGTTTCAGGTAGTGAGCAGAGCTTTATTTCCCTTATGAACTCCCGCGCCAAGGAGTTGGGGATGAAGAATACCCACTTTGTAAACGCCACAGGACTTGATGATACAACAGATGAGCACCTTACAACCGCACGTGATATTGCAATAATGTCACGGGAACTGCTGAAACACGATTTTATAACGAAATATACTACCGTGTGGATGGATTCCTTGAGGGGCGGTGAAACCGAGCTTGTAAATACTAACAAACTTGTGCGTTTTTATGATGGCACAACAGGTCTTAAGACAGGCACAACCGCCAAGGCAGGGTGTTGTGTGTCTGCAAGTGCCAAGCGGGAGGGTCTTCATCTTGTAGCAGTTGTTTTGGGGAGCGGCAACAGTAACGACCGCTTTAACACAGCCAAATCGATGCTTAGTTGGGGGTTCAGTAATTATACACTTTTTGCACCTGTTGTTGACAGTTCAACCATTAACTCGGTTAACGTCATAAAAGGCAAAACGGATTTTGTTACACCCGAAATTCCAAGCCCTTCACCTGTGCTTATAAAGAAAGGTCAGGAGAGTGCAGTGGAAGTAAAAACCGAGCTATGCACCGACGTGGAAGCACCTGTGATTAAGGGGCAGACCCTTGGTACTGTTTCTGTTTATATTGACGGCAAAAAGTGCCGTGAGTATAAAATTACTGCCGCAAATGAGGTTGGGGAACTGAATGTCTTTGGCGCATTTCTCAAAATTGCCAATTTCCTTACAACAGGTAATACGGAATATCCCTTTTTGCCTTGACAATTATTTAACCCTTTGATAAAATAAATCGATAATGCAGTAATGCGACTTTTTTCAAAGGGAAGTGACTATTTATGTTTTTTACTTCAACACGCGATAATAACGTAAAGGTTACCGCATCCAAGGCTATTGCTGACGGTATTTCACCCGATGGCGGTCTTTATATTCCTGAGAGCATTCCTCAGCTCAGTGCTGATGAAATCAAGGCTCTCTGCGGTGTGAATTACAAAGAACGTGCTAAAAAGGTGCTTGGTCTTTACCTTACAGATTTTACCAAGGAAGAGCTTGATTATTGTGTAGAGGGCGCATATAAGGATGGCAAATTCGATTCCGAATTTGTTGCACCCGTAGTAAATGCACACGATAATGTGAATATACTTGAACTTTTCCGTGGACCTACTTGTGCTTTCAAGGATATGGCTTTGCAGATTTTACCCTATCTTCTTACAGTTTCTGCTAAGAAGAATCTTAAGGATAAGGAAATCGTTATCCTCGTTGCCACATCAGGTGATACAGGTAAGGCTGCACTTGAGGGCTTCAAGGACGTAGAGGGTACACGTATTCTCGTATTCTATCCCAATGACGGTGTAAGCCCCATGCAGAGGCTTCAGATGACCACTCAGGAGGGTGGCAATGTTGGTGTTTGTGCGATTTACGGCAACTTTGACGACTGTCAGACAGGTGTTAAGAATATCTTCACAAACAAAGAAATTCTCGACAGATTTGAGCAGAACAACCTTGTTTTCTCATCCGCAAACTCCATTAACTGGGGAAGACTTGCTCCTCAGATTGTTTACTATGTATCCGCTTATTGCGATATGATAAACAACGGTTCAATTAAATACGGCGACAAAATCAATATCGTTGTTCCCACAGGTAACTTCGGTAACATTCTTGCCGCTTATTTTGCTAAGGAAATGGGTCTCCCTGTAAACAAACTCATCTGTGCTTCAAATGCAAATAAGGTTCTTACCGACTTTATTGAAACAGGTGTTTATGACAGAAACCGTGATTTCTATACAACGGTTTCTCCGTCAATGGATATCCTTATTTCATCAAACCTCGAAAGACTTCTTTACATTCTCTGTGGTAGAGACAGTGCAGTTATTAACGATTGGTTTACTCAACTTAAAGAAAACGGCAAGTACGAAGTAAGTGAGGATGTTAAAGCGCAGATTCAGTCACTTTTTGTTGCAGGTTGCTGTGATGATGATAAAACAAAAGAGACTATCAACCGTGTTTATAATGACTATGGTTATCTTGCCGATACTCATACAGCGGTAGCACTTGATGTGTGCGATTCTTACATTGCAAAAACAGGTGATACAACTCCTGTTGTTGTGGCATCTACAGCATCACCCTTCAAATTCTCAAAGGCTGTGCTTACTGCAGTTGAGGGTGAGAAGGACTATGCTGATGAATTCAGCACAGTAAACGCACTTGAAGAAATCTCCTCACTCAAAGCACCCGAACAGCTTTCTGCACTTAAGGGTAAAGAGGTAAGATTCACAAAGGTAACATCTAAAGAGAATATGGCAGATGTTGTCTTTGAAATGCTTGGTATTTAAGCGATGTCATTATTTGTTATCGGTGACCCCCATCTGTCGTTCTCTGTCAACAAGCCTATGGATGTTTTCAGGGGGTGGACTGACTATACCGACAGACTCCGCAACAACTGGAATAATGTTGTGGGTGAGGGTGATAGTGTGGTTATTGCAGGTGATATTTCCTGGGCAATGAATTTTGATGAGGCAAAAAAAGATTTTGCTTTTCTCAATGAACTGAATGGCACCAAGTATATCATCAAGGGCAATCACGATTATTGGTGGAATACCATGTCCAAAATGAATAAATTTCTTCTGGAAAATCATTTTGACACCATAAAAATTATTCACAATAACGCTTATAGGGTAGAGGGCTTTGCCATAGCAGGTACTCGCGGTTGGTTCTATGACGACTCCGAGGGTGACGTGCACAAGGTGATTCTCCGCGAGGCAGGCAGACTTCGTGCCTCGCTTAAGGCAGCTGAAGAGCTTGGCGGCGAAATTATAGCTTTTCTTCATTATCCGCCGGTTAACGAGATTCAGCGCTGCGACGAGCTGCTTGATGTTCTCGCCGAGTTCCCTGTGAAAAGGTGTTTCTTCGGCCATCTTCACGGTTTTGTTGCTCCGGGTTGTGCCCGTATAGACACTGACGGTATCGAGTTCAGACTCATTTCTGCGGACTATTTACAGTTCGTACCACGTTTAATACCGCCTGTTGTTGAATGATTTTTATAAAATTTGCTTACTTTATGGCAAAATTCCATATATTTTACTAAAATATGGAACTTTTTTCAAAATATGGTGGAAAAACAAATATTGTTGTGATATAATATCTCGGTAAAATTATGTTCGCAATATGAAAGGATGTTATTCAAATGTTAAAGTCTTGCGAAAAAATCGAAACTAACGTATATGCGGTTGAAATTGCACTTGAGGGCGATGCTTTTAAAGCTGCAGTTACAAAGGCTTATACAAAAACAAGGGGTAAATACAACGTTCCCGGCTTCCGTAAGGGTAAAGCTCCTAAGCACATCATTGAAACATATTATGGCAAAGAAGCTTTCTGGTATGATGCAATCGATGCAGAATATCCCGCACTTTACGAAGCTGCTGTTAAGGAAGCAGGCATCAATCCCGTTGCTGCTCCCTATGATGATGAAATCGTTGATATGAGTGAAAACGGTTTCACAATCAAGTTCAAAGTTACAGTTAAGCCCGAGGTTGAGCTTAAGGCATACAAGGGCATCAAGGCTGAAAAGGAAAAGGTTACAGTTAAGAAGGCTGAAATCAAGGCAGAAGTTGACAAGGCTCTTGAAAAGGATGCAAAGCTCGTTGCTGTTGAAGGCAAGGCTGCAAAGAAGGGCGACATCGCAACAATCGACTTCGAAGGTTTCCTTGATGGTGAAGCATTCGAAGGCGGCAAGGGCGAAGGCTATGACCTTGAACTCGGTTCAGGCAACTTCATTCCCGGCTTTGAGGATCAGGTTATCGGTCACAAGGTTGACGAGGAGTTTGATATCGACGTAACATTCCCTGAGGATTACGGCGCAGAGGAACTTGCAGGTAAGCCTGTTGTTTTCAAAATCAAGCTTCACAAGATTATGAAGAAAGAGCTTCCCAAGTACGACGATGAGTTCGTTAAGGACGTTAGCGAGTTCGACACAATCGCTGACTACGAAAAGAGCCTTGAGGAAGAAATCAAAGCAAGAAAAGAAGCTGCAGCAGACCGCGACTTCGAAAACAAGGTTATGGACACACTCGTTGATAACGTTGTTGCAGAAATCCCCGCAGTTATGATTGAGAAAGAAATCGACAATCAGATTAACGAGTTTGATTACAGACTTCGTTCACAGGGTATGCAGATGGAAATGTACCTTCAGTACCTCGGTATGGATATTGCCGCACTCCGCGACAGTTACAAGGACGGCGCCGAGAAACAGGTTAAGCTTCGTCTCGCTCTTGAGAAGATTGTTGAGCTTGAGAAGATTGACATCAGCGAAGAAGATATCGAAACAGAGCTTAAGACTTATGCCGATGCATACAATATGCCTATCGAGAAGATTAAGTCACTCGTTTCTGCAGATGATGTTAAGGCAGACCTTGCTTGCAGAAAGGCAATGGACCTTGTTAAGGAAACTGCAGTAGCAGGCGCAAAGAAGGCACCCGCTAAGAAGAAAGCTGAAGCAGAAGATGCAGAAGCTCCCGCAGAGAAAAAGGCTCCCGCAAAGAAAGCTCCTGCTAAGAAAAAGGCAGAGGCAGACGATGCAGAAAAGCCCGCAAAGAAACCTGCAGCAAAGAAAGCTCCTGCTAAGAAGAAAGCAGAAGAGTCAGCTGAATAATTCAAAACATATTATGCCGCCACAGTACTTTCCTGGGGCGGTATATGTGATTTTTAGTGATGATTAAAATTTGAAGTTTTAGTCAATAATCAACTTGAATTTTAGTTTCAGGAGGTCATTATTATGGCACTTGTACCTTATGTTGTTGAGCAGACAAGCCGCGGAGAGCGTCAGTATGACATCTTTTCACGACTCCTTAATGACAGAATAATCGTTCTTTCTGATGAAGTTAACGATGCAACTGCGAGTCTTGTAGTTGCACAGCTTCTCTACCTTGAGGGTCAGGACCCTGAAAAGGATATCAGCTTTTACATCAATAGTCCCGGTGGTAGCGTAACTGCAGGTCTTGCTATTTACGATACAATGCAGTACATCAAGTGTGATGTTTCTACAATCTGTATGGGTATGGCAGCATCAATGGGTGCATTCCTTTTCTCAGCAGGTACCAAGGGTAAACGTTACATTCTCCCCAATGCTGAGGTTATGATTCACCAACCTTTAGGCGGTGCACAGGGGCAGGCAACTGAGATTCTTATTGCCGCAGACCACATTAAGCGTACCAAAGAGCGTCTTAACAAAATCCTTGCCGAAAATACAGGCAAGACAGTTGAAGAAATCTTTGTTGATACAGAGCGTGATAATTGGCTCACTGCAGAGCAGGCTGTTGAATACGGTCTTGCAGATAAAATTATTGAAAAGAGATAAATTCTCATATTAACCGGAGGTGCTACGTTTGGCACGAGATGATGAAAAGAAAGTCCGTTGTTCCTTTTGCGGAAAAACACAGGATCAGGTCGAAAGATTGATTTCAGGCCCCGGCGTTTACATCTGTGACGCTTGTGTTGAGTTGTGTATGGATATCGTTGAAGGTATTCCCACAAAGCAAAAGGTAATTACACCCAAGCCTGTAAAGAAACTCCCCAAGCCTATGGAGATTAAGGCTGCTCTTGATGAGTATGTTATTGGTCAGGAAAAGGCTAAGCAGGTTCTCAGTGTTGCGGTTTATAATCATTATAAAAGAATATATCTGAAATCCCCCGACGATGTGGAAATCAATAAGAGTAATGTGCTTATGCTTGGCCCAACAGGTGTTGGTAAAACCTTACTTGCATCTACACTTGCCAAGATTCTTGAGGTTCCTTTTGCTATTGCCGATGCCACAACTCTTACTGAGGCAGGCTATGTTGGTGAGGACGTTGAGAACATTCTTCTCAGACTCATTCAGGCGGCAGACTACGATATGGAACGTGCAGAGCGTGGCATTATCTACATCGGCGAAATAGAGAAAATCGGCAGAAAGTCCGAGAATACTTCAATCACACGTGATGTAAGTGGTGAGGGTGTTCAGCAGGCACTACTCAAGATTATTGAGGGTACTGTTGCTAATGTTCCTCCGCAGGGTGGCAGAAAGCATCCTCAGCAGGAGTTTATTCAGATTGACACATCCAAAATCCTCTTTATCTGCGGTGGTGCCTTTGCGGGTATCGAAAAGCTGGTTGAGGACAGAATGGGTAAATCTGTTGTTGGCTTTGGTGGTGAAATCCATTCCAAGTCCGAGCTTAAGGCTATGGATATGTATTCACACGTTATCCCTCAGGATTTGGTGAAGTTCGGTCTTATACCTGAGCTTGTAGGTCGTATCCCTGTTATCACATCACTCGAAAATCTTGATGTTGACGGTCTTGTGAATATTATCACTCAGCCCAAGAATGCTCTTCTCAAACAGTATAAGAGCCTTCTTAAGATGGATAAGGTTGACCTTGATTTTACCGACGATGCGGTGAGAAAGGTTGCCGAGCTTACCATTGAGCGTGAAACAGGTGCCCGTGGACTTCGTTCCATAATGGAGAGTGTGCTTAACCCCATTATGTATGAGGTTCCCTCAGATGATACCATTGAGGTTGTTAAAATCAACGCAGATGTTGTTGAGGGTAAGGGTGAACCCGTTTTTGTTAAAAAACCGAAAACAGACAGTAAGGCTGTTTAATTTACTGAAAAGGGGAGTCGCAACACGACTCCCCGTTAAGTCTATATATACCTTTAATTTTTAGGAGAAATTTATGACAGAAAACATCTACAAACCCGAAACTTTGCCTGTACTTGCGCTTCGCAATCTTGTTATTTTCCCTGGGCAGACAATAAGCTTCGAGGTTGGCAGAATCAAGTCCATAAGGGCTATTCGTTCTGCCGTCGATAGCGACAACCGAAGGATTTTCCTTGTTTCACAGAGGGATGCCTTGATTGAAGACCCCAAGTTTACTGACTTGGGTGATGTTGGTGTTGTTGCTGAAATAAAACAACTTTCAGGTTCTTCTGACAGCAATAGCTTTGAGATTGTTGTTGAGGGTCTTTATAGAGCTTGTGTTGCAGAAGTGAGCCGTGAAAAAATATCATTAAGAGCAGTTGTTCAGCGTGTGCCTGAGCTCCACCCTGAGCAGGATAACCCTCTTACCGAGGCAACTCTTCGTGCTCTTAAGACTAATTTTGATAATTATCTTGCGGTGAATCCTCGTATTGCGCCCGAAATCTTCCTTGCAATTCTTGAGGAAAAAAGCCTTCGCACCGCAACTGACAATATAGCAGGACACTTCCATTTTCCTATCGAGGACAAGCAGGCTATGCTTGAAGAGCTTGATGTGCTTAAAAGGGCAGAGATGCTTTGCAAAATCCTTGTACGTGAAACTGAAATTCTCGGTATTGAGCTTGAAATTCAGGATAAAGTACAGGAACGAATGGATAAAAATCAGCGCGAATATTACCTTCGTGAACAGATTAAGGTTGCATCAACGGAGCTTGGTGAGGATGATTCTCCTGTTGCAGAGGCGCAAAAGTACAAGGACAAAATAACCGCACTTCCTATTGACGAAAAGTCAAAAAAACGTCTTTTCGAGGAGTGCGACAGACTTGTTAAGACTACTCCCGGTTCACCCGAGGCAAATGTTGCACGTACATATCTTGAGCGCGTAACAAATCTTCCTTGGGGTGTTTACACAGAGGATTCTCTTGATGTAGCTGCGGCTCGTAAAATCCTTGACAAGGACCACTATGGTCTTGAGGATGTCAAGGAGCGTATTCTTGAGCTTATTGCCGTTAAACGTCTTGCACCCGATGTGAATGCACAGATTCTTTGTCTCGTAGGTCCGCCCGGTGTAGGTAAAACCTCTGTTGCAAGGTCACTCGCCAAGGCAATGGGCAGAAGGTATGTCCGTATTTCACTTGGTGGTGTTCACGACGAGGCGGAAATCCGCGGTCATCGTAAAACATATATCGGTTCAATGCCTGGTAGAATTATTACTGCCGTTGAACAGGCAGAAACACAAAATCCGCTCATTCTTCTTGATGAGATTGACAAATTGGGCAGTGACTATAAGGGTGACCCCTCATCTGCACTTCTTGAAGTGCTTGACGGTGAGCAGAATAGTACCTTTACTGACCACTATATTGATGTGCCTTTTGATTTGAGTAAAGCGCTGTTTATCACAACCGCTAACGATGCATCTCGTATTCCCGGTCCGCTCTTTGACAGAATGGAGATTATCGAGCTTTACAGCTACACCGCAGAGGATAAATTCAGCATTGCTAAAAAGCATCTTGTTCCACGTCAGGTGAAGAATTACGGTATGAATACCAAAATGATTCGTTTCACAGACGGCGCTCTCCGTGAGATTATTTCGAGCTACACAAAGGAAGCGGGTGTCCGTACACTTGACCGTGTGATTTGCAAAATTATCCGTAAGGTTGCGGTTAAATTTGCCGACGGCTTTGAGGGCAAGGTTACTGTTGACCCCGCATCACTTGAAGAGTATCTTGGTGCACCAAAGTATAAGCCATCAAAATTTGATTTTGATGATATGATTGGTGCGGCAAATGGATTGGCATGGACTTCTGTTGGCGGTGAAATGATGCAGATTGAGGTTGCTGTGCTTGAGGGTACAGGCAAGCTTGAACTCACAGGCTCACTCGGTGATGTTATGAAGGAGTCTGCAAAGGCAGCGCTTACATATATCCGAAGCAGGGCAGAGGAGCTTTCCATTGACCCTGATTTCTATAAGAATAAAGATATTCATATCCACGTGCCGGAAGGTGCTGTACCAAAGGATGGCCCATCTGCAGGCGTTACAATGACAACTGCACTTGCTTCTGCACTTACAGGCAGAGCCGTTGTAAAAACAGTTGCTATGACAGGCGAAATTACTTTAAGGGGCAGAGTTTTACCCATCGGCGGTCTTCGTGAGAAATCAACTGCCGCATTTAAGAATGGTATGAAAACTGTCCTCATACCCGAGGATAACCGCGCCGACCTTGATAAGGTAAATGAAACAGTGAAGAAAGCTATTGAGTTTATACCTGTTTCATCTCTTGACGAGGTGCTTAGTGTGGCGCTTGCTCCCTGTAAAGGTTCGGATAACAAGAAGAACGCAGACCGTAATAATAAAAAGTCAATAAACACAACCGAGTCACATAAGGGCTCAAAGGGTGTTTATTGCCACGAGGTATAATATGAATTACAATAAAGTTCAGTTTGAAGCCGCATTCGGCACTTTGAAACAGATTCCGCCATCAGATTTACCTGAAATTGTTTTTGCAGGTCGTTCAAATGTTGGTAAATCATCAATGCTTAACCGCATTTTCAACCGCAAAAACCTTGCACGTGTGTCATCAATGCCCGGTAAGACAATTACCATTAACTTCTTTAAGGTTGAGGATGTACGAATTGTTGACCTTCCCGGTTACGGCTACGCCAAGGTTGCCAAGGGTGAAAAACGCCGTTGGGCAGAGATGATGGAGGGGTATTTCCAGTCACCCCGTAACATAAAGCTTGTTGTTCAGCTTGTGGATATGCGCCACAAGCCCTCTGAGGATGACTATATTATGATGCGCTTCCTTCAGGATGCAGGTCTTCCCTTTATTGTTGCTGCAACCAAGAGTGACAAGCTCAATAAAACACAGTACAAAGAGCGCACAGAGGGACTCAGAAACGAACTTGCAGAGTTTGGTGAGGATTTGGTTATTATTCCATTTTCGTCTGAAAAAGGTGAGGGCACAGATACTCTCAAATCATATATTGAATCTGCAGCAGAAAACTGATTATTTTTAAAAGAAGGTGCTTTTATGAAGCTTACCGATATTCTTAATAATGGTAAATTGTCCTTGAGCTTTGAGGTTTTTCCACCCAAAACAGACACAGCATTTAACAGTGTTAAAACCGCAACAGAAGAAATTGCCAGACTTAACCCGTCGTTTATGAGTGTTACTTACGGTGCAGGCGGTGGCACAAGCCAATACACACTTGATATTGCGCAGAATATAAAAAAGCAATACAATGTGCCTATGGTGGCGCACCTTACCTGTGTTTCTTCCACAAAGGAAACTGTTGCTGAGCGTATTGAGGCAATGAAAAAGGCAGGTATAGAAAATGTACTTGCCCTCAGAGGTGACCTTACACCCGAGCTTGAAAAGGGTGACCGCAGTAAATGGGCTTACCGTCATGCCGTTGACCTTATTTACGACATAAGGGATAGCGGAGCAGATTTCTGCATCGGTGGTGCTTGTTACCCCGAAATTCATCCCGAAAGCACCAATCAGAATGAGGATATAAAGTACCTTAAAGAAAAGGTAGATGCAGGTTGTTCATTCTTTACAACACAGATGTTTTTTGATAACAATCTGCTCTATAACTTCCTGTATAAAATCCGTGAGGCAGGTATTACCGTGCCTGTTATTCCCGGTATAATGCCCATTACAAATGCCAATCAGGTTGAAAGAGCTATGAAGCTTTCGGGTTCATTTATGCCACAGCGCTTCAAAAGTCTTGTTGACAAATTCGGCTATTCGCCTGAGGCAATGAAGCAGGCGGGTATTGCTTATGCTACCGACCAGATAATCGACTTGTTTGCGAACGGCATCACAAACGTCCACGTTTATTCAATGAATAAGCCTGATATTGCCGCAAAAATTCAATCAAATCTCTCTGATATTCTGGGGTGACTATAATGACTCTTCGTGAATACATAAAGGATAATTTAATAATTCTTGACGGTGGCACAGGCACAATTCTGCAGTCAAAGGGGCTCAAATCAGGTGAGTTACCCGAAAGGTGGAATATTACCCACCCCGATGTGATAACCGACCTTCACAAGGCTTATTACGATGCAGGTAGTAACGTTGTAAACGCCAATACCTTCGGTGCAAATATTCTTAAATTCAGTAAAGTTGAACTTGAAGAAATCGTTGCATCCGCTATGAATAACCTTAAGACCGCTCGTGATATAAGTGTTGGTACACAACCCAAGTGGCTTGGCTTTGATATTGGCCCCACAGGTAAAATGCTTAAGCCCTACGGTGACCTTGATTTCGAGGACGCGGTAAGCATCTTTGCCGAGAGTGTAAAGCTTGGTGTTAAATATGGCGCAGAGCTTTTCTTTATTGAAACAATGAACGATAGCCTTGAAACAAAGGCGGCACTTCTTGCAGTAAAGGAGAATTCTGATTTACCTGTTTTTGTTTCAAATGCTTATGGTGAAGACGGCAAACTGATGACAGGTGCCGACCCATCTGCTATGATTGCCCTACTTGAGGGTATGGGCGCAGATGCTATCGGTGTGAACTGTTCACTTGGACCGAAAGCACTTACACCAATTGTTGATAAATATCTTGAACTTTCCTCGACACCCGTTATTCTCAAACCAAATGCAGGTTTACCAAAGGTTGTTGATGGTGAAACTCTTTTTGATGTTTTACCCGACGAATTTTCTGATGATGTTTATAACCTTGTGCTTAAGGGCGTCAGGGCAGTAGGCGGTTGTTGCGGTACAACACCCGACTATATTAAAGCGGTAAAATCAAAGATTGAAGGCTTTAATGTTCAACCCATAACAGATAAAAATATTACTTGTGTTTCTTCGTATTCACATAGCGTGTGCTTTGGTGAAAAGCCTGTTTTGATTGGTGAAAGAATTAACCCAACAGGCAAAAAGAAATTCAAAGAAGCACTGAAAAATAATGATATTGATTATATTTTAAAAGAGGGTATTGCCCAACAGGAAAAGGGCGTACATATCCTTGATGTCAATGTAGGTTTGCCTGAAATTGACGAGGTTTCAATGCTTACAACCGCGGTGTGCGAGTTACAGGCGGTTACAGACTTACCTTTACAAATTGATACATCAGACCCCGTTGCAATGGAAAATGCTTTGCGCAGATATAATGGTAAAGCAATGCTTAACTCCGTCAATGGTAAAGCAGAGTCAATGAAAGCGGTTTTCCCACTTGCAAAAAAATATGGTGGCCTTGTAGTTGCCCTTACCCTTGATGAAAACGGCATACCCGAAACTGCTGAGGGCAGAGTAGCTATTGCGAAGAAAATCCTTGATACCGCCAAAGAATATGGTATCAGTAAAAAGAATATTATCTTTGACCTACTTGCACTTACTATTAGTGCCGATAAAAGCGCGGGCAAGGAAACCCTCAAGGCGGTTAATATAATTAAAAATGAATTAGGTTGCCACACCTCACTTGGTGTTTCAAATGTTTCGTTTGGTTTGCCCAATCGTGAAATTATAAACAGTAACTTCTTCACACTTGCTTTGTGGCAAGGTCTTTCGGGCGCTATAATGAACCCTTATTCCGACGAAATGCTCAAGTCTTATTATGCATATTGCGCTTTAAAGGGTCTTGACGATAATTGTGCAGAATATGTTTCTTTTACCGAAACTCTGCCACAGACAGTAGTAGCCACACAAGCGATTACTACAACTAAAAAGGAAGAATCCGCAACAGGGCTCAAAAGGGCGGTTATAAAGGGACTTAAGGAACAGGCGGCAACTTTAACGGATGAGCTTTTAAAAGAGCGTGAGCCCCTTGATATCGTCCGTAATGAGATTGTTCCTGCCCTTGATGAAGTAGGCATCGGCTTTGAGAATAAAACTGTTTATCTTCCTCAACTTCTTATGAGTGCCGAGGCGGCAAAAAGTTCATTTGAATGTATAAAAAAAGCCGTGGGAACAAACAAATCTGCAGATAAATGCAGTTTTGTTATAGCCACAGTTAAGGGTGATATTCACGATATCGGTAAAAATATCGTTAAATTGCTTCTTGAAAATTACGGCTTTGATGTCCACGATTTAGGCAAGGATGTTCCACCCGAAGCGGTTGTTGAAAAGGTTTGTGAGCTTAACGCTCCGTTGGTAGGCTTAAGCGCTCTTATGACAACAACAGTACCCGCTATGGAAGAAACCATCAAACTCCTGCGTGTGAAAGCACCCTGGTGTAAAGTGGTTGTTGGTGGTGCAGTCCTTACACAAGAATATGCCGACTCCATTGGCGCAGATAAATACGCAAAGGATGCTATGGAAACGGTGAGGTATGCGGAACAAATAAATGTAAAATAAAAATATCGGAACGCTTTGGCGTTCCGATATTTTTATTTTGATTCAAAAAGAATTAACTCTGACTCCATAGCCGAGCCTAAATAAACCTCAATGCCTTTACTTAATTCATAGCCCGACACAGTAAATGTACACCCATCATTATCGAGTGTAACGCTGTAACTCTTGCTTCGGTCAATCCCTTTCGGCTTAACAATCACGCTCTGTGCACCTGTATTGCACATTGTGAATACTGTCAAAGCACCTTTGGATTTGTCGGTAGCACCGATTTCAAGTACACAAATATCTTCGTCGTACAATTCGGGGGTGTGATGATAAATTACGGATTCACTTAAGAATGTTCTGATAAAATTCTTGTAAATATCTGTGCTATGCTTTATAAATGCCATAGCCTCATCATTAACCCTCGCACCCTCGGGTGAAACAACGTTAAGGGAGATGTGACCAAGCATAGTGTTCCTTAAATGTGCTTTGAATGAGCCTATTGTGTGGCAACCCATACCTGCAAAAAGTCTGTCAACTCTTTCGGGGGGCAGAGCCATTGTCATACCGTTTGTAATAGCAACGGAGTAAGGCATCTTCTGATTATCTGAAACCCATGTGTGGTTAAAGCTTTTCATCATACCAAGGTCTGTTCTGCCACCGCCACCTGCACAATTTTCAAATATAACGTGAGGGTACTTTGCCTTAAGTCGGTTATACATATCGTAAACGGCTTTGTTGTGCCTTAATGTAACACATTCCTTTATGCCACATCCTGTGTCACGCATACTGAAATATTCAGTAAAATCAACGTTGTGGTCAACTCGGAGAAGGTCTAATTCATATTCCTCAATAACTCTTGAAAGCTCATTTTCTGCCAACTCACATACTTCGGGGATAGACATATCAATAAGTCGCGGATTCTTTGTGCCGAATACGTTGTCAGACCTGAAATCAGGCTTTTCGTCAAAAAGAGGACAACGCCTTCCTAAGTTTTCAATATCCATCCACAAGCCGAATTTAAGTCCTTTTTCATGGGCATAGTCGCATATTTCTTTTATGCCATTGGGATAACGCTCTTTGTCTGGTGTGTTTAAGCCATTGTAATCACCCCAGCTTGTTTCCTCTGTGGGAGGGCAAACCCAACCTGCATCCACGGTGAATATTTCACCGCCCATTTCTGCAAACTGGTCAATAAAGGCTTTGCTACCTTTTATATCCATATTATGCTCTGCACCCATACCGCAGTTGATAAGGGCAGGTGAGGGGTCTGCAAATGTGTTATTAAGAACACTCTTCCTCGTGTGGGTGTGCATTTCATTTATTGCACAGTCAAGGTCACCGTGCACCATGCCTATATGTACTTCGGGTGTGGTAAATTCCCCAAATGGTTTTAACACAAGGATAGGTGTGTGCCCTGTAATTTCTGCCTTGAAGGAAAGGGGCGTTTCACCATTGAAGGGTTTAGCGTTATAGTCAACAGTAAAACGATAACCGCCCGAATAGCCTAACTGACAAAACCAAATGTGACCCAACACATTGTTTCTTATAAAAATAAGCGGATGACGGAATCTGTCCCTTGTAAATCTGCCGTCAATGGCAGTTGTGTCAGGGTTAAGGTCGCGCCAACGGAATTGACCTTCTCTCGACCAGGAATCATCGTCAAAATATCCTATAGAATAACGCTTGGAGATTTCTTCTGCACCACTTATGTGGTCAATATCCAGAATTTCCAAACCACCGCTTATGAGCGCTAGTTTGCTTACACATAAGGGCTTGTCTGAAAGGTTTTTAATTTCAAGCCAACGGCTGAACATCTGTGTTCCGTCAAGGAGTGTGCACACAGTAATTTCAACAGGCTTTATGTTGCTTTTGAGTGTAAGTCTGCAAAGTAAAGCGCCATTCAACTCTTCTTTATCAAATGATACAAAGTCTAAGTCATAGCTTACACTTTGTCCGTCAATTTCAAGATTAAATGCAAAAGGCTCTGCATATCGCCTTGTATCTAATCTTGACGGAAAATTAGTCAGCACATCAAGGGGATAACCCGAAGCGTTCCAACCACAGGCTACAAGAGCGCCTTTTTCAAAGCGCTCTTCATAAACCATATCTTTACTTCTGTAACAAAATGTTTTTTTGCTTTCGTTGTAATATACATCAAAAAAACTATTCATATTATCAATCCTCATCAAGCTTGAGTATTGCCATGAATGCCTCTTGTGGTACTTCAACCGTACCGAATGAGCGCATTCTCTTTTTACCCTCTTTCTGCTTTTCAAGAAGCTTCTTTTTACGGGTAATGTCACCACCGTAACACTTGGCAAGCACGTCTTTACGCATAGCCTTAACAGTCTCACGGGCAATAACCTTGCCACCGATTGCAATCTGAATAGGAATTTCGAACATCTGTCTTGGAATGTTATCCTTCAGCTTCTCTGCAATTTTACGAGCTCTGCCGTAAGCCTTGTCGGAGTGAACAATGAATGAAAGTGCATCAACAACATCACCATTAAGGAGTACATCCAACTTAACAAGGTTAGAACGGACATAGTCGGAGATTTCGTAATCAAGTGAAGCATAACCGCGTGTGCGTGACTTGAGTGCATCAAAGAAGTCATAAATGATTTCGTTAAGGGGCAAATCGTACTTGATTTCTACACGGTCGCCTGAGATGTAGTCCATATTCTTGAACACACCACGCCTCTCCTGGCAAAGGTCCATAACTGCACCTACGTATTCTGTGGGAGCATAGATGTGAGCATCTGCAATAGGCTCCTCGCAGAAGTCGATTTCTGCAGGGTCAGGGTAGTGTGTGGGGTTGTCGATTTCAACAACCTCGCCGTTAGAAAGATGTATTTTATAAATAACGCTTGGCACAGTTGTAACAAGGTCAAGGTCATATTCTCTTTCAAGTCGCTCCTGAATAATCTCAAGGTGTAAAAGACCAAGGAAACCGCAACGGAAACCAAAGCCGAGAGCGCCCGATGTTTCAGGCTCGTAAGAAAGTGCGGCATCGTTTAACTGTAATTTTTCAAGTGCCTCGTGAAGGTTTTCGTAGTCTGCACCGTCAGCCGGGTAGATACCACAGTAAACCATAGGTGTAGCCTTGTGATAACCAGGGAGGGGCTCTGCAGCGGGTCCGTCTGCAAGTGTTACAGTATCACCAACAACCGCATCACGTACAGTTTTGATTGAACCGGTAAGGTAACCAACCTCACCCGCACAAAGCTTGTCTGTGGGGTTAAGACCTGTTGCCTTCATTGTACCCACTTCAACAACGTTGAATTCTGCACCTGTTGCCATCATTCTCATTGTGTCACCGGGCTTTATGGTGCCATCAACAATTCGTGTGTAAACAATAACACCCTTGTAGTTATCGTAAACAGAGTCAAAAATAAGTGCTCTCAAAGGTGCATCATCGTCACCCTCAGGTGGAGGAACAAGCTCAACAATCTGCTCCAAAACCTGCTCAACGTTCTGTCCTGTTTTTGCTGATACGCGGGGAGCAGTGTCGCAGGGGAGTCCAATAATATCTTCGACATCGGCAGACACTCTGTCGGGGTCTGCTGAAGGAAGGTCGATTTTGTTGATTACGGGCACAAGTTCAAGGTTGTGGTCGAGGGCTAAGTATGTGTTGGCGAGGGTCTGAGCCTCGATACCCTGTGAAGCGTCAATGATGAGTATTGCGCCCTCACAAGCCGCAAGTGAACGTGAAACCTCATAGTTAAAGTCAACGTGGCCGGGAGTGTCAATAAGATTGAGCTGATATTTCTCACCATTATTTGCAACGTAGTCAAGCTTTACTGCGTGGGCTTTGATAGTGATACCGCGCTCTCTCTCCAAATCCATATCGTCAAGAATCTGTGACTCCATATCACGCTGTGAAACGGAGTTTGTGATTTCAAGTAATCTGTCGGCAAGTGTTGATTTGCCGTGGTCGATATGGGCGATGATAGAAAAATTTCGTATATGTTCTTTCTTTACAAGGGACATTTTAATGTTTCCTTTCCAAAATATCTCTTATTTTTCAGTATTGCTTTCTGTGAATGACTTAAGTGTGCTTAAGTTGAAAAGCTCCTTGAGTCTGTCGGTCTGACCGCACAGATATAAGTAGCCGAACAAGGCTTCAAACCCTGTCGCGTAGCGATAGTCTGCCTCACTCTGATTTTTGGGTGAGTGAGCACTGTGAGCATTTCTGCCACGCTTAAAAACAGCGGTTTCGTCCTCGGTCAAATGAGGGAGTAGTTCTCTTATCATTTCTGCCTGAAATGCGGCATTTACAAGCTTTATGGACTCTTTGTGGAGTTTGCCTGTAGGCTTGTTGGCTTGTTTTGTCAGCATATCGCGTACCATAAGGCTGTAAACCGCATCACCTAAAAATGCAAGCGTCAAGGGACTGTACATTCGTGCCTGCGGTTCAGTCAGTGGTGTGCATATATCGTTTAAAATATTCAGTTCATTAAGGCACATAGTCAAACTCCAAATCATAAATGCTTACTGTATCACCCTCGGTAATGCCGTGGTCAATAAGTGACTGGATAATACCGCTTGTGTGTAACACATTCTGGAAATACTGAAGTGATGAATAGTCATTGAGGTCGGTTTTCATAAGTATCTTACCAAGCCATTCTGCCTCAACAATAAATACATCATCCTCAACACGGATTTTGTAATCCTGCTTTGCATTTTTGAATATCTCTTTTGGAGTGATTTCCTGTTTTTCATAAATCTTTACAGGGGGCAGCTTCTGGAGTTCACGGGCAACTGCATTTATAAGCTCCTGTGTACCCTCTGCAATGGGAGCAATAATCTCGTAATATTCAAGACCCTTGTCGCATATATAGTTTTTGAAAGCCTCTCTCTGCTCGTCTGTTGCAAGGTCAATTTTGTTACCTGCAACAATCTGCGGATATCGGCTAAGCTCCTCGTTGTATTTGAAAAGCTCGCTGTTGATTGCCTCGAAGTCCTCGATAGGGTCTCTGCCCTCACTACCTGCAACGTCAACAACGTGCACAAGAAGTCGGCAACGTTCAATATGACGAAGGAATTCGTGACCAAGACCGACACCATCACTTGCACCCTCGATAATACCTGGAATATCAGCCATAACGAAACTGCTTTCAGGTCCCATTCTTACAACACCGGGTACGGGGATAAGGGTGGTGAAGTGGTAGTCAGCAATAATGGGCTTTGCCTCACTTACAACTGATATAAGTGTAGATTTACCAACATTGGGGAAACCGATTAAACCAACGTCTGCAAGAAGCTTAAGCTCAAGGGTTACTTCCCAATCCTCACCGGGAGCGCCATCTTTAGCGAAACGGGGGACTTGTCTTGTAGCAGTTTTAAAGTGAGAGTTACCCCAACCACCTTTACCGCCTTTGGCAGCAACAAAGGTTTCGTCAACGCTCATATCCGCCATTACAAAGCCTGTCTCAACCTCTTTGATAACAGTGCCGCGCGGTACTTTGATGATGAGGTCTTCGCCCTTTTTACCATTACAGTTGGAGCCTCTGCCGTTTTCACCGTTAGATGCTTTATATTTTCGTTTGTAACGGAAGTCTGCAAGGGTGGAGATGTTGTCATCTACCACAAAAACAATATTGCCGCCTCTGCCGCCGTCACCGCCGTCGGGACCACCTGCAGCAACATATTTCTCGCGGTGGAAAGCAACAGCGCCGTTGCCACCGTTACCTGCGATTATTCGTATTTTTGCTTTATCAACAAACATTTTTAATTACCTCGTTATCTGGAATATAGCATATTTACTCATTATCTATCGTATTATACTATATTATTATAAAAAGATAAATAGTTATTTGCAATTTTTTTGACAAGATTTATTTGATTTTCAAAAGAAGGAATGTTCGGTTTTGTGCATATTTTGTTCGGTTATCACAAGGTGTTTGTTCGATGAATTTATATAAAATTGGTGTAAAAACACTCGAAAAACGTCACAAAGACCCAAATAAGGGACTAAAAAACGAAAAAAGTTAGAACATTTGTGTTGACTTCTGTCGAATACGTGGTATAATTAAATCACAAAAACAAATGTTCGTTAAATGTTCGGAGGTATATTTATGACAACATTAGCAATACTTAAATTATTTGCAGAGGTAGCACTTATTCTTGTTGGTGCTTATGCTATTTACCGTGAAAAGGATATTGCGAAATTTGAGCGTAAGGTAGCAAAATATGTAAAAGCTTTTTTAAAGGCAGTTTATTATACAGTTCGTGAAAAGAAACAGCCTAAGATTAAAAAGGTAAGTAGACCTACATATCACAATGCAGAGTATGATGAAATGCTTTCAAACCTTAACAAGGGTGCAAACTCATCACTTCAGGACGTTCTTGTTGCTTAAGAGAATATTTTGTGTTAATATATCCGTATATTGATACGGAGTTGGTTTTATGACAGAAAAATCACTTGATTTAACATCTGCAAACCGCCTTTTACCCAAAAGGGTGCAGGACTCTCACAAGGGGACATACGGTAACGTACTCCTTATATGTGGCAGTAAAAATATGGTTGGTTGCTGTGCTCTTGCGGCACAGGGTGCATTGCGAAGCGGGGCAGGGCTTGTAACAGTTGCATTTCCGGATGTGCTTTATACTTCACTGACAAGCCGTCTGACAGAGTGTCTTTTTATGCCTTTGCCTACAGACGACAGGGGGTATATCAGCCACCTTGCGATGGAAATACTTCTTCCTGCCATTGAGAAGGCGGATGTTGTTGCCGTAGGTTGCGGTATGGGTGTTGGTTTTGCTCAGAGTCTTATTACAACAACCTTACTTGAATGTGACAATAAGCCTGTTATAGTTGATGCAGATGCACTTAACTGTATTGCACAAATCCCCGAAATTCTCAAAAAAGCAACTGCCAAGGTGCTTCTTACACCTCATCCCGGGGAAATGAGCCGACTTATAGGTGAGAGTGTTGATTATATTGAAAAAAATCGAAAAAAGGTTATCTCCGACTTTTGTAAAAAATATAATATATATGTTCTTCTTAAAGGTCACAGGACACTTATCTGTAACGATATGGGTGACGAACTTTATGTAAATACCACAGGTAATTCTGCTCTTGCTAAGGGTGGGTCAGGTGATTTGCTTACAGGTATCATAGCAGGTCTTACACCTGCTATGGATGGTGATGTGTTCCGTAGTGCCGTAATGGGTGCATTCGTCCACGGACTTTCTTCTGATATTGCTGTGAATGGTCAGTCAGAGTATTCGGTTTTGCCCTCTGATTGTGCTCTGAAATTAGGCGAAGCCTATTATACTATCGAAAAGAGTGGTAACAGTTAAAAAATCAATTCTGCTTGTTTTACCGGTGCTTTTTTTATCGTTCCTTTTTTGTTCATGTGGTAAAACCACCCATCATAAACGGGTCTCGGAAGTTGATTTAAATAGTAAATTGCCTGTACAAATTGAGTACAGGCAATTTATTTATAAATGTGAGATTTTGTATAAAGACGGAATTGTAAGAGTTGATTTTTGCGGTAATGATGAATTCCCTGATGGTTTTTCCTATGTGTGTGATGGTGATAAATGCACACTTTCCTATGAAGGGTTATCAAAATCATATAAATGTCAAGTTCTGCCAACAGATTACTTGCCTATTGTGCTAAAAGATTTTTTTGATAGTTTTGAGGGGAGGGTAATAACTGAAGGTTACGATGAAAGGAAGAATTGCGCCTACATTAAACGGACGGTTAATGATTCTTTTGTAACACTTGAAGTGTACAGTCAAGGTGAAACAACGGCTTATAACATAATAATAAATTGAAAAAGTGGCTTTCTCTGTTGAGAAAACCACTTTTTGATTTAATGTTATTTGCTGAGGAGTGAAGCTGCATCCTCGTCGAGGAAGATAAGCACATCGTCATGCTCCTGAAGAATTGAGGCAGGAACCTGAGGAGTTACAGGACCTTCAATCATATTCTTGATAGCTTCCGCCTTCTTGGGACCTGTTGCAATGAGGATAACCTGCTTTGCAGACATAATCTGCTTGATGCCCATTGTAAGAGCGTGAGTGGGCATGGGGTTTTCGTCAAAGTAGATTTTGTTTGCATCAATAGTGCTCTGTGTGAGAGTTACCTTGAATGAACCGTTTGTGAATTCATCTGCAGGTTCGTTGAAGCCTATGTGAGCATTGTTACCGATACCGAGAAGCTGGATGTCGATGCCACCTGTTGCATTGATTTCATCATCATAGCGTTTGCATTCTGCCTCTGTGTCAACCGCATTACCATCAAGGAAATGAACATTTTCCTCGAGAATGTCAAGGCTGTCAAACAACTGCTTGTGCATAAATGTATAGTAGCTGTTTTTGTCCTCTTTGGGGAGGTTGCAGTATTCATCAAGGTTATAAGTTTTAACATCCTTGAATGAAAAACCGCCCTCGTTGAAGTTCTTGATAATGTTGTCGTATGTAGGAATGGGGGTTGCACCTGTGGCAAGACCCAATACACTGTCGGGCTTGTTTTTTACCTGGTTTGTAAAAATTTCGGCAACTGCAACGCCGATTTCCTCCGCTGTTTTAAATGTTTTGATAATCATCCGTATCACCCTTACCATCAAATTTGGGATAATTATATCACACATCATTTGGAATAAAAAGGGAAAAATAAAAATTTTTATATAATTATTGAAAAAAATATATAAAATGTTATAATGTTTTATGGTGATTCTTAAAATGGTGAAAAATATTGTGTTTGATATGGGCGGTGTGCTTATTGATTTGAATGTCCGCCGTACCATAAAAGAGCATTTCCCTGAGGAATACTGTGAGGATATTGTGAAAAATGTCTTCTATGGTAAGGAATGGCGTCTTATGGATGCAGGTCTTATGCGCCCTGATGAAGCGAAGGAACGTCTTTTGCCACGCTATCCCGAGGAGCTTCGTCCGTTGCTCGGTGAAATGATAAATAATTTCTATCCATATATGCCACCCATAGCGGAAACCGAAAGGTTTATTGCTCGTCTGAAAAAAGCAGGTTACAAAATATACCTGCTGTCAAATGCCACACCACGCGTCTTTGACGAGTACCACAACATTCCTGCGTTTAAGTATATGGATGGGATGTTCATTTCGGCATTGTACAAACTTTTGAAGCCCGATGCCGCAATTTACGAGGCTTTTTGTGACAAATTCTCACTTGAGGCCGAGGAGTGCTTCTTTATTGACGATATGGAGCAGAACATAGTCGGCGCTAAAGCCTGTGGAATGAAGGGCTTTGTCTTTGACACCCGTGATTATGATGCTCTCGAAAAAGCGCTCAATGATGAAAATGTAATTTTTTAATTGGAGGATATTATGAAAAAGATAATTTCTATTTGTGCTGTTATTCTTTCAGTTGCTTTGCTCATTACTGTTTTTGCTGCTTGCGGTAAAAATGAGGGTGACATAACAACTCAGTCTACTACACAGGCACCCGTTGCAGACGGTGAGTATAGCCTTGATGTTACTGAGGCAAAGGCAGTTGTCAAAAAAGGTGACGCTGTTTTTCAGGAGCTTTCTTATCCCACAGGCATTGGTTATGTCTTTGATTTAGAATATGCAAAAGAGCATTATGAGTTTATCGATATGAACTTTGACGGCAACCTTGATCTCTATCTTGCTGTTAGCAAGGTTGACAATGTTATCAGTTATTATTGTTGGCTTTATAATGCTACAGATAACAAGTTTGACTTCTCTGCATCACTTTCTGCGCTTAAGAACATTTCAGTTGACCCTTATGAGCAGCTTGTTCTTTCAAAGTATTTTTACAACGGTGCTGAAAAGGTATCAACCTACGAATGGGTTGACGGCAAGCTCCAGCTTAAAGAAACTTTTGGTGATGAAGGCGCAACTATTCCTGATAGTATTGTTCAGTCATATACAGACAACACAATTGGCGAGACTTCCAATACAGACAAAACAACAAACAAGACTACAACCAAGGCACAGGCAGTGCCCACAACAGGTTCACAGGGTGCAACAGGTGGTTCTTCTGAAAATAAGACAACAACTGCACCTAAAACAACCAAACCCTTGCTTACAACAAATCCCGCAAACCAGGGTATTGAGCTTCTTCCCTCAAAGCCTGCTGACGATGGTTGGTATTAATAAGGAGAAATATAATGGAAAAAGATTTTTTGAACACACAGGAGCCTCAGACAGAGATTCCCGAGAATATATCAGGTGTAGAGGATGCGGCATTTTATACAAGTGATGAAGTAGCGTCTACACCCGACAAAAAGTCTGAAGCGGTAGCGGCAAAGGCTATTGATTTTAAGTTCTTTCGTAACTGTGCTGCTTCACTCAAGAGATTTTCTGTTCTCGTTTTTGTAATAAATGTTTTCGTTGCTGTGGGTATAACAGGTGCTTTAACAGTGCTTCTTGCAATTAACCTGGGCACACAGATGCTAGCCTTACTTGCATTGCCCATAGTGACAATGTTTATCATTCTTGTCATTCTTGCAAGGTTTGTTTCCGCTCTTATCTACGGTTTTGCTGAAATTGTAGAAAAAGCAGAAAAAAACTGAAAAAGTTTTGCTAATTCTCTTGACAAATGAATTTTGTGGGAGTAGTATTGAAACATAATTTTTGAGAAAGGTGATACAGATGTTTACAAATTTCAGTTATCGATTTTATTATTGTAAAACGGATTGTCTGTGTGCCTTTCGTCAGTGCAAGTAATTGCATTCGTTAGTGTAAATAGTCAGTCCGCATTCTGCTATGCTTTTATTTAGTGTAACGGTTTGCGGACTTTTATTTTTAAAAAATAAGGAGTTTATTTATGATTTCATCCAAAATGCTTGAGTTAGGTAAAAAAAGTTCTGTTATCCGTGAGATTTTTGAGTACGGCCTTAAACGCAAGGCAGAAATCGGTGCAGAGAATGTATATGATTTCAGCCTTGGCAACCCTAGTGTTCCTGCACCCGAAAAGGTAACAGAGGTTATGAAAAAGCTTATTGACGAAACACCTGCCGAGGTGCTTCACGGTTATACCTCTGCTCCCGGTGATGTCAAGGTGCGTACCGCCATTGCCGAGAACATTAAATCAAAATTCGGTGTGGATGCCGCTTTTTCTAATATATATATGACCTGCGGTGCAGCGGCGTCACTTACAATCACTCTCAATGCTATTGTTGAGGATGGTGACGAGGTTATCGCATTTGCACCATTCTTCCCCGAATACAGAGTTTTTGTTGAACAGGCGGGTGCAAAGCTTGTTGTTGTAAGTAACAAAACAGAGGATTTACAGCTTGATTTTGATGCTATTGAGAAAGCAATCACACCAAATACAAAGGCAGTAATTATCAACTCACCCAATAATCCTTCAGGTGTAATAGTTCCCGAAAGTGATATTGTTAAGCTTTGTGATTTGCTTAATAAAAAGCAGGCTGAATATGGTAAAGAAATTTTCCTTATTTCTGACGAGCCTTACAGAGAGCTTGTTTTCACAGGGGAGAAGGTAGCATATATTCCTTGTCACTATGACAATTCCATTGTTTGCTATTCATACAGTAAGGCACTTTCACTTCCCGGTGAGCGTATTGGTTACATATTTGTTGCACCTACTGTGAAGGATAGTGGTGATGTTTTTGCTGCAATCTGCGGTTCGGGCAGAGCACTCGGCTATGTTTGTGCACCAAGCCTTATGCAGTACACAATCGCACAGTGTCTTAATGATACAGCAGATGTTTCAATTTATGAGAAGAACAGGAACCTTCTTTATGATGCACTTACTGATATTGGATATACAGTTATTAAGCCCGACGGTGCATTCTATATGTTTGTAAAGTCTCTTGAAGAGGATGCAAACGCTTTCTATGAACGCGCTAAGAAATTCGATTTACTTATAGTACCAAGCGATAGCTTTGGTGTGCCCGGTTTTGTGAGAATTTCTTACTGTGTTGATACATCACTTATTGAACGCTCACTTCCTGCATTCAAAGCACTTTATGAGGATTATCAGAAATGATTGATTATACAGAAAAATTTCACGAGGCACGAAAGACCATCGGTGAAATAGACAAAGAAATAGCCGCACTGTTCGAGAAAAGAATGAAAGCTGTGGAGGATGTTGCTGAGTACAAAAGAGTGAACGGAATCCCTGTTGAGGATTCTGTTCGTGAGTCTCAACTTATCGAGGCAAACAGCGGACTTATCGGTAATGATGAGATACGCTCTTATTACGTCAGCTTTCTTAAGAATACTATGAAACTTTCCAAGGATTATCAGCACAGGCTTATTGACGGCACCCGTGTTGCTTTTTCCGGAGTGAAAGGTGCTTTTGCAGAACTTGCTGTGAAAAAATTTTTCCTTGACTGCGTTCCTGTTCCTTGTCAGGACTTCAAAGCCGCTTACAAATCCGTGGAAACCGGAGAATGTGAAATAGCGGTATTGCCTATTGAGAACAGTTATGAGGGCGATGTTGCCAGAGTGATGGATTTGACTTATTTTGGTTCACTTTACATCAATGGTGTTTACGATATGACTATCGAGCAACATCTTTTCGGCACACCTGATGCCGACCATAAAACAATAAAGAGAGTAATCAGTCATCCTCAAGCTCTCGGACAGTGTGCCGAATTCATTGAGGAAGAGGGCTATGAAACCAAGGAAGCGGTTAATACCGCGGTTGCAGCTCAGATTGTTCGTGACAGTGGTGATAGCTCATTGGGTGTTATCTGTTCACTTGAAGCAGGTAATGAGTATGGTCTCAAGCTTATTGATCGCAAGATAAACAAGGATAGTACCAATACTACTCGTTTTGCAGTTTTCTCACGTGTTCCTCGCGATTACTCCGACGACCAGAACAATTTTATAATTCTCTTTACCGTACGTGACGAAGCAGGTTCACTAAGCAAAGCAGTTTCTGTTTTTGGTGAGTGTGGATATAACCTTAAAGCGCTTAAAAGCAGACCATCAAAGGATGTTATATGGAATTACTACTTCTTTCTTGAAGGTGAGGGTCACCTCACACCCGAGGACGAGCAAAAAATGGTTGATAAGCTTTCAAAGGTTTGTACCAACGTACGCGTGGTAGGTAAGTACGCCAAATAATAACAGTTTTTTCTAAGGAGGCAGACGGTTTCGTCAACAGTATGATTCTGAATGTTAAAACTCAATCGGATAATTACAATATAATTCTTGAACGCGGTGCACTCAGTCGTGTTGCGGAATTTTGTGATACAACTAAAAAGGCTCTCGTTGTAACCGATAGCGGTGTGCCTTATGAATATGCCGAAACTGTTTCGTCGCAATTTGCTTGTAGTGTTATCAAGGTTATTCCGCAGGGTGAAAAAAGCAAATGCTTTGACGTGTATAAAGAACTCCTTGAAACACTTTGTGAAAATGGATTTTCACGCGCAGATTGTGTTGTTGCTGTTGGTGGTGGCGTTGTTGGTGATTTGTCAGGCTTCTGTGCCGCCACTTATATGAGGGGTATTGATTTCATAAATATTCCCACAACTGTGCTTTCACAGGTGGACTCCTCAATCGGTGGTAAAACTGCCATTGATTTTTCGGGATATAAGAATATCGTGGGTGCATTTTATCCGCCAAAGGCAGTAATTATTGACCCGGATGTTTTAAAAACCTTACCCAAAAGGCAGATAAATAACGGTCTTGCCGAAAGCATCAAAATGGCGGCAACATCAGATAAAGATTTGTTCGAATTTATTGAACAGAATAATGCTTATGAAAATATTGATAAAGTAATTGAGGGCTCTTTGAGAATCAAAAAATCTGTTGTCGAAGCAGACGAAAAGGAGCAAGGACTCCGCAAGGTGCTCAATTTCGGTCACACCGCCGCCCATGCTATCGAAACAGCAACAGGACTTGGTGATTACCTTCACGGTGAGTGTGTTGCCCTGGGTATGTTAGCATTTTCTTCACCTGCAGTGAGAGAGCGATTGGTATCCGTTCTTGAAAAATATGGCTTACCTACGGAGCTCGATTTTGCAGGTGATACAGTTCTTGAAGCACTCAGACACGATAAAAAGAGTGTCGGTAACGGTGTGAATGTAGTTTATGTAAATGAAATCGGCTCGTTTGAGTTCAGGTTTTTGGATTATAATCAGTTGGATGAAGTTGTAAAGGGGGCATACCTTAAATGAAAAACACCTTCGGTAATAATGTGAGCGTAACTCTTTTCGGGGAAAGCCACGGCGAGTCAATCGGCGCAGTAGTTGACGGACTTCCTGCCGGTGTTGAGGTTAGTGAGGAGTTTGTTGCATCTCAGCTTACACTTCGTCGTCCTGTTGGTAAGATTTCAACTTCACGCTCTGAAAAGGACGCTTTCAGTATAGTAAGCGGTCTGTTTAACGGCAAAACAACAGGCACACCACTTTGCATATTGATTCCTAATGAGGACACTCATTCCAAGGACTATTCGGTTAATTATGGCAAGGCAAGACCGGGTCACGCAGATTTCGCCGCATTTTCAAAGTATAACGGATGTGAGGATTATCGCGGTGGCGGTCATTTTAGTGGTAGAGTTACTGCAGGTCTTGTTGCTGCAGGCGCTATTGCCATCGATTTGCTTAAGAAGAAAAATATATTCATCGGTACACATATCCTCAGTTGTGCAGGTGTAAGTGACGTTGAATTTAAAGATGTTGAAAAAGAGATAAAGGATATTTCCACAAAAACTTTTTCTGTTATAGATGACTGTGCAGGGGATAGGATGATTGAAAAAATTCAATCTGCTGCCGCAGAGGGGGACAGTGTAGGCGGTATTCTTCAAACTGCAGTTACAGGCTTGCCTGTTGGTGTTGGTGAACCTTGGTTTGACTCCCTTGAAGGTGTACTTTCTCACGGTCTTTTCTCCATTCCCGGTGTCAAGGGTGTTGAATTTGGCATTGGCTTCGGTTGTGCCGAGCTTATGGGAAGTGAAATGAACGACGAATATTATTTTGATAACGGTGTTGTGAAAAGTGCCACCAATAACAATGGCGGTATAAATGGAGGTATCTCAAACGGTATGCCTGTTATCTTTAATTGTGCGGTGAAGCCCACTCCCTCCATTTCCAAGGAGCAGAACACAGTTGACTTTGTAAAGGGTGAGAATACCGTACTTGCCACACAGGGCAGACACGACCCTTGTATTGTTCACAGGGCAAGAGTGGTTGTAGATAGTATAACTGCCCTTGTGATTTGTGATTTACTGTCGCAGAAATTCGGCACCGATTGGCTTGGTGAAAAGTAATGGATTACGGTTGTATAGGTGAGCATCTTACTCACAGTTTTTCGAAGGAAATTCACAACGCACTTGCCGACTATGACTACTGCATCAAGGAATTAACACCCGAGCAGTTGCCACAGTTTATGGAGTCCCGTGATTTTAAGGCAATAAATGTCACTATACCATATAAAAAAGATGTTATACCTTACCTGGAATGGATTTCACCTGAGGCAAAGGCTATAAATGCGGTCAATACAATCGTAAATGTTGACGGCAAGCTGTATGGCTATAACACAGACTTTTACGGACTCAAGTCACTTATAGAAAGACAGAAAGTAAGTCTTAAAGATAAATGTGTTGCGGTTTTAGGTAGTGGTGGTACTTCAAATACTGCCTTTGCCGTCGCAAATTCAATGGGGGCTTCTGCCGTTGTCAGAGTTTCCCGTACACCCGATGAGGGCTATATCTCATATTATGAACTGTATGAAATGGCAGATAGGATCGATGTTATTATAAACACAACGCCTTGCGGTATGTATCCGAATATAGGGTTAGCTGCTGTTGATGTTGCGCGATTTAAAAACCTCTCTGCTGTGTTCGATGCAGTATATAACCCCCTTGTGTCAAAGCTTGTGTATGACGCAAGGAGTAGGGGTATAACTGCAACAGGCGGACTTTATATGCTTGTTTCTCAGGCGGCTTATGCGGTTGAGAAGTTTATAAACGCGCCTGTTGATAATGGTGCAGTTGAAAAGATATTCAGTGATTTGTATAAATCAAAAATGAACATTGTCCTTGTGGGTATGCCTTCCTGTGGCAAATCCACCGTAGGTAAAAAAATCGCAGAGAGATTAAATAAATCATTTGTTGATACCGATGAGGAAATAGTTTCTCGTGACGGCAGAGAAATTCCTCAAATATTCCAAGAGGATGGCGAGGAAATCTTTCGTCAGAAAGAACGCGAAGCCGTGTTTGATATAGGGAAATCTACTGCAACAGTTATTGCCACAGGTGGCGGTGTTGTATTGGATGAAAGCAATATTGATATTTTAAAAGAAAACGGCAGAGTTTATTTTATAGACAGACCCTTGGAGTTGCTTGTTACAACCGATGACAGACCCTTGTCAAGTAACAAGGGTGACCTTGAAAAAAGGTATAATGATCGCTACTCAATATATACCGCCTGTGCAGATGTTATTGTTGACGGCTCGGGCACGGTTGATGAAGTAGTAAGAAGAATCGAGGCGGATTATTACGGATATACTTGTAATTAACGGACCAAATCTTAATATGCTGGGCATTCGTGAGCCCGATATCTACGGCAGAGAAACCTACAACTCTCTTGTTGAAAAGATTGAAAAATATGCCCGTGAAAAGGGCGTTTGTGTGAACTGCTATCAGTCAAACCACGAGGGCGATTTGGTGGATGCCATTCAGTTTGCCTACGGCAGATTTCAGGGCATCGTTATAAACCCCGGTGCATATACTCACACAAGCATTGCAATCCTTGATGCGGTGAAAGCAGTTGGAATCCCCACTGTTGAGGTGCACATCTCCGATGTTGACTCCCGTGAGGAATTCAGAAAGGTGAGTTATATCAGACAAGCCTGCTTCAAAACAATAAGCGGTCAGGGAACAGAAGGCTATCTTCGTGCCATTGACAGTATTATTGAGAAGGTGACAGAATGAACGTAAAGCTTACACCTTCTGTTGCCAAAGGCTCTGTAACACCACCACCATCCAAAAGCTATGCTCACAGACTTCTTGTCTGTGCCGCCCTTTCGGACGGGGAAAGTGTTATTGAAAATATTGGCACAAATGACGATATTCTCGCCACGGCAGATTGCCTCAAAAATATGGGTGCACAAGTTACAATAGATGGCACAACAGCCATTGTTAAAGGTATATACTCCCAAGAAAGAAAAGAACGACTAAGCCTTTTTTGTAACGAAAGCGGAAGCACCTTGCGGTTTCTTATTCCATTAAGCCTTGTTTTCTCCAAGGAGACAATGTTTAGCGGTAAGGGAAGACTTATGGAGCGTCCCCAGACGGTTTATGAGGAGCTTTTTGCAACAAAGGGTTGTTCCATTAAAAAAACAGAGGATAACCTGACTATAAAAGGTGAGCTTCACAGCGGAATATATGAGGTCGCAGGTGATGTGAGCAGTCAGTTTATAACAGGTTTACTTTTTGCTTTACCTCTGCTCGAGGGTGATAGCGAAATTCGACTCACAACACCCCTGCAAAGCGCACCTTATGTGGATATAACCATTGATGTGCTTTCACGCTTCGGTGTTAATATTATAAAGAATTCCACAGGCTTTTTTGTAAAAGGCAGTCAAGCGTACAAACACTGTAATGCGGTCTGTGAAGGTGACTGGTCAAACGCTGCTTTCCTTGACGGTTTTAACCTTATAGGTGGTGAAGTCACTCTCGGAAAAATGAACTCTTGCAGTAAACAGGGTGATATGATTTATAAGGAGTATTTTGAGCTGTTGTGTAAAGGTACACCCAAGCTTGATATAAGCCAATGCCCCGATTTAGGTCCTGTTCTGATCGCTTGTGCCGTTCTCAAAAACGGTGCAACCCTAACAGGGACCAATCGCTTGAAAATCAAGGAGAGCGACAGGGGATTTGTTATGGCGCAGGAGCTTAAAAAGTTTGGTGTGAATATTCAGTTGGGTGACGATTGTATAGTTGTTCCCAAGTGTGACCTTAAAGTGCCTTGTGAGAACATAGATTGTCACAATGACCACCGTATTGCAATGAGCTTTGCCTTGCTGTGCAGTGTGACGGGCGGTACTTTGGAAGGTGCCGAGTGTGTGAATAAAAGTTATCCCGATTTCTTCGAGCATATCGGAAAAATCGGAATAGAATATAAAATTATTTAATTCAAAGGAGATTTTTAAAATGGGTATGAACTTCAAAAGGAAGTTGCCCATTCCCATGGAGATTAAGGAGCAGTTACCCCTTACCATAGAAATGGCGCAACAAAAGGTAAAAAATGATGCAGAAATCAAAGCCGTTTTTACAGGTGAATCTGATAAGCTCTTGCTTGTAATAGGCCCGTGTTCTGCTGATTCAAAGGAACCTGTGCTTGACTATATTTCACGTCTTGCAGAAATTCGTGAAAAGGTTAAGGACAAGATTGTTATTGTGCCTCGTATATATACAAACAAGCCCCGTACAACAGGTGCAGGGTATAAGGGTATGCTACATCAACCCGACCCTAACGAAAAACCCGATATGCTTCATGGTATTATTGCTATTCGTGATTTGCATATGTGTGCGCTCAAAGAGTACGGCTTTTCTTGTGCGGATGAAATGCTTTATCCCGATAACTACCGCTACCTTTCCGATTTGCTTTCATACAATGCAATCGGTGCCCGTTCTGTGGAAAATCAGCAGCACCGCCTTACATCAAGTGGTATTGATACTCCCGTGGGTATGAAGAATCCCACAAGCGGTGACTTGTCCATAATGATGAACGCCATTACAGCGGCGCAGAGCAAACACACATTCATTTACCGCGGATGGGAAGTAGAGAGTGAGGGCAACCCCTATGCTCATGCTATTTTGCGCGGTTATGTGGACAGAGATGGACACAATATTTCCAATTACCACTACGAGGATTTGGCAAATCTCAGTGAACTTTATGTAAAGTCGGGTCTTGTGAATCCTTCCTGCATTGTTGATGCAAACCATGCAAACTCCGGCAAGAAATACCTTGAGCAGATTCGTATCTGCAAGGATATTATGTACAGCCGTAATCATAATGATGATATCAAAAAGCTGGTTAAAGGCATAATGATTGAAAGCTATATCGAGGACGGTGCCCAGAAAATCGGTGACGGAATCTACGGCAAATCAATCACCGACCCCTGCCTTGGATGGGAAAAGACCGAAAGACTGATTCTTGATATTGCAGATGAAGTATGAAAAAACCGAGTGTTCGAAATGAACACTCGGTTTTGTTTGTTATGATTGTATTAAACATTGAATCTGAACAGAACAATGTCGCCATCCTGCATAACGTACTCTTTACCTTCGGAGCGTACAAGACCTTTTTCCTTTGCGACTGTCATTGAACCGCACTCCATAAGTACATCAAAGGAAACAACCTCTGCTCTGATAAATCCACGCTCAAAGTCGGAGTGGATTTTACCGGCTGCCTGAGGAGCTTTTGTACCTTTCTTGATTGTCCATGCTCTTACCTCGGGTTGTCCTGCAGTGAGGTAACTCATAAGGCCAAGCAAGTCGTAGCTGCGCTCAATAAGGAGGTCAAGACCGCCTGTTTCAACACCAAGCTCTGCGAGGAACATTTCCTTTTCGTCCTGGTCAAGCTCTGCAATCTGTGCTTCAAGCTCTGCACAGATGGGGAGTACCTGGCTGCCTTCTTCTGCTGCGATTGTCTTAACTGCATTGTAACGGGCATTTGAAGTGATTTCTGCCGCGAAATCTTCTTCGCTCATATTACAAGCGTAAATAACAGGCTTTGATGTGAGTAGGTCAACTGTATCAATAATTGCTTTTTCATCATCAGTAAGGTCAACAGTTCGTGCACAAAGACCATTGTCGAGCGCCTCGCGAACCTTTTCGAGTACCTTGAGTTCACTTGCAAGGGTTTTGTCGCCCTTCATAGCTTTTGTTGTTCTGTCGATTCTTCTGCCGAGGATTTCAGCGTCGGAGAGAATAAGCTCAAGGTTGATTGTTTCAATATCACGCTGAGGGTTAACGTCACCGTCAACGTGCATAATATCGTCGTTATCAAAACAACGTACAACGTGAATAATCGCATCAACCTCACGGATATGTGAAAGGAACTTGTTACCAAGGCCTTCGCCCTGTGATGCGCCCTTAACAAGACCTGCAATGTCAACGAATTCGATTGTAGCAGGTGTTACCTTCACGGGGTTGTACATTTCGCAAAGTGCATCAAGTCGTTTGTCGGGAACGGAAACCACACCGATGTTGGGTTCGATTGTGCAGAATGCGTAGTTAGCCGCCTGTGCACCTGCATTTGTAAGTGCGTTAAAAAGTGTGCTCTTGCCAACGTTGGGCAAGCCTACAATACCAAGCTTCATTATTAAAAACTTCCTTTTTAAAAATTCAAATCATTTTAACATATAATATATAGCTTTGCAATATATTTATGGTTTTTGAATACAAAATTATAAATTCATCAATACTATTGGTGAGGTGATTTTTTATGGATTTCAGAACAGATTTAGCATTAGAGAGAAAGGAGATGCTCAATGCTGATATTGATGGTGTTGAGGTTACTGAGTATGAGAATGATGAATGTAAAACAACCTTAATCAAAATTTTGACACCCGATGCTGCAAAGCGTCTCGGTAAAGGTGTGGGTAAATTCATTACCGTGGAAACAGAAGCCTTTTCTGATGTTGCTGCAGTAAGTGACGGCAGATTATCTGCACTTGTTAAGGCACTTAAAGCCTTGCTGCCCAAGTGTGAGGGCACTGTCCTTGTGGCAGGTGTAGGTAATGCTGATATGACATCGGATTCTCTCGGACCACAAACTGCATCCAAGATTTTTGCCACAAGGCACATCGGTGATGAGCTTCATAAACAGGCGGGGTTTGACAAACCTCTCAGGTCAGTTGCTGCGGTTTCTTCGGGTGTCCTCGGACAGACGGGTATCGAAACAGGGGAGTATATCAAAAGTATTTGTGAAACTGTGAAGCCCTGTTGTGTTGTAACTGTGGATGCACTTGCGGCAGGTAGTGTGTCAAGGCTCGGCACCACCGTTCAGATGTCGGACACAGGCATTGCACCGGGCTCAGGCATAGGGAATACAAGAGGTCGTATTGATGAGAAATACCTTGGTGTGCCCGTGATTGCTATTGGTGTACCTACCGTTGTGGATGCTCTTTGTCTTGCAACAGAGCTTACTGGCGTGGAGCACGGTAAATTTTCCAAAGAAAACAGAGGAAAGGGAGAGGGGCTTGTGGTTGCTCCTAAGGATATTGACCTGCTTGTTAAAAATGCATCCTATCTTCTTGCGATGGCGATAAATTGTGCTCTGCAACCATCATTGACAGCACAGGAGTTATATGCGCTGATGTAATATAAAATGTCACCCCATCATAATTATATATGAAAAGGGGTGGCATTGTGGTTTTCAGACTCGATAGTGTAAAACGTTTTTTGTGTGTGGCGGTATGTGTAGCTTTCGTTTTTGCTACATTCAGGTGGGGAGATAATCTTGCGGGATCAACTCATTCACTTTTGCAAAGTATGGGAGGCAGAAGTCTTATGGGTGGATATTCCGCCACCGCTGAAGAAATTGCTGTTCAGTCGGATACAACCTCTGTCACGGGTTATGGCGGAGGTGGCTACGAAACGGAAAAGGTTAATACCATTCCTGCGGATATTGAAACACTTGCCAAAGAGGCACAGGAGCTTTACAAAAATTATAAAAAAAGCGGAAATATAAAGGAAATGCTGATGGGCGGAAGCTCTGCTTGTGATTCCTACGGCATTATTGATGTGAATAATAAAACAGATGAGTCTGTTGATATTAAAGCTATTCTTAATAATGCACCTCCCCTCGGGAAGGTTACTAAGGACGAACCTTATATACTCATTTATCACACCCACACTACCGAAGGGTATGAGCTTCTTGACCTTGGGTGGTACTCGGATCAATACGTTTCACGTACAGCGGATGAGGCAAGGAATATGGTTCGGGTAGGTGATGAGCTTACAAAAACACTTGAACAAGCGGGGTACAAGGTTATTCACGACAGAAATATCTATGATAAAGCTTATAACGGAGCCTATGACCGCTCACGTGTTACGGTGGAGAAGTATCTTGAACAGTACCCCTCAATTAAAATCACTTTGGATGTTCACCGTGATGCAATTCAATATGATAACGGTACAAAATGTAAACCCACAGCACTCATCAACGGCAGAAAGGCTGCACAGGTTATGATTATTACAGGGTGCGAGGGGGATGGTGTAACCAACTTCCCCGACTGGAAACAGAATCTCAATTTCGCACTTCATTTGCAGAACACCGCGCAGGAAAGTTACGAGGGTCTCATGCGGCCTGTTTTCTTCTGTAACCGTAAGTACAATATGAATGTGACACCCTGCTCATTACTTCTTGAGTTTGGTACCGATGCAAATACCTTGCAGGAGGCGGTTTATTCCGCTCAGTTAATAGGCAACAGCCTGGTGAAAATGCTTGACAGTTATTGACAGAAAGGATGCTTTATGGAATTCGACAGAATTTTTAGATTTTATACAATATTTTCCGTTGCGATTATGTTGATTGTGACGGTGATTTGCCTTGGCTTTGTAGTCATTAAAAGGGCAGATGCTAACCTTAATGCCGTGTTGACACCCCAAAGTTTGGTAAAGGTTACAATAAATGAGTGTGTTTATTGACAAAATGTTAAAAAATGTGTGTTTTTTTGTAAAAGTGCAAAAATTCTATTGAAATGACAAACGGTTTATTGTAAAATATTAGCAAGAAACAGTACACTCAAGTGGTGTAATGATTTCATTGTCACAGGAGATGAACTAATGTCAGTTAAGCTTAACACACGTTATCTTCAGGGCTTTGTCGATGATGCTGATATCAAGGCAATAGCACCCGAAGTTACTGCGGCGGCAGATTTGCTCGATTCACGTACAGGCGCAGGTAATGATTTCCTCGGTTGGATTGACTTACCCGTTGACTACGATAAGGACGAATTTGCACGTATCAAATCCGCAGCACAGAAAATCCGTAGCGACAGCGAGGTTCTTGTTGTTATCGGTATCGGCGGTTCATATCTCGGTGCCCGTGCGGCAATCGAGTTCTGTAAATCACAGAATCGCAATCTTTTCGAAAAACCTCAGATTATTTTTGCGGGTAACACCCTTTCATCTGCTGCATTGGCAGAGGCCGTTGCACTTTGCGAGGGCAAGGATTTCTCCGTAAATGTTATTTCAAAATCAGGCACTACTACAGAGCCTACAATCGCTTTCAGAGTATTCAAGGACTTGCTTGAGAAAAAGTACGGCAAGGAAGAAGCTGCCAAGCGTATCTACGCTACTACCGACAAGGCACGCGGCACTCTCAAAGAGCTTTCCGACCGTGAGGGTTATCAGACCTTTGTTATTCCTGATGATGTCGGTGGCAGATACTCAGTTCTCACTGCAGTTGGTCTTTTACCCATTGCAGTTGCAGGTATTGATATCGATGCAATGATGAAGGGTGCACAGGATGCCCGTTCAGAACTTGCAGAGGGCGATGTTTATACAAACGATTGCTACAAATATGCAGCAATGCGTAACATCCTTTATCGTAAGGGTAAAACAGTCGAAATGATGATTTCCTATGAACCCGATTACACTCTTATGAATGAGTGGTTCAAACAGCTCTTTGGTGAGAGCGAGGGTAAAGATGGTAAGGGTATTTTCCCTGCATCTGCAGTTTTCTCAACAGACCTTCATTCACTTGGTCAGTATGTCCAAGAGGGTGAACGCCTTATGTTTGAAACTGTTGTAATGTTCGACAAACCCAAACAGGAGCTCACTATCGGTCTTGACCCCGAAAATGGCGACGGCTTTAACTTCGTTGCAGGTCAGACAGTTGACTATGTTAACAAGAAAGCCTTCTTGGGTACTGTACTTGCTCACACAGACGGTGGCGTACCCAATATGATTCTTGAAATGGAGCAGATGAACGAATATGAGTTCGGTTATCTTGCATATTTCCTTGAAAAGGCTTGTGCAGTTTCAGGCTACATTTTAGGTATCAATCCATTTGACCAACCCGGTGTTGAGAGCTACAAGAAGAATATGTTTGCTCTCTTGGGTAAACCCGGCTATGAGGAGCACCAAAAGGCACTCGAAGCCAGACTTTAATAAAATCAGAAATCACGCCGTAAGGCGAGAAATATAAACGACGGAGGTAAATCACCATGATTTCACTTATTATAGGCAACAAAGGTTCCGGTAAAACAAAAAGACTTATCGCTCTTATCAATGAAGCGGTTGCAAGTTCCGACGGAACAGTAGTTTGCATTGAAAAATCCCCGTTACTTACTTATGAGGTAACTCACAAGGCAAGACTTATCGAGACAGAGCGTTTCGGAATTGAGGGTTGTGACGCTTTCTACGGTATGGTTTGTGGCATTATTGCTCAGGATCACGATATCACAGAGATTTTTGTTGACGCTACATTTAAGATTGTTGGCAGAGATTACGATGAGTTCGCTGCTCTTATCAATAAACTCAGTAAAGTGTCTGAGGAAACAGGCGTTAAGTTTGTATTCACAGTTTCTGAAGACAAAGAGAAGCTTCCCGAAGCACTTTTCGCAAATGTAGAGGTTATCTGATTATGACATTACAACCCCCCTCGACAGAGGGGGTTGTTTTCTGCTTCAAGCTACATTAAGATTGTTTTTAAAATATCAAAAAAATAAAAATTTCGTATTGACAAAACGGGATTAAGATAATATAATATTCGGGTATGTTGAGAGGTAATGTGTATGATTATCGAACTTGAATCAATTTTCAATACGGAGGGTATGAAGCTCCCCTTTGATTATGAGCTTTCGCTTTCCGCAATAGATGTTTCGGGTTATAATCCCGTGACTGCACCCGCCAGGGTTCAGGGCGTCGTTGAGAATAAAGCGGGTATCGTTAATCTTATTGCAAGTGTTGGTCTTACATACGAGGCACCTTGTGACCGCTGTGCTAAGGATGTTGAGCGTGAGTTCAACTACAACTTTGAGCACATCTTGGTTGTTGCCCTCGAGAGTGGCGAAAACGATGCTTTTCTTGAAGTACCGAATATGCGCCTTGACCTTGATGCACTTGTTGAGGAGGATGTCAATCTCGCTCTTCCTACCAAGTACCTTTGCGACGAAGATTGTAAGGGACTTTGCCCCCAGTGTGGCAAGAACCTTAACGAGACCCAATGTGATTGTAAAGCGCCCATTGATCCACGCTTTGAGGCACTTTTACAGCTTTTGGATTAGTTAATTATTTTTTGATACTATATAGGAGGTAGTACTAAAATGGCAGTACCTAAGAGAAGAGTTTCTAAAGCAAGACGTGACAAGAGAAGATCCAACGTTTGGAAAATGGATGCAGCTGCACTCGTAAAGTGCCCCAACTGCGGTGAGTTCAAGAGACCCCACAGACTTTGCACAGCATGCGGCTACTACAACGGCAAGCAGGTTATCGCAGTAGACTAATCTGTAATAGTTGCAACTCGTATTTCAGAGGGCGGTGAGAGAAAAGTCTCCCCGCCCTGTTGGACTTTATGTAAAGGGGTGAGTATTGTGTCTGTTATTGTAAAGGATGTTCTTGATGGTTCTTACGGTCAGAGGGCAGGTGTTTTACCCGGTGATGAGCTTGTTTCTGTCAATTCACACGGGATTTTTGACGTGCTTGATTACCGCTTTTATATCCAGTCACGCAAACTCACACTTACAGTTAAGCGTAACGGTGAGGAATTGAACTTCAATATCCGCAAGAGTGATGAATTTGCAGATATTGGCCTCGATTTTGAAACATACCTTATGGACAAGCAGCATTCTTGTAAGAATAAGTGCGTTTTCTGCTTTGTTGATCAGATGCCCAAGGGTATGCGCGACACCTTGTATTTCAAAGATGACGATGCACGAATGTCATTCCTTTTTGGTAACTATATTACCCTTACAGGACTTTGTGAGCGTGAGGTTCAGCGTATTATTGATATGCACATTTCACCTGTGAATATATCCGTTCACACCATGAATCCTGACCTTCGTGTTGATATGATGAAAAATCCTCATGCAGGGGAGTCGCTTAAGATTATTGACAGATTTTCCGAGAACGGTATCGAGATGAACACTCAGCTTGTGCTTTGTCCGGGCCTTAATGATGGTGATGAGCTAAGATTTTCACTGTCGGAATTGGCAAAGCATAAACCTAATATCAAAAGCATTGCTGCCGTTCCTGTGGGTCTTACCAAGTACCGCGACGGACTTTATCCCCTCAGGACTTACACCAAGGAGGAAGCCTCTGCGGTTATTGATATTATTGATGAGTTCAATGCCCACTATGCTTTTTTCAACGACGGAAAGATTCTCGCCTATGCATCTGATGAATTTTACCTCATAGCAGAGCGACCCTTACCCACCGCGGAATATTACGGTGAGTTTTCACAGCTTGATAACGGTGTTGGTATGTGTGCGCTCCTTAAGGACGAATTCACTAACGCTCTTGCAGATGCAACCGAGAGGGAAGTGAACCGCACAGTTACCATTGCCACAGGTGATGCGGCATATAACTTGTTGTGTGAACTTTCCCGAATGGCAGAAGAAAAGTTCAACGGACTGAAAATAAATGTTATAAAGATTACAAATAAATTCTTTGGTGAAACTGTAACAGTAGCAGGACTTATTACGGGACAGGATTATAAAGAACAACTTAAGGGCAAAAGCTTAGGTGATGCTTTACTTATTCCTCGTGTTTCCCTTCGGAATGAGGGCGACAAGTTCCTTGATGACGTTACTTTCCAGGAACTTGAAGAATTTTTAGGTGTAAAAACTTATGCCGTGCCCAATGACGGGTATGCGCTTTTAGATATGATAATTGACGGAGGTGTTTAATATGCCAAGACCTGTTGTTGCCATTGTTGGCAGACCTAATGTAGGTAAATCAACACTTTTCAACAAGCTTACAGGCACAAGACTTGCCATTGTTGATAATACTCCCGGTGTTACCCGTGACCGACTTTTCGGTGATTGCGAGTGGCTTGGTCACAATATGATGCTTGTTGACACAGGCGGTATCGAGCCTTATTCAACAGATATTATTCTCTCACAGATGCGCCGTCAGGCTCAACTTGCCATTGATAGCGCAAACGTAATTATTATGGTTACCGACGTCCGTGACGGCATTGTTGCCACTGACGAGGAGGTTGCAACAATGCTCCAGAAGAGCGGTAAACCTATTATCCTTGCAGTAAATAAGTGTGACGGTCTCGGTGCACCGCCACCCGAGCTTTATGAGTTCTATAACCTTGGTCTTGGTGACCCGATTCCCGTTTCATCTGTTCACGGTCACGGCACAGGTGACTTGCTTGATGAGGTTCTCAAGCACCTTCCTGAGGAATACCTTGCAGAGGATAACGATGAAGATGATTATATTAAGGTTGCAGTTATCGGCAAACCCAACGTAGGTAAATCATCACTTGTCAACAAAATTATCGGTGAGGACAGAATGATTGTTTCAAATATTGCGGGTACCACCCGTGATGCAACTGACAGTTTTGTTGAAAATAGCCATGGAAAGTTTATGTTTATTGATACTGCAGGTCTCCGCCGTAAATCAAAGGTTGACGAGGCAGTTGAGAAATATAGCGTTCTTCGTACAGATATGGCTATTGAACGTGCCAATGTCTGTGTAATTATGGTAGATGCCCTCGAGGGATTTACCGAGCAGGATAGTAAGGTTGCAGGTAAGGCACTCGACCTTGGTAAAGCTTGTATTATCGCCGTTAATAAGTGGGATGCTTATGAAAAAGACGGCAAAACAATGGATAGCTACCGCAAAGAGCTTATGAAGGATTTTTCGTTTATGTCCTTTGCTCCGATTATATTCATTTCTGCCAAAACCGGTCAGCGTGTTGACCGCCTTTACGAGCTTATAAAGTTCGTTGATACACAGAATGCAATGCGTATCAAAACAGGTCAGCTTAATGAGATTCTTGCAGCGGCAACACTTCGTGTGCAACCCCCAACAGATAGGGGCAAGCGCTTGAAGATTTATTATATGACTCAGGCTTCAACAAGACCACCAACATTTATTTGCTTTGTAAATAGCGCCGAGCTTTTCCATTATAGCTATCAGCGCTATCTTGAAAATCAGATTCGAGAGGTTTACGGCCTTGAAGGTACACCCGTCCGCTTCGTAATCCGTGAACGCGACGATAAAAGTAAACACTAAATATCAGCTAAACCAGCCACTCTTCGGAGTGGCTGGTTTTGTTACACCAAATTATTTTTAAATTCCATTATCTCGTTGAAAAATCAACAA
>JAZRFZ010000037.1:0-31141 GCA_045643925.1 Acutalibacteraceae bacterium | reverse complement strand
TCCTCGTCATTCATCTGACGGTGTGTTGCACTTGCAGGATGAAGGCAACAGCTACGAGCATCGGCAACGTGTGTTTCGATAGCGATGAGTTTAAGCTTTTTCATAAACTCCTCAGCGGCTTTTCTGCCACCCTTGACACCGAATGAAACAACACCGCAAGTGCCGTTAGGACAATATTTCTTTGCAAGCTCGTGGTACTTGTCACCGGGAAGGTCTGCGTAAGTAACCCACTCAATTTTATCACTTGACTGCAGGAACTTTGCAACTGCAAGTGCATTTTCACAGTGACGAGGCATTCTTACATGGAGGCTTTCAAGACCAAGGTTAAGATAGAATGCATGCTGAGGTGACTGAATTGAACCGAAGTCACGCATAAGCTGAGCGGTGCACTTTGTAATGAATGCACCCTCTTTGCCAAATTTCTCAGCATAGGTAATGCCGTGGTAACTGTCATCGGGTGTGCAAAGTCCGGGGAATTTGTCGGCATTTGCCATCCAATCGAACTTGCCCGAATCAACAATACAACCGCCAACTGCAGCACCATGACCATCCATATACTTTGTTGTTGAGTGTGTAACAATATCTGCACCCCACTCAATGGGACGGCAACCTACGGGTGTTGCAAATGTGTTATCAATAATAAGGGGCACGTTGTGAGCGTGAGCCGCCTTGGCAAATTTCTCAATATCAAGAACTGTAAGTGCAGGGTTAGCGATTGTTTCGCCGAAAACTGCCTTTGTGTTGGGCTGGAATGCAGCATTAAGCTCTTCCTCTGTGCAGTCAGGTGAAACAAATGTGAAGTCGATGCCCATTTTCTTCATTGTAACCGCGAAAAGGTTGTATGTGCCACCATAGATTGTGGAACAGGAAACAATGTGGTCACCACAGTTTGCAATGTTGAAAACTGCATAGAAGTTAGCCGCCTGACCGGAGGATGTAAGCATTGCGGCAGAACCGCCCTCCATCTCAGCAATCTTTGCCGCTACGTAGTCATTGGTAGGGTTCTGAAGTCTTGTATAGAAATAGCCACTTGCTTCAAGGTCAAAGAGTTTACCCATATCCTCACTTGTGGCATATTTAAAGGTTGTGCTCTGTACAATAGGCACCTGACGGGGCTCGCCGTTGCCGGGTGTGTAACCGCCCTGTACACATTTAGTTTCGATTCTGTAATCGCTCATTTATAATACTTCCTTTCGGTAAGGGATTTTAACGTGAATTTTATTTTGTTACAAAAATACACCAGTAGAATGTTCGTCCGTCGGCAGAATATGCACTGACACCGATATTGGTGAAATTATTGCCTAACAGAGTTTTCTCCGCCTGAGTGTCTGAAATCACTGCCGCAATAGCCTTTTCATGGTTTGCAGGTGCAGTTACCACGATTTTGTCAACTGCGGAATATTCGATATTCATATCGTCAAGCAGACTGTAGTAATATGTTCCGTTTGCACGTGTGAATGCCGTGCCTGTTTTGACCGCATATTCCTCTGCTGCCACTCTTGCAGCATCGCAAAGCTCGGGTGACAGATTGTATTTGATTGCGGTGTGGTCCTGTTCAAAACGATAGTCGTTGAGAAGTTCAACGAAAACCTCGGGTTGCTCCTGGAACTCATAACCAACAAGCTTCTTCTTTGCCGCCTGTCCGGCCGCTGTCCTGAGAATCAATCGTGCATCCAAAGTCGTTACGCTCTCGTCATTATCAATATCTGCCGCTTCAAAGTCCATACCGTAAAGTGTAACGTCATAGATACCTGCCGCCACAAGCAACGCAAGACGTGCATCCACAGTGGTAACATAGGCATCGTCGTCAATGTCACCGTAATAACGGACAACCTCAACGGCACCCAGGGGCAGAACAGAATTCCATATAAGAATTATAGCCAGAAGCGATATTACAATAACTTTTATATCTCTCTTCATAAAATCACCTTTAGAGTGTATGTTCAAGGCAAAAGCCTATACTTCCCTTATTTTAGATATTTAATTATACAATAATAATGTCAGAAATGCAATACCGATACAACTTTGTTCACAAAAAAATAAAGAGTCCTGTTCTTAACGAACAAGACTCTGTAAAGTTAATTAAAACTCAGTTGTTGTTATACGAGGAATTTCGATACTCTCAGTTTCGATATTTCGGATATCATTCTCATCAAGCACAATAAGTCTTCCGCCTCTTTCAAGTCCATAGGTGAAGTAGCCTGCGCCGATTGTCTGATAGAGGTCAATTCCGTCAACATTCATACGGAAGTCATTTACGTGGTCGTGTCCAAAAAATGCAGCGAAAATATCGCCTATTTTCTTCCAGCTTTCAAACTGATTGCCATAATCCTTTTCCATATTCGGAGGACAAGGCACCTCTCTCACTCTGCCCTCACAGATTTCGTTGCCGAGGAAATGGTAATTACCGTCACGCTCAAAGGTATATTCATCCTGCGCAGTCACTTCCTTATAGCCCATAAGCTCCTGCTGAACAGGAATGTGCTGAAAGAGAATGGCAGGTACTGTTCCACCGTTAATTTCCTTAAGCTCTGCGGCTCTTCTCTCATACCATTCAATCTGACAGTCGTGCACATGGTCGTAGGAGTTGTCGCCCTTAGAGTTTGTTTCATAATCATTGGAGTCAAAGAGCCAGATTGCAAGAGCATCCTTTTCACCCTTACTATCCTTAACAGTAAGGCAACAGTTACCGCAACCGTAAACATCTGCATCATTAAGGTTTGAACGACAGTTGGGATATTCCATATACATCATCATCTGATACTCTGTGTGGAAGCCAAGCTCACCGTCGTGATTGCCGAAAACAACACCCAAGGGAATATTTCTTGCTCTGATGGGCGCAGTAATATCCTCAATAGTCTGCTTTATATAGTCATAGGTAAATTCTTCCCAATAACCGCTGACATTGTCACCACCGAAAACTACTAAATCAGGGTTTGTTTTCTCTACAAGCTGTTCAATAACATTGATTGTTTCCTTGTGCTTGTTATCGGGGATTTCCCTGATTTCATCGTCATCCATAATGGGCTGAACACAATGAATGTCAGTAATATGTAAAATTCGGAATTTGCCATCTGCACCGAATTTAAGCGGTGCAGGTGTTTCCCTTTTAAATCTATCTGTTTTCCACTTGCGTGGTATTCCCATTGCCATAGTTATCTATCTCCTTAAATAAACATTTTCACTTGCGAAGCAAACTTCACTTCTCAGAAACTTCACTTTCCATTAGGCAAACTTCGTTAATTAAGCAGTACAACTGCTTAATTAAAACGCCCAATTACCCTCTTTGAATATCGGATATGCTTTTCCGTCTTTGTAGCCTGTAATTTCAAGGTCAGGCGCACCAATCATAAAATCAACATGAATCATACTGTCATTGACTCCAAGTGCCTGACATTCTTCAAGTGTCTTATCCTCAAAGCCGTCAATAGTGTCGCAGAAGCCTCTACCGAGGGCTACGTGACAGCTTGCATTTTCATCAAAAAGAGTGTTGTAAAACAAGATTCCTGTGTTAGCTATGGGACTATCGTGGGGAATGAGCGCTAACTCACCAAGGTACTTTGCGCCCTCGTCCATAGAGAGCATTTTATCAAGCAAATCCTTACCTTCTTTTGCGTCCCATTCAACTGCCTTGCCATCTTTGAATGTGATGTAAAAATCATTGATAATCTGACCCTGATATGACAAGGGTTTTGTTGAAACAAGCTTGCCTTCTGCAAAGCCCTTTTTGGGTGAAATGAACACTTCCTCAGTGGGAAGATTGGGGTTGAAGAAATTGCCTGACAAGGTATTCTCTCCACCACCGCACCAATGACTCTCGGGTATCAAGGACGCCTTGAAATCCGTACCGTTTGAACTCCTGTATGTTAAATAGTCAAACTTCTTTTCATTAAGGTACGCAGTACGTGATTTAAGGTCTGCGTTGTGATTTTTCCACGCTTCCTCGGGGTCGTTATCCTTTGTAACGTAAACTGTTTTGAGAATCGCATCCCACAGCATATTATATGCCTTTGTCTTTGTTTCACCGGGGAAAACCTTCTTTGCCCAGGCATAAGACGGCACTGCGGCAATGCACCATTGGTCTTTGTTTTCAAGAGCATCACTGTACTTTTTAGTCACCTTGTAACGTGCCATCTGTGACTTCTGCAATTTTTCGCGGTTAACACCCTTAAGACCGTCGGGATCTTCACTTTCAATATAAATTCTGCAAGGCACTTCCTCAACCATCTGCTTGAGTCTTTCCTCCTGCCACGCGGGAACGTCACTCAAAACCTTAAGTGAGCAGTGCTTAATATTAAGCTTATTGATTGCCTGAAAGCTGAAATCAACGGCAACCTTTGATGCGCCTGCCTTATAGCACTCACCAACAAGGATTGTTACAAACTCGTGCTGGTCTGCCTCGGCATAAATTCTGACGGGCTGACCCTTCTTTATGTTAGCACCAACTCGTGCAATGAGTCGCGCATATTTTTTCTGCATAGTTTTGTTCAAAATAATCGCCTCCAGATAGATTTTATTTTATCACACCACATCTGTAAATACAAGACAGATGTACATAATACAATATTCAAAAAAAGACTTGTTTTAATACCGTTTCAATAGTGCTTAACAAACAAAAGCTATTCAGTCCTGTAGACCGAATAGCTTTTCCTTTGAAAAAAGTCAAAGAATGTTTTCAGCAATTACTTACACGGATAATTAGTTATTAGAATTACCCTGCTCGTAAGCCTGAATCATCTTCTTAACCATCTGACCGCCGATAGAACCTGCCTGACGAGATGTGAGGTCACCGTTGTAGCCCTGCTTAAGGTCAACGCCTACTTCCTGAGCTGCCTCCATCTTAACCTTGTTAAGAATCTGCTTTGCGTTTGCTGTCTCTACTGCATTCTTGTTGCTTGAAGCCATTTCATTTCCACTCCTTCACGTTCATTTTGCGTTTGCTCTATTATTATGGAGTGTTCATACAAGAATATTTAATGAAAAATTTGACAAAAAACAAGCTTTGTTTGCTACCTTTATTTATAATTGGTAGATAACCCGATATTTATTATCTGTCAAATACGATTGACGAAAACAGGCGACACAACACATAAATACATTGGGATTTTGCACAAGATATTAACACTTGTTTTGTAAAAACTATATAATAAATAGAACTTTTTCCCAAAACACATTTTCCTGTTGCCAACACATTTTCGTAGTGATAGTATATAGTGGTATTAAAAGGTCAATTAGTTCCCCATCAACTTATAGGAGAATGATTTATTATGGTAAAAGTTCTTAAATTCGGTGGCAGCTCACTTGCCGATGCCGAGCAGTTCAAAAAAGTTGCCGCAATTATCAAGGCGGAGCCTGAGCGCAGATATGTTGTTGCATCTGCCCCCGGCAAAAGATACTCTGACGACATCAAAGTTACTGATATGCTCTACGATTGCTACAAGCTTGTTAAAGCCAACCAGCCTATTGACGATGCATTCAAACTTATCGAAGACCGTTACAACGGCATTATTAAGGATTTGGGTATGAAGCTCTGGCTGCAGCCTGAGTTTGACCGCATCAAGAATGCTATTGTTCACCACGCAGGTCGTGACTACATTGCATCACGCGGTGAGTACCTTAACTCAATCGTTCTTGCAAATTACCTTGGCTATGATTTCATTGATGCTGAAGAAGGCATCTTCTTCAAGGACAACGGCACACTCGACACCGAGAAAACAAACGAAGAGCTTACTGCTATCCTTGAAAAGCACGACCACGCAGTTATCCCCGGCTTTTACGGTGTAATGCCTAACGGCACAATCAAGACATTCTCACGTGGCGGTAGCGACATCACAGGTTCAATCGTAGCACGTGCAATCAAGGCAGACATCTACGAGAACTGGACAGACGTTTCAGGTATGCTTATGGCAGACCCCAGATGTGTAAATAACCCCAAGGTTATCGAAACAATCACATATGCAGAGCTTCGTGAACTTTCATACATGGGTGCAACAGTTATGCACGAGGATGCTATCTTCCCCGTACGCGAAATGGGTATCCCGATTAACATCCGCAACACAAACGCTCCCGAAGATAACGGTACACTTATTGTTCCCTCAGTTGAGTCAAACAAGGTTTCCACAGTTATTACAGGCGTTGCAGGTAAAAAAGGTTTCTCAGTTATCGCAATCGAAAAGGATATGATGAACTCTGAGATTGGTTTCGGCAGAAACGTACTTGAAGTTCTTGAAAACTACAACCTTTGTTTCGAGCACCTTCCCTCAGGTATTGACACAATGTCAGTTGTTGTTAACGATGCTGACTTCCTTAAGAACAAGGATGCTATCCTCAACGACATTCAGCGCAGAACTAAGGCAGATTCAATCACAGTAAATGGTGGTATTGCTCTTATCGCTGTTGTTGGTCGCGGTATGGCAGGTTCAAAGGGTACTGCAGGCAGACTCTTCAAGGCTATTGCCGAGGGTGACATCAACATCCGTATGATCGACCAGGGCTCAAGTGAGCTTAACATCATCGTAGGTATCGACGAGGTTGACTATGAAAAGGCACTCAACGCTATCTACAGCGAATTTGTAAAGTAATTTAGTTATTCATAAAACAAGTTGACGGCTAATCCCTTATGGTAGCCGTCAACTTGTTTTTATATGCCGATTGTAATAATTTCAAATGGTTTATACTCAATAATATCTGTTTCACACAATACATCTTCAAGCATATTAAGCAATTTAACCTTAAAGGGCAATTTAATCTGCCCTCTGTTGCCGTTGTGCTCACACAGTCTTATTACTGTCATTGTACCATCTTCACTTTGCTTTGCCGCCTGCAAGTACAACTCTTCAAATTTAGGTAAATTCCACTGACAATCACTTTTAACCAGCGGTGTATTATACTGCAGAGCAATACTGTCAATACCTGCGCTTATACAATCACCGCTATGCGGAACAATCATATAGCAGAAGCTATGTTTACCTATATCAGAGGTAACATCAGGACGCTCTGTTGCTCTGAGTAATGACAAGCTCATACTGTTTTCAAGGAAGCCTACACCATATTTGCCGTCATTAACAAGAGCAATACCTCCACAAGGCTCTGACATATCACACCATTTATGGTGACAAGTTTCGAAACGAGCCTGTTGCCAGGTTGTATTACGATGAGTTTCACGCTCAATAAAACCTGCAGATGTGTCGCAAATAGCCTTTCGGGTAAGAATGTTACACTGAAATTCTGCCTTAACAAGCTTGTGTTTTTCATTCCAATCAACATTACTTTCAACCTCAACGCCTCTGCTCTGCCTGAAAAAGCGCAAACGCATTTCCCATGAAGAGCTTTCAGTACCGACAACACAAGCGAGTGTTACGCTTTCACCGTCAGACTCAACCAATCCAAGGGGCTTTTTAACTTGCAAATGAAACTGTTTATCACGATAATTAGGCAGAATATCCCAAGCATCATAGTTACCGGGGCAATCCATATACATTTTCAGTTTATTAAAATCACCTTTTACCCATTGACGATTCAGTTCTTTGTCATAAAGCTCCGCAATTGAGCCGTCATTATTTATTTTGGTTCTGTAAAAAGGTGTTTCAAGGGTATTATTATCAAAGTTAAACCACTCCGCATTGAAATTACCTTTTCGAAGTGTTTTTGATGATAAGGGCTCGATATCAGGTACAAGCCAATTACCTTTTTTGCCATATCGTGTAGCAGAACCATTTTTGTTTTCCACAAACGTAAGGCAATCACGCTTTAAGTTAAGCGTATTGAAATACTTGCTACCGCTACCGATAATTTTATCAAGCGCAGACTCGACCTCAGCATAATCTGCCATAGCATCAAGGTAAACCGGATGAATATGAGAGCCAGGCAATATATCGTGGAATTGATTGATGAGAAATCTTTTGTAAAGCCTTGTAATTTCATCACGATTATTATCACCGCGCATAACAGAAAGCATTTCTGCCGTTCTGAATTTTTCCTCAAGGCGACGGTTTGCACGTTTCATAACACTCTTTGTAGTGAACGTGCCTCGGTGCATTTCAAGGTACAATTCACCATCCCACACCTGAAGCTTTTTGTTATCCTTAAGGTTCTTTTCAAGAAAATCCGCACCGCTTGTGTGCTCACACTTCGGCATAATTGAAAGCTTATCAAAACGATTCATAAGCTCAATCATTTCCTCAGTACAGCCGGAGCCACCATCACCATAGCCGAACATATTCAGGGTCTGTCCGCCGCAATCCTTGTCAATATATGCCTCCCAGTTTTCTTGAATCTGACTGGGCATATTCCATGTTATAAAGTGTGTGGGCGGTACACATGCATAAACGTCTGTACCATCAATACCACGCCATATAAAGTTGTTGTGTGGGAATCTGTTGGTATCGTTCCAGGTTGACATTTTGTTTGAAACAAAGTAATCGACACCGCTTTTCTTAAGAATCTGCGGTAAAATCCAGCTATTGCCGAAAACATCCGGAAGCCATGCATTATTTACCCGTTTGCCAAACATACGCTCATAGGTTTTCTGCCCGTAAAGGCACTGTCTTATAAGACTTTCCGCATTAGGCACGTTGCAATCGGGCTCAACATACATTGCGCCCACAGGCTCAAATTGTCCGTTTTTCACCTTTTCCTTAAGCTCCTCAAAAACATCCGGATAATATTGCTCAAGAGTTTCATAGGTATAAGGCTGAGTATGAGCATATTTGAAGTGCGGATACCTATCCATCAAGCGCATTTGTATAAGAACTGTACGCAGATTTTTTTGCACAGCGTGAATTCTGCGCCAGTAATAGGCAATATCAAGGTGAGAGTGGGCAACCAAAGCCACATCACCTGTGCCTTTATAAGTGTCGTTAGCATAAATTACATCTTCAATATACTGCTTCGCCTCACTCACACCTGTAAGCACGTCGCTGTCAAAATCAATAAGACTCATAGCATTATCAAGCTCTTTGTTAAGGAATGCTCTGTAATCTTCATTGAACATATCACTTTTGGCTATATCAAGAAGTAATTCAAAATCATACACCAAATCCTGCACATCATTATTGATTGTGCAAATGTATGCACCCTCAAAAATCTGTCGGCAACCACGGACAGAAAGACTTTCGGGATTTCTCTCATCATCAGGCTTACTTCGATTGTAACCCATCATTTCAAAGTGAAGGGTTTTATTAACATCAACGTATGGTGACAACAACATTCTGTCACGGTTAGGGTCAACACCACCCACATATTTGCCGTTAACCTTAACGCATATTTCCGCCGCAGTTTTAAGTGAAAACCACAGCTCCTCGTTCTTAAATTCTTCAGGAATTTCCACATCTGCTTTAATAAAAGCGGTGCCGTCGGGAGTAAAGTACATATCGCCCTTATTAAGCGGACGATAATCTTCCGAATAGTATTCAAACTCCATTTCGCGCACCTGACGGGCATCACGTATTTGTAAATTCTTGATTTCCCACTTTTTATTATAAATATATCTTTTAAGCCAACCGAAGCGTAAATCAGTCCATTCTTCGGGTCTTAAAGAACGTCTTACAACCTTTATATGTGCCATTTTGCCACCTCACACATCTTGAAAATACGGCTTTTTGCGGATTGCAACAACCTTAACATCTTTCTTCAAATCACGTTTGATTTCCTGCTCTATCCAATCTGTGCAACGATGCAGAATAAGACATTTGGAGCACTCACCCCTGAAAAGGAGCGTCAAATCACTATTGTCAAAGGAAACAAACTCAACCCAACCGCCATCACCCTGAAGCTTGGGGGCAAGAACCTCTTCAACATATTTTCTCATGAAAATCGCCTCTTTCGGCATAATATTACCTTAAAATGTTACCATATACCAAAGCTGTTTGTCAACAATCCCCTTGACAAACCGGAGCAAATTGCTTATGATAAAATATACCCCCACAGGGTATATAGGAGGTGCGTTAAAATGGCAGAATGTAATTGCTGCTCTCATAAAACAAAGCAACGAAGTGATGACGAGTTCAAAAAGCTCGTAAACCGACTTAACAGAATTGAGGGACAGGTTCGGGGAATACGCAATATGGTGGAAAATGATGCTTATTGCACAGACATTCTTGTCCAGGTAAGTGCTATAAATGCAGCACTCAACGCCTTCAACAAAGAGTTATTGGGCAATCACATACGCACCTGTGTGTCAGAGGACATCAAAAACGGCAAGGATGAAACTATTGACGAGCTTGTTACAACTCTGCAGAAGTTGATGAGGTAAGTTATGGCAATCAGAAAAGAAAAATTTCGTGTAACGGGTATGACCTGTGCCGCCTGTCAGGCAAACGTTGAAAAAGCCACCTGTAAGCTACAAGGCATACAAAAAGCTGAAGTTAATCTTTTGGCACAACAGTTGACCGTTACATTTGATGATGAAGTCACCACAGAGGATGACATTATAAATGCCGTAACGGATATCGGTTACGGAGCAGCGCTTCAATCAAACACCAAAAAAAGCACTTTAAAATCACAATGGGATGAGCGCAAGGAAAATGACCGTAAAACCATTAAGGCTATGAAAAATCGTCTTGTGCTGTCAATAATCTTCCTCGCAGTGCTTATGTACATTGCAATGGGAAGTATGCTTCACCTCCCCTTACCCGCTATCCTTACAGGCACAGAAAATGCACTCATAAATTCAATATTGCAACTACTTCTTACCATACCCGTTATGATAATTAACCGCAGGTTTTATGTTTCGGGCTTTAAAGGGTTTATAAAACGAGCATCAAATATGGACACCCTTGTTGCGGTAGGCTCAGGTGCATCATTTATCTATGGTGTGTTTGTAATATTTATGATGGCTTATTGTGCAACACGCGGCAATATCGAAATGTTGGCACACTATTCCCATCAGCTTTATTTTGAATCCTGCGCTATGATACTTACCCTTGTAACAGTTGGCAAATATTTTGAAACACGGGCAAAGGGTAAAACAGGAGATGCTCTTGGGAAGCTTATTGATTTGGCACCCAAGACTGCAAACATCATAAAGAATGGTAAAGAAATAACCGTTGAGGCTTCTGACATAGCTGAGGGTGATATTGTAATAATCCGCCCCGGTGAGCAAATACCTGTTGACGGCACAATAACTGAGGGCAACGGCTATGTTGACCAATCGGCAGTTACAGGAGAATCACTACCCGTGGAAAAGTCGGTAGGTGACAAGGTTATATCCGCAACCCTAAACAAAAACGGCACGTTTTATATGACCGCCACGAGGGTTGGTGAAAACACCACCCTTGCACAAATAATTCGCCTTGTTGACGAGGCAGGTGCCACAAAAGCACCCATTGCCCGACTTGCAGATAAGGTAAGCGGTGTGTTTGTTCCCATTGTTCTTATTATTTCTGCAATTACATTTATACTATGGTTGATTTCGGGTGCAGAGCCTGAAAGCGCACTTTCATTTGCAATTACCGTACTCGTCATATCCTGCCCCTGTGCCTTGGGTCTTGCAACCCCCGTTGCCATAATGGCAGGAACAGGCAAAGCGGCAGAAAACGGCATTCTCGTAAAAACCGCAACCGCACTTGAAACCGCGGGAAGCGTTGATACCATAGTCCTCGACAAGACAGGTACAGTAACCGAAGGAAAAATGAGTGTAAGCGACATTTACGTTGCTGACCCCGAATTATCCGAAGCGGCATTCCTAAAAATCTGCGGTTCAGTAGAGCATGGTAGTGAACACCCTGTGGCACTTGCCATACGCGAAAGAACGAGAAACCTGACCTTATATCAGGTCGCCGACTTTTCATCGCTCACAGGAAAAGGTATATACGGTACCATAGATAATCATAAATATCTTGCGGGTAACCGAAGATTTCTGACAGAAAACAATATTGATTGTTCGGGTATTGACACAACAATAAACGAATATGCCTCACAGGGCAAAACGCCCCTGATATTCGCACGGGAAAGTGAGGTTATAGGCGTAATTGCCGTTGCAGATACTCTCCGTCAGGACAGTATAAAGGCAATAGACCTTTTCCGCAAATGGGATAAAAAGGTTGTTATGCTCACAGGTGACAACAAAAGTGCCGCTGAATTCATCGGCAAAAAAGCAGGTGTTGATGAAATATACTCGGACCTTTTACCTGCTGAAAAAGAACAAATTATACGAGAATTGAAAAATGCGGGTCATAAGATTGCTTTCTTCGGTGACGGTATCAACGATGCCCCTGCGCTTGTCAGTGCAGACGTAGGAATTGCAATCGGTGCAGGTACCGATATTGCCATTGACTCGGCAGATATTGTGCTCATAAACAACACTCTCCTTGACGGTGCAAAGGCAATCGAGCTGAGCAAAGCCGTAATGCGAAATATAAAAATCAATTTGTTCTGGGCGTTTTTCTACAATGTGCTTGGTATCCCCCTGGCGGCAGGCGTTTTTTACCCCGCACTGGGACTTAAGCTGACCCCAATGATAGGCTCTGCGGCTATGAGTATGAGCTCACTTTGCGTAGTTTCAAATGCCTTGCGATTAAGATTTTTTAAATCCAAATTTATTGCAGATAAAAAAACAATCTCCCCTGTTCAAATCGATACAGAGGAAAAGAAGGGAATTGATATTATGACAAAAACGTTTAACGTAGAGGGTATGATGTGCCCCCGCTGTGAAGCTCACGTGGTAAAGGCATTAACCGCCATTGACGGTGTAGAAGGTGCCGTTGCAAGTCACGAAAGAAACACCGCAACAGTAACACTCAACAAGGATGTTGCCGATGATGTTTTAATTAAGGCGATTGTTGATGAGGGGTATGAAGTGAAATAAAAAGAAAATGGTCGGAGAAAGCTCCGACCATTTTTTATTCTGCTTTTAAGCCTGTAATATTTTCAAACAAGGGAAGCTCGTAGCAAGGGAAATACAATCCCCATTCCTCACCGTTATGCTGAAAGCACAAAACGTGATAGGGTCTTATATAAATAACTCCATCGTTGCACCTTATCTTGAATTGCTCAAAATATCCTTCGGTGAAATAAATCGCTTTGTTCCACATATCCGCAGGAACTGCTGCCTGTTTCTTAACAGTTTTAATACCTGTAACCCTATCCAAGGGAATACAATACTTTGCCTCAAGGCTTACAAGGTAAAGGTTGCCGTCACTGACGTAGAATTTATGTGCAAGATTTGAAGCATTCACGGGAGAAAGGCTATTGGTAACAGGAACGTTTCCACTTTTCCTTGCCTTATATCTGAAGCTGAGTATATCAACCTCGGGAGTATTTTCATCCACACCAAGCTCAGCGTAGATATTATTGCAAACAACATCAATTCTGTTTGAAACAACTATGCTTTCATCGCTTTCTGCAATTTTCTTGCGCTTAGCACTCGCCAACATAAGTAAGCCTGAGAATATTGCCGAGCAAACAAGTATTCCCAACGGTACCCAGGGCGCTCTGTTAAGCATTTCCGATAATGTCATACCGTCACGGGTAAGATTCATTGAAACTCTGAACAATATAATGCCAACAACCATCACAATACCCTGAAAAATACGCAAAGGAAGGGGGAGAATCATTTTCTTCTTTATCTGTGAGTTTTCCTCAGTTATTCTGTTAAGACTTTCTGCATTTGTCTGTGAGATTTGCTGACAGATAAATGCCCTTTCATTTCCCACATCATTTTTCTTGTTTTTTGTTACATCAATACCAAAAACAGGTTTCATCATATCACCTCTCCCACAATACTACCATAACATACTACAAATTTCAACAAAAAACATCCCTATGGATTACTCCACAGGGATGTCGTTGTTTGTATATTCATTTTTGTGGGGTGAAGTTTTTCGCTATGCGAAAAGTGAAGTTGTGATAAATCACAGTGAAGTTTTACACCTGCGGTGCAAAGTGAAGTTAAGCTTGCTTATCACTTTGCTGAAAGCAAAACTTCACTTCGCAGAAACTTCACTACGAAGTAACTTCACTTGCCGTCAGGCAAACTTAGTTAACTGACGTATGTCAGTTAATAACCTTATCATCAACCTCTTTATGAGCCATAGCGCAGAAATCTGCAACGCTCATTGTACCCATATCGCCCGACTTTCTTGCGCGGACTGCAACCTCGTTATTCTCGATTTCCTTGTCACCGAGAACAAGCATATAGGGGATTTTCTGAAGCTGTGCTTCACGGATTTTGTAGCCTGTTTTCTCTGCTCTGTCGTCAACAGTTACGCGGAAGCCCTCTGCCTCAAGCTTATTCTTAAGCTCAAAGCAAGCATCATGATGTCTTTCAGAGATGGGAAGGATACGGAACTGCTCGGGAGCAAGCCACAAGGGGAATGCACCTGCATATTTTTCAATAAGGAGTGCAAGTGTTCTCTCGTAACAACCGATTGATGTTCTGTGAATGATGTAGGGATTCTTCTTTGTGCCGTCACGGTCAACGTATTCCATACCGAACTTTTCAGCCAACATCTGGTCAATCTGAATTGTGATAAGAGTATCCTCTTTACCGTAAACGTTCTTAATCTGGATATCAAGCTTGGGACCGTAGAAAGCAGCCTCACCGATACCAACCTTATAATCAAGACCGATATCGTCAAGAATCTCTTTCATAACGCCCTGAGCCTCATCCCACTGCTCAACAGTACCAATGTACTTCTCTGTATCAGCGGGATCCCACTGTGAGAAGCGGTATGAAACGTCCTCGTAAAGACCAAGTGTTTTGAGCATAAAGATGCAAAGGTCAAGACAACGCTTGAACTCGTCTGCAAGCTGCTCGGGAAGGCACATAAGGTGACCCTCGGAAATTGTGAACTGACGAACACGGATAAGACCGTGCATTTCGCCTGATGATTCGTTTCTGAAAAGTGTTGATGTTTCAGCCAATCTCATAGGCAGGTCACGGTATGAACGTGCTCTGTTGAGATATGCCTGATACTGGAAGGGACAAGTCATGGGACGGAGTGCGAAAACCTCGTCATCCTTTTCCTCGTCACCAAGGACGAACATACCGTCCTTGTAGTGATCCCAGTGACCTGAAATCTTGTAAAGGTCGCTCTTTGCCATAAGGGGAGTTTTTGTACGAACCCAACCTCTTCTAGCCTCTTCGTCCTCAACGAATCTCTGAAGAGTCTGCACAATAAATGTACCCTTGGGAAGAAGAATGGGAAGACCCTGTCCGATTGAATCAACAGTTGTGAAAATTTCAAGCTCACGACCAAGCTTGTTGTGGTCGCGCTTCTTAGCTTCTTCAACTCTTGCAAGGTGTTCTTCAAGCTCTGCAGCCTTTGGGAATGCAGTACCATAAACACGCTGAAGCATTTTGTTGTTCTGGTCACCACGCCAGTAAGCACCTGTACAAGCAGTAAGCTTAAATGCCTTTACTCTGCCTGTTGAGGGAATGTGAGGACCTGCACAAACATCGGTAAACTCACCCTGCTTGTAGAAGCTGATGGGTTCATTCTTACCTGCGTGCTCCTCAATAAGCTCAACCTTGTAGATTTCGCCCTTTGCTTTCATTTCCTCAATAGCTACCTGTGGCTCCATCTCAAACTTTTCGAGGGGAAGGTCTTCTTTGACAATTTTCTTCATTTCCGCCTCGATTTTTTCAAGTGTTTCGGGGGTAAATGAAACGTCAGAGTCTATATCGTAATAAAAGCCGTTTTCAATAGCGGGACCGATTGCAAGCTTTGCCTCGGGGAAAAGTCTTTTCACAGCCTGTGCAAGGATGTGTGATGCTGTGTGCCAGAAAGCGTGTTTGCCCTCTGCGCTGTCAAATGTAAGAAGCTCCAATTCGCAATCCTCATTGATAGGTGTGCGGATATCTGCACTTGCACCGTTGATAAGACAAGCGCAAAGATTTCTGTAAAGACCCATACTGATTTCCTTGCAGACATCAGCGGGAGTTATTCCCTTGGGGAATTCCTTTACATCGTCACGAAGTTTGATTTTAACCATATATATCATCCTTTCAAAAGATAATTCACAAAAAATAAAACACCCCAAATACCCTAAGGCATTTGGGGTGAAGATTACTCCACGGTTCCACCCAAATTACGGTAATATACCGTCACTCGAGGCGCCTTAACGCGGCAAACGGCAATGCTTATCTTACGCTTCGCACTGCACTCGGGAGTGGTCTTGGGGATAAAGCCTTTTGCGCCTTTCACCAACCGGCGCACTCTCTGAAAAGGTGGTCTATCCTTACTCTCTCCGTCAACATTTTCTAATATTATCTAAATAATAACGCTGTTTTTCGGATTTGTCAACAATTATTCTGCATCAGCAGGTGCTTCTTCAACCTTTTTCTTAGGCTGAATTTTGCCGTAAAGTGAAGATGCAGCAGCATCAACCTTCTTTTCGCGAGGCTCTGCGGGAGTCTCGGGAATATAAGGTTCGCGCTTTTCACGACGGCCACCACGACGGTCATTTCTGTAGTTGCCGCGCTTTTCGCCACCCTCGGGAGTGATAACCACACGACGGCGGTCACCCTCACCTACTGAGTGAGATGTAACACCCTCAACCTCCTGGATAGCGGTGTGGATGATTCTTCTCTCATAGGGGTTCATGGGCTCAAGAGCAGTGCTTCTGCTGTATTTGAGCACACGGTTTGCCTGGCGCTTTGCAAGTGCCTTGAGTGTTTCCTCACGACGTGCTCTGTAGTCACCTACGTTAAGAGCAACACGTTTGTTGTTATCCTCGGCACGGTTTACGAAAAGTCTTGTAAGATACTGTAAAGCATCAAGTGTTTCACCGCGTCTGCCGATTATGTTACCATAATCCTCTTCGCAAGTGATTTCGAAGTAAATATCTTCCTCTGTCTCCTTTGCGGTAACACTTACACCGCTAAAGCCCATACCCTCAAGGATTGACTTAAGGTATGCAGTTGCAGGAGTTTCCTTTGCCTCGATACCTGAAAGGTCAACTGTGGGAGCAGCTTCCTTCTTGGGAGCTTCCTTCTTTGCTTCTTTCTTGGGCTGAGGCTTCTTGTTTTCGGGTTTCTTTTTATTTTCGGTTTTTGCTTCTTTCTGGGGAGCAGGTTTCTTCTCCTTCTTGGGAGCTTCCTTCTTTTCCTCTATGCCATCGTCATAAGAGGCTTTAACCTGTGCATCTGCACCACCGAAAAGACCTAAAACTTTTTTCTTGGGGAATGTAACGATTTCAACCTTAACATCTGCTTCAACAGGAGCATGAAGGTTTTCGATAGCCATTTTTCTGGCTTCCTCAATAGTAGCAGCAACGCCTATTGCTTCTTTTATCATAATTTCACCTTATTTCTTTTCGATTTCTACTCTGCGCTTGGTGTTATTCTCTTTGGAGCGTCTAACAACAGTTTCATCAACCATCTGCTGTGCAATAACCTTCTTGGGGCTATAGAGTGCTGTGAGCACAACCTGCTGAACGAATGAGAAAATGTTTGAAATAATCCAATAAACACCTACACCTGCGGGGAACATAAATGTAAACACAAGTGACATAAAAGGTGACATAAATGTCATACAACCCATAGTGGGGTTCTTTGCCATTTCAGGATTCTGCTTACGCTGACGGAAGAACATAAATACTGATGATGCCATCGCTGTAAGGAATGCAAAAATGGGGATAAGCCATAAAACACTCATTTCACCTTTATCGGGTGTGAGTGAAAGGTCAATACCAAAGATGTTAAAATTATTTTTGAAATTTTCTAATGATTCAATCTGCTCTGCATTGAGAATACCGGCAATTTTATCCTTGCTTTCAGCGAATTTATTGAGTATCTCAAGCTCATATATACTGCTTGCACGAGTATTTTTGCTTGCTTCAGCAGCAATACCCATTGCAGTTTTCAGTTTTTCAACAGTTTCTGTTGAAAATCTAAGCACACCTGTAAGAGGTTTGTAGATAACACCATACAAACCAATCATAACAACCATCTGAATTACAAGAGATGAACAACCCATATTGGCAGCACCAAATCCCTCACGCTGATAGAGTGCCTGAGTTTCCTCCTGAATCTTCTGCTGATTGCCTGCATATTTTTGTTTGATTTTGTTTACCTTTGCGTTAAGACGCACCTGTTTTGCACTGTTCTTCTGCTGTTTGATTGATGAGGGCAACAACAAAAGACGAACAATAAATGTCAAAAGGAAAATTGACAACAGGTAACTATCAGTCAGACTGTAAAGTCCGCTGAGCGCCCAACCAAAAGGTATGGCAAGAATTTCTCTCATCGATTAAATATCCTTTCGAATAGTAAGGAGATTATTTTTTCTCCTTTTTCGGTGGTACTGGGTCAACACCGCCAGGAAAGAAAATATTGCATCGCATCAATCGTCTGATAGCTAACCACGAGCCCTTAAGCAATCCGTGAACCTCCAACGCCTCCAAAGCATATTGGGAGCAAGTGGGATAATACCTGCACTTGGGTCCAAAAAGCGGTGATATACGGCGCTGATAAAACCTGATTATTAACATAAAGGCTTTTTTCATCACGCTTCATCCTCGGTAACAAGCATACCCTCGTTGGCAAAAATATCGTTCATAATCTCTGCCAGGCGGGTGCTTTTTACATACTTGGTCTTGGAACGAGCCACAAGGACAATATCGTACTCGGGTTTAACATTGGGGCAAACACTTCTGAATGCCTCCATAAGTACACGCCGCGAACGATTACGTTCTACTGCATTACCGATTTTTTTGCTTGTAGTTATACCAATACGGCAAATTCCCGCGCGGTTTTTGGAATAGTAAATAACCAGCGCAGGATTAGTTATAGCTTTGCCCCTATTATACAACCGACGAAAATCGGGATTACTTTTGAGTGTGACGAAATCTGACACATTATTCTCCTACTTAGCAGAACTTAATATGTGAGCTGTTTTCTGCCTTTTCTACGACGACGAGCAAGAACCTTGCGGCCGTTTCTGTCTGCCATTCTCTTGCGGAAGCCGTGCTCCATCTTTCTGTGTCTTTTCTTGGGCTGATAAGTTCTTTTCATTTTTTATTCTCCTATCTGTATATTCAGGCTTAATTGGGAAGTGTAAGAAGTGGTAAATACAGCCTGTTGTTAATAATTTATTTGCTACAAAACATACCATTTGACAGTAGCACATAGCATTATACAGAAAATGACCAAAAAAGTCAATACTTACAGCACAAATAAACTCACTATAGTGAATGTATTATAAAAACATCTTTTTCCGTTGATATTTTATCCCTATTGTGTTATCATAGTTGAAGTTTAGGAGATGATATAAATGAGCGGATGCACACATAATTGCAGCACTTGTTCGCAGAATTGCTCCTCACGTCAGGAGTCACAAAGCTTATTAGAAAAACCCCACGAGCTTTCCAACATCAAGAAGGTAATCGGTGTTGTCAGCGGTAAGGGCGGTGTTGGTAAATCACTTGTAACATCACTTCTTGCAGTTACAATGAACCGTCGTGGTTTCAAATCTGCAGTTCTTGATGCAGATATTACCGGCCCCTCTATCCCCAAGGCTTTCGGCATTAAGGAAAAGGCTATGGGTACAGAGTCCGGCATTATCCCTTGCAGAACAAAGACAGGCATTGAAGTTATGTCTGTAAATCTTTTACTTGAAAACGACACAGACCCCGTTGTTTGGCGTGGTCCCGTTATTGCAGGTGCGGTTAAGCAGTTCTGGACAGACGTTATATGGAACGACGTTGACTTTATGTTTGTGGATATGCCTCCCGGAACAGGTGACGTACCCCTCACAGTTTTCCAGAGTCTTCCTGTTGACGGCATCGTAATCGTTGCTTCACCCCAGGAGCTTGTTGGTATGATTGTCGAAAAGGCTGTCAAAATGGCTGACCTTATGAACATACCGATTATTGCCCTTGCGGAGAATATGGCATATTTTGAATGTCCCGACTGTGGCAAAAAGCACCACATCTTCGGTGAAAGCCACATCGAGGAAATTGCTGAAAAGCACAGCGTTGACACAGTTTCACAAATCCCAATCAACAACAAGCTTGCAGCCGCAGTAGATGCCGGTGCAATCGAATTGTTCGAAGGCGATTGGCTTGAAAATATTGCAGACAAGCTTTTAAAGCTTCTTTAAAAATTACAGGAACATCCATTGTCTGCAACAATGGATGTTCTTTTTTCAGGTGAATTATGAAAAAGATATTACTGCTTGATTTAGACAACACACTGATTGATTTCAACGAGTGCGCCCGTCACTCCATAATAAATGCCTTTGAAAAACTTGGTTTTGAATATAGTCCCCAAGTTTTCGACACCTTCATTGAAGAAAACGTCAAGATATGGAAGCGACTTGAGCGCGGCGAAATCACAAAACCGGAGCTTCGCGCAAACAGGTGGAATATAATACTTGCACGATTGGGCATTGAATTCGACGGCACTATCCTTGAAGAAATGTTTGAAAACGGTGTGGCACAAGGCGCCTATGCCGTTGACGGTGCCTACGAGCTTCTTGATTATTTACAGGACAAATATGAAATGTACATAGTATCAAACGGCTTCCGTTTTGTTCAGGAAAGCCGTCTGAAAATTGGTGATTTTAATAAATATTTCAAAAACATTTTTGTGTCCGAAGATATCGGTATCCCAAAACCTGCCAAAGAATTTTTCGACTATTGCTTTGATGGTCTTGGAAATCCTGACAAAAACGACGTTTTACTCATTGGTGACAGCCTTTCGGCAGATATCAAAGGCGGTTATGACTACGGAATCGACACAATATGGTTCAATAAAAACGGAGAAGACAACCTCTCCCCCGTTAATCCTACTTATGTTGTTAATAAATTGTGTGAAATAAAAAACATCCTGTAATCAATCGCATATATCGCAAAATTTAACATCTATAATTTTTGAAATATCATCCGTTGCAACCTCTACCTGTGAACCGATTTTACCTGCACTGAAAAATATCTTGTCAAAAAGAAGTGCAGTTTCATCAATGGTAGTGGGAAAAAACTTTTTCATACCTATAGGAGAGCATCCGCCGTGAACATAACCTGTAAGCGGCAGGAGCTCTTTTGCTTTTATCATTTCTATACTCTTTTCCCCCACGGCTTTTGCGGCTTTTTTCAAGTTCAATTCACCGCAAACAGGCACAAGAAAAACATAATTCTGCTTTGACTTTCCAACAGTCACAAGTGTTTTGAAAACCTGCTCAGGTATTTCATCCAAAACAGTCGCAACATCCTCCCCTGCAATCGCACCACTTTCAGAGTAATCGTGCATTTCGTAGGGGATTTTCTTCTGCTCCAACAATCGCATCACGTTAGTTTTTTCCTGTTTTTTCATATAACGTCACCATATATCAGTAGTTCTGTATTCTCATCACTGTATTCAATCTGTTTTGACCAGCTTTTGATGTTGTTTATTCTGTCGTGGACAGTAAGAGTCCCCTTTTCCCTGAGTGTTTTCATATCCGAAAGCATAATAAATCTCAGACTCTCAACACAAAAGCACACTCTCTGCGAAAAACTGTTATCAAAAACAGCTTTTATAAAATGGCGGTAGATTATATACCCAAGAAGTTGGGAATACAATCTGTTACTTTCACTATCATTCCACAGAAAATCTGTGCTTGTAAGCACATTCAAATCCGCCTTCAAGCTATCAAAAAACTCTATCCATGCAGAGTCGATAGGCTCTGTTTTTTCGTAGGCTTCAATGAGCTTTAAATCATTTTTTAACTTTATGGATTCACCTGTAAAGGCTTGTGTTTTTTCGAGTATCTTTACTATTTTATTCTCCAATGAGAGCTTCTCATCACTTAGTATTTCAAAAAATGAAAGGCGCAAGGCAGAGGTTATTATATATGTATCCGACTCTGCTGTATCCTCCTTTGTTTGAAGGATAATTTCCTCACCATCGTTAAACTCCGTCAGTTGAAAGAAGGAGTCCTTTTCAAGTAAGATGCGACACACTTCCTCACATGAAAGACCGAGACCACACTCCGTCACACCGGGAAACCACTCGTAGAATCGCGGGTGTTCACGGCAAATATCACACAAGGAGTCCTCTCCGCAATTTATAATAATATCGCAAAGATTATCTTTATTAAGGAAAGGACAACGGTCTTTCTCCTCCAATTTGAAACAATGGTTTCCATCGGGAGAAGCTATTATATTCTCTTTAATTTTCAGCGAAAAATCCGTGTTCATACTGCAGTAATGGTCATAGGTAAATTCATCTATATCAATTTCCCATCCAATACAACAGTTATCTGTACATTTACCGCCTATACACTTAAAATCATCGAAAAAATCAGGCTTTACGTATATCATTTGTTACCTCTGTCACTGTAATAATATCACCGCTACAAGTGAATTTTACGCTAAATTCGTTAAAATCAAGACCATAAATCCTATCCTCATCACGTTGATATGATGGGCGCGGGTCATAGGATAGTATTTCTACCAACTGACCTTTTAAATTAGGGTCAATTTTACCCACATTCTCAGCAAATACCACCTGAACAATGTCATTTTTATGTTCATCAGAGAATCCACCCGTGGCATCATCCACACTGTCAACATAGGGTAAGTATGGTTTGATGTCATATATGGGTGTTTCATTTTTCATATCAGCACCTGTAACAACAAGCACCTTACCCTCACTTGACTGCTCTACTCCTTGAAGTCTGACACAAGAAAGTCCCATTGAATTTGGTCTGAATGGTGAGCGTGTAGCAAACACACCAACCCTGGTGTTACCTCCCAGACGAGGCGGTCTGACTGTTGGTGACCATTGACCCTCATTTTCTGAAAAGCCCCATATAAGCCATAGATGTGAATACTGCTCGATTCCTCTAAGCATATTTTCATCCCTGTATTCCGGACAGAAGACTATTCGGGATTCAACAGTTTTTGCCATTCCGCTCTGACGGGGTATGCCGAATTTCTCTGCGAATCCGTTTTTGATGTATGCAATAGGTTTAATTTCCATTTGTTACCTCCGGAACAATCCTGCTCCAATCAAACAACTCACCCGGATCTGTTTTCTCGGGACTGTATTCCTCGTGACCGATAATGTGATATCTGTCAACAGGTATATCGTGACGCTCACATATATCGTAAACAAGGCGTTTCAAAGACTCATACTGTGCCTCTGTATAGCCGTAATTATCAGGATTGAGTGAATAATATTCTGCACTTGACATATACTGCGCCATATCATTCACAGAGCCTATTGCAAGGAGTTCAATACCGATTGAGTATTTATTCATCCTATCAGTAAGTCTTTTTTCCCCTTTGTATTCGCCCTCACCTGCATGCCATGCGGCACGATTTTCGGGTAGATAACAAACAATATTCCCCTGGCGGTCTATTATGTAGTTTATACCAATTTCGTTATCCTCGAAAATGCTTCTATTGAGCTCCATGTTATAGGGGTCATTTCTGTCGAGCATAACTGCACTCGTGAAGTGAATCATCACAAATTCGGGTTTGAATTCTCGGAGCCACGATGATGAGTTAAAATCAATAAAATCTTTTTGGGCATATTTTGAATAAACCTCACGTTGGAAGTAAGCAGTTGTTGGCTCCGTATGTATGGTTACATCAGTTTCCTGCACATTTTTTGAACACCCCGACAACAAAATAATAATTACAAGAACTATCGAGAATATACGTTTTGTCACACTGTCACCTCCAAGAAACATCCACTCTGAATATCATAAAATATTTATCCCGTCAAGTCAACAAATAAATAAAAGGTACTTCGTTTCCGAAGTACCTTTAAAAACTGTTAAGTTTAAATTACTTAAGCTCAACCTTTGCGCCTGCTTCTTCAAGCTTAGCCTTTGCAGCTTCAGCGTCGTCCTTAGAAACAGCTTCCTTAAGAGTTGCGGGAGCGCTGTCAACCTTAGCCTTTGCTTCTGCAAGGCCAAGACCTGTGAGCTCACGAACAGCCTTGATAACAGCGATCTTGTTTGCACCAACGTCTGTAAGTACAACGTCGAACTCTGTCTTCTCTTCAGCAGCAGCAGCGCCGCCATCAACGGGAGCAGCAACAGCTACAGCTGCAGCAGCAGATACACCGAACTCATCTTCAACAGCCTTAACAAGCTCTGAGAGCTCAAGAACTGTGAGTGTTTTTAATTCTTCAACAATAGCAGTAATCTTTTCAGATGCCATTTTATTTTCCTCCATTTAGTCGCCTTTAATAGGCCTATTTTTTAAAAATTTGTTTTTAGCAGTGATTATTCAGCAGCTGCTTCTGCTGTTTCGCCATCCTTATCAACGATAGCCTGTACTGCACGTGCGAATGCTGCGATAGGAGCATTGAATACGCTGCAAACAGTAGCAAGCAATACATCTCTTGAAGGAAGTTTTGCGAGACTGTCGATCTTCTCGATGCTGATAACCTCATTATCAAGGAAACCGCTCTTAACTTTGAAATTGTTGTGAGTTGAAGCAAACTTGCAAAGGATTCTTGCAGCTGCAACGTAGTCGTCAGTTGATGTTGCAAGAGCTGTTGTACCCTCAAGACACTCACCGAGACCCTCAAGGTCTGTACCCTTGATAGCGAGTTCGATCATTGTGTTCTTTGTAACTGTGTACTCAACGCCTGCTTCACGGAGCTCCTTACGGAGAGTTGTGTCGTCAGCAACGTTAATACCCTTGTAGTCAACGATAACACCTGCGCATGCATTCTGAAGTCTTTCAGAAATAGCAGCAACCTCAGCCTTTTTAGCTTCTAAAACTTTTACGCTTGGCAAATAAATTCACCTCCGTTAAATTTGTTGCCAAATTTAAATGCCCTCACCGCGCAATGCGAGGAGGGCATAGTTACCTAATAAATCAAGTAAGTAAGCACATTCCTCGGCAGGCGGTTAAAAGACCATTAAACAAAATTTGCACCTGCTGTCTTTAGAACAGCGTTAGTAGTTTAACACACCTATAGCGGTATGTCAAGCATTTTTTTAATTATTCTTCAGATGAAGAAGTACCGAGCTTAGCAGCGTTTACACGGATGCCAGGGCCCATTGTTGATGCTACAACGCAAGAACGGATGTAAGTACCCTTTGTTGCAGCGGGCTTTGCTTTGATAACAGCGTCAAGGAGAGCCATTGCGTTCTCTGTGAGCTTGTCGCCACCAAATGAAGCCTTACCGATGGGGCAGTGGATGATGTTTGTTTTGTCAAGACGGTACTCAATCTTACCTGCCTTAGCCTCTTCAACAGCCTTAGCAGCGTCAGGAGTAACAGTACCAGCCTTGGGAGAAGGCATAAGACCTCTGGGGCCAAGAACCTTACCCAAACGACCAACAAGACCCATCATATCGGGTGTTGCAATACATACGTCGAAGTCCATGAAACCGCCTGTGATTTTCTCAACAAGGTCCATATCGCCAACGATATCTGCGCCTGCAGCTTCTGCAGCCTTAGCAGCATCGCCCTTTGCGAAAACAGCTACGCGAACTTTCTTACCTGTGCCGTTGGGGAGAACAACTGCGCCTCTAACCTGCTGGTCAGCGTGACGAGAGTCAACACCAAGACGGATATGCATTTCAACAGTTTCGTCGAACTTAGCACTTGCAGTCTTTGCTGCAAGCTCGAGAGCCTCTTTAACTTCGTAGAGCTTTGTCTTGTCTACGAGCTTTGCGCTCTCAACATACTTTTTACCATGTTTCATAATTTTTTCCTCCCAATAGAGTGGTTAAATCGGATTTACCTCCCACCCGGGAGCATTAATCTACAACAGTAACGCCCATGCTACGAGCTGTACCTGCTACCATTGAGATAGCAGCTTCGATTGAAGCAGCGTTTAAGTCAGGCATTTTCTGTTCTGCGATTTTTCTTACTTGCTCACCGGTAATTGTTGCAACCTTAGTCTTATTCGGAACACCAGAACCGCTTTCAATACCGCAAGCCTTCTTAATAAGAACAGCAGCAGGCGGAGTTTTTGTGATGAATGAGAAAGAACGGTCGGCATATACAGTGATAACTACAGGAATAATGAGACCCATATCATTCTTTGTGCGTTCATTGAATTCCTTTGTAAATGCCATGATGTTTACACCGTGCTGACCTAATGCAGGACCAACGGGTGGTGCTGGGGTTGCTTTACCAGCGGGAATCTGTAGTTTAATATAACCTACAACCTTTTGAGCCATGTTTTGCACCTCCAAAATTCGTGGTATGGCGGAATAAGAGCTCGCCTTACTCCTCCCACACGCGGTACTTTGTACCGCATATAACAGTGGCTTTGCCACTGATTACCAAATTAACTCTGCGATATTAGTCAATCGCTTTTTTTACCTGATTGAGCGGAAGCTCAACAGGTGCTTCTTTACCCATAAATGAAACGATAACACGAACAACGCCCTTGTCAGTATCGATTGTTTCAACAACACCTGAGTTGCCTTCCATAAGACCTTCGGTGATTGTAACAAGGTCGCCCACTTCGTAAGAAACCTTTGTAACTGTTGAAATAACATCGTCGCCCTCTGCACCTTCGAGGCCTAATTTACGAACCTCTTCAGCAGTGAGGGGAACAGGTCTGCCATCGGGACCAACAAAGCCTGTTACGCCACTTGTGTAGCGGATTGCATGCCATGTTTCGTCGGGCACCTTGAGAACGTTTTCTTCGCCCTCTTTATCGCTGTACTCAACTGCAAGTTTAACAACAACGTAGCTGGGGAAAATCTTTCTCTCTACTTCGACTGTTTTGTCATCGCGAACTTCAACAACCTTTTCGACAGGAATACATACACCCAGAATCTTGTCGTGCATCTTACGGTTTTCAACGAATTTGCCGATATTCTCCGCAACCTTGTTCTCATAACCTGAGTAGGTGTGGATAATATACCATCTTGCTTCTGCAGCCATAATAAACCTCCGTAATTACTGATGTTTAGGAATCAGATTATGCGGCGGTTGTTGACTCTGTTGCCTCTGTAGTCTCCTCTGTGGGGGCTTCAGTGGTCTCCTCAACAGCCTCAGCAGTTGTATCTTCAACTACCTCTGTTGCAGCTGTTGTTGTTTCATTTGCAGCCTTGTTCATAGCAGTAACTGCACCTGAAATAGCAAAGTCAATAGCCCAAATACCTGCACCTATAACGAGGATAGCAGCAAGAACAATACCTGTGCTCTTGATTACCATCTTGCGACCGGGCCAAACAATCTTCTTTGTCTCACCACGGAGATCTTTGAAGAAACGCGCAATGCCCTTACCAATGTTCTTAGGTGAGAACTTAGAAGGCTTCTTATCCTTCTTAGGGGACTTAGCAGTCTCTGAGGTATCAGCTTTGACTGCCTTCTTGTTTTCGTCAGCCATTGTGCTACCTCCTTACTTTGTTTCCTTGTGGAGAGTGTGTTTCTTGCAGAATCTGCAATACTTTTTCATCTCCAACCTGTCAGGGTTGTTTTTCTTTTCCTTCATAGTGTTGTAATTGCGCTGCTTACATTCTGTGCAGGAAAGTGTAATTTTAACTCTCACTAACGGCACCTCCAATTTTTGATTAGCCTCCCTCTCAACGGTGAGCAGAGCCTATCCCCGCCCATTCCGAAGAAAGTCCGTTTTCCGTATATCTGACTGTGAGAAAATCAGGGCACAAAAAAAGAACCCTCCACGAGAGGTACATGGATTATACCACGGGAGTTTCTGGATGTCAATACATTTTTTGCATTTTATTCTCAAGCACTGAAAAGTGTTCATATTGTATCAAAAAATCAAAAAAATTTCAATAAAGTATTGGAATATTATATTTTTTGTTTTATAATAAACGGGTATACAATTATATTTAAGGGAGGGGTCCCATTGGGTTCTAAATACTCCGTTCAGCTCAGCAAGGTTATCAAGGCAAACTCATTCGAGGTTATCTATATGCCTGACAAACCCGAAAGTGAGCTTGTTATCCGTTCACAGGATGTAAACCGTCCCGGCCTTATGTTTGCCGGATACGAAAAATTCTACGACAGAGAGCGTGTTGAATTTATCGGTCTTGCAGAGATGAGCTATCTCGGTGAGCTTGACGAAGCAACACAGCGTGAAAGACTTGAGCTTTTCTTCAGTCTTACACCCCCTGTTGCAATCCTTACACGTAATATTGATGCATCCCCCATTATGCTGGAGCTTGCAGAGAAATATCAGGTTCCGCTTCTGCGCTCATCTGAGCCTACATCAGGCATAATGGCAACCCTTATTTCATACCTTAGCACAGAGCTTGCAGAGCGTATCACCCGTCACGGTGTTATGGTCGAGGTTTACGGTGAAGGTATTCTTATTTTGGGTGATAGTGGTGTCGGCAAGAGTGAAGCGGCAGTCGAACTCATCAAGCGTGGTCATCGTCTTATTGCAGACGATGCAGTTGAAATCCGCAAGGTTTCATCAAAGACCCTTGTTGGTACTGCTCCCGACAATATCCGTCACTTCATTGAGCTACGCGGTATCGGTATCGTAAACGCGCGTAATATCTTCGGTATCGGTTCGGTTAAGCTTACCGAGAAGATCGATATGGTTATCCAGCTTGAGCAGTGGGACAGCACAAAGGCCTATGACAGACTTGGTATTGAAGATGAATATATTTCAATACTTGGCATCAAGGTACCCACAACAACAGTTCCCGTTAAGCCCGGCCGAAACCTTGCAATCATCATTGAGATTGCGGCAATGAATAACAGACAGAAAAAGCTTGGCTATAATGCGGCTAAAGAACTTATGGCACAGCTCGGTATGGGTGAGGTTGAAACTCAGCCCAAAGAGCTTGATGCGTGGCATTAAATTTAAAACAAAGTAAAAGGAGAATATATTATGTACAGAATTGGTGTTGACCTTGGCGGTACAAACATCGCCACAGGTGTAGTAAACGAAAAGAACGAAATCATCGGCAGAGGCAAGGTAAAAACACGTGCTCCCCGTCCTGCAGAGGCAATCTTCGATTCAATCAAGGAAGCAGTTGATATGGCAGTTGTAAATGCAGGTATCAGCTACTCAGATGTTAAATCAATCGGTATCGGCACTCCCGGTTCAGTTAACCAGGACACAGGCGCTATCGAATTTTCAAACAACCTTCAGTTCAGAAACGTTCCTGCAAAGGAAATGCTTGAAGAATTACTTAAAAAGCCCGTTTACCTTGAAAATGATGCAAATGCAGCCGCCCTCGGCGAGGCAGTTGCAGGTTGTGGTAACGGAGTTAAGTCATTCATTGCAGTTACTCTCGGCACAGGTGTAGGTAGTGGTATTGTTTTCGACGGTAAGGTTTATCGCGGAAGCAACTTCTGCGGTGGTGAAATCGGTCACACAGTAATCAATGTTGACGGTATCCCCTGTAACTGTGGCAGAAAGGGTTGCTGGGAGAAATATGCATCCGCAACTGCACTTGTTTCACAGGCAGTTGAGGCTATGCAGGGCAACAAGGGTAGCCTTTTGTGGCAGACCTGCGATGGTGACCTTAATGCAGTTGACGGCAGAAGCATCTTCGAAGCTTATGATATGGGTGACGCTGTTGCAAAGGCTGTTGTTGACAAATACCTTTATTATGTATCAATCGGTATCGCAAATATCGTTAACGCTCTCCAGCCCGACGTTGTTTGTGTTGGTGGCGGTATCAGCGGCCAGGGTGAAAAAATCCTTCAGCCCATCCGCGATCTTGTTAAGGCAGAGCGTTACAGCGTTTATGCTGACAAACAGGCACAGATTGTTCCCGCAGTTCTTGGTAACGATGCAGGTATTATCGGTGCAGCATTACTTGACGAATAAGAGGAACTATGAATACCAGATTTAATTTCCAGGAATTATATGACTATGCTGTAAGCATTGGTTGTGAAGCGGTGTTGGGTGAAAAAATGTCACTCAACACATCCTTCAAAACAGGCGGTCCTTGCGGTGTAAGGCTTTCCCCAAACAGCACAGAGCAGTTGAAGGATGTTATCACAAAAGCCAATGAGCTGGGCATCCCCTTCACTGTATTGGGTAACGGCACAAACGTACTTGTTCCGGACGAAGGCATCGACAAAGCGATTATTATCATTGGTGATAATATGTCCGAATATAGTGTTGAGGGTGATGACACTCTCGTTTTCTCCGCAGGTACAAACCTTGTTTCCTTGTGCCGTTTTGCTCTTGAAAACTCATTGAGCGGTCTTGAATTTGCTTTCGGAATACCCGGCACATGTGGTGGCGCGGTGTTTATGAATGCAGGTGCTTATGGTGGTGAAATGAAGGATATCCTCACAGAAATCACTCACCTCACCCCTGATATGAGGGTGGAAACAATTTCTGCCAAGGATGCAGACCTTTCATACAGACACTCCGTTTACAAAAACAATGGTTGTATAGTTTTGTCTGCCAAGGCAAAGCTCACCAAAGATTCTAAAGAGAATATCAAGGAGCGTATGAATGATTTTCTCGGCAGACGTAAGGATAAGCAACCTCTTGAATACCCCAGTGCAGGTAGCACATTCAAGCGTCCCGAGGGTTATTTTGCAGGTGCACTCATACAGGAATGTAACCTCAAGGGCAAATCAGTAGGCGGTGCGCAGGTAAGTGAGAAGCACGCAGGTTTCGTTATCAACAAGGATAATGCAACCAGTGCAGATATAATGAACCTTATTAACCTTATAAAAGATACTGTTGAAACACAAACCGGTGTTACACTTGAACCCGAAGTTATTGTCCTGAGGTAAGATATGTCTTTTTGTGCAGAAGTAAAAAATGAATTAACAACAATAATTTCCTCCGCCTGTTGCTACAAGGCGGAGGCTTTCGGCATGCTGTTATACGGCAGAGCATTCGGGCTCTCCGAAATCTCCCTTATGACAGAGCTTAAGAGCGTTGCAGAGCATTACAGCTCATGCATACGCGACCTTACAGGAGTTACCCCCACAACGGAGTGCTCAAAGGCAGGTAAATACAAGGTAACAATTCCTTCACGTGATGACCGAATCACCATCCTCAATTACTTCGGTTATACAGGCAAGGAGTTATCATTGAGAGTAAATCTTTCTAACCTTGAGCAATCGAACAACGACTGCTGTTCAAGAGCATTTTTGCGCGGTGCATTCCTCGTTTGCGGTAGTGTGACAGACCCTGAAAAGGATTATCATGTGGAGTTAAGTGTAACAAAAGCAAAGCTCTGCGATGACTTATTGCAAATTATTGATGACATTGGCCTCAAAGCGAAGAAGATTATCCGAAATAACAGTTATGTTATTTACAGTAAGGATGCAGAGTCTGTTGA
>JAZRFZ010000036.1:0-1820 GCA_045643925.1 Acutalibacteraceae bacterium | reverse complement strand
TTTGTGATTTTCATACACCGTACACTTTTACCTATACTCCATACACTATTACACTTGTACCGGTGCTCCTAAAAATGAAAAAAGCAGTCATTTTCATAGTGCCTGTAGGTATAAAAAAGACCGAACCCCCTATATTTCAAGGGATTTCGGACGTATTACCTAAGCTGTACTTAGGTGGTCGGAGTGAGGTGATTCTCTCCCCGACTCCCCAACGGAAAATGAATTTCAAGAAACGTTTATGCCAAAACTAGAGAAGAATGTGAGATACTATTAGCAGAACTTATAAAAGAAATGAAAGCTGAGATTCAGGAAGAAAAAGAAAGGTTAAAAGCCGAACAGAGTATGTAAAAAAATTTGACTGCATAAATCAAAGAAAGGAGCTGACTAAAAAAGTCAGCTCCTTTAGTTGTTAGTTTGACAAATTGGAATTTATCTATTTCCTAAGCATAGATTTATAAAGCTTATCAATAGATATTGCCCCGAATGGCGCAGTAATAAGAATTGAAATAACCGCAACAGTCAACACTATACTCCCGCAGTCAAGTCCCATAGCAAGGGGAATTGTGCCGATTGCCGCCTGAACCGTTGCTTTCGGTGTATAGCTGAGCATACAGAAAAGTCGTTCCTTTTTATTAAAATCTGTTTTAATGAGCGAAAGGAAAACACCTGACATCCTGAAAACAAGAGCAAGCATAACAACAACCACAGATGCAACACCAGCCGTAAATACGTAATTAATATCTACTGCAATACCTACAAGGACAAAGAGGAAAACTTCAGCACAAAGCCACAGCTTGTTGTACTTGACAGAAAGCCTTTTTGAAAGCGCATCATACTTCTGGTTTAAGGCAATTCCCATACTCATTATTGCTAAAAGTCCCGACACAGGTATAACGCCTTCAAGTCTGTTTTCAACCTCCAGAAGCAGGAAAGAAACGCTTAAAATTATCATCACCTTAACGGAATCACGTATATGCACCTTTCTGAAAAAGAACACAAGACACAGTCCGACAATCACACCGAGTAATATTCCAAGGATAATCGATAACGGTATCTGAAAAAAGCTTGTGCCTGTTATTTCGCCCGTTGAGGCAAAGGCGGTAAGTACAGTAAACACAACAATAACAAACACATCGTCAACCGATGCGCCTGCAAGGATAAGCTGAGGAATACTTTTATCTTTTCCGTAGCCTTCATCAATAAGCTTAATCATTCTCGGTACAACAACTGCGGGAGAAACAGCGGCAATTACACTGCCCATAACTGCAGCTTCAAGATAAGTAATACCAAGAAGCATCGGAGCAAAAATGATTGTCCCAACCATCTCAACAAGTGCGGGTACAAAGCACATAAGAACGGCAGGTCTGCCAATTTTCTTAAGGTCGGTGAGATTCAGTGAAAGTCCTGCACGGGTGAGAATAATTACGAGGGCTATCTGCCTTAAATCTGCTGATATATCGAGTATTGATGTATCAATAAGATTCAGTGCATGGGGACCAAGGATAATTCCTACAAGAATCATACCGAGCAATCCCGGAAGCTTCATCTTTGTGAAAAGGAAACTGAAAAACAGTCCCGAAAGCAAAATCAAAGCAATACTTGTTAACATAAAAATCCTCCTTACAAAATAAAAAAGCCGACACCTTCTGCGTAAAATCGCAGAAGCCATCAGCTTATAATAAGCGGTTCAGGGATTATACCCACGGGAGAGCCTCATTCCCGATAACAGAATTATATCACAAGTAAAAACAAAAAGCAATCCCACTTGTTTTGCCTCTACATATTCAAGTTTGTCGAGTTGATTATATCACCAATCAACA